>CAZQQR010000251.1:3813-8220 GCA_964595515.1 uncultured Pirellulaceae bacterium
GCCGAATTTTTAGTAACGGAATCTCTGGTAGCGGAACTCGTCAAGAGTTCTGACGGTGTTAGAAGGAGCATTAACGTGGCTAATTCGGAACGTTCGATCTGGGTCAAGGCCAACCAATACTTGTCGGCTAATGGCAGATCACGCCAAATATTGGTTCAGATGCGTATTGTCGGAACGGAGCCAGTTTCTGATAATGTGGTCCCGCACTGAATGACGCTCGTCATGGATTGTAACGGTTCCCAACCGTTGTGAATGGATTCTCAACTGGCCCAACAACATGAAAAACTTCTTTGAAAGATCCATTGAATGGGTCTTTGAACTGCCGCCCGTGTACTTTTATCTCGGTCTCGGAGGACTTTGTGTCTTCTTGTTTGCATCGAGCTATCTTGCTGACGACTCAAAGCCAGAAACGGTGGAGCTTGCCAGGACAAGGCCGGGGATGTATCAAACGCAACCCGAGCTAAACGCTTCCCCGAATTTCCTGGCAGACTCGCTGGATGAAAATGCGACTCGCCGGGTGAAACAAGCTGAATCGCTTGAACGTTCGCTTGGTCAACTTGAGCAGCAGATTGTCGCTGCGCTCAAAGGAAAAACGTCTGGCATCATCGACTTCTGCACTCCTGATTTTGTAGCCACTGGAATAGATCGTTCGAAGTTCCTTACTCGGTATTCCGCTGGGACTTTGATTGTCAAACGTTTCCGGCAGTCGAAACAAAATGACGATACGGAAAATTCAAACGATACGGAGAATCCTAAAAACGTATTCCTGGGTGAAAATTCCTTAACCGAATTCTCAACCAACGTGCTGCAACCATGGGTGAACACATCCGATATTCGAGTCAGCCTCAAGGGTTATCAGTCGAAACCAATTGAAGGCGGATCGGAGGTCTTTTTGGTGGGTGAGTCCTTTGGGCGAATGTCCAATGGGATCGGAATTCAAGCCAACTCCATTTGGAAATCGACTTGGAAAGAGGTTGGTGATAGAACGCTGTTGTCTCGTCTCGAAGTGATTGCTCAAGAAGAGATTTCGAACAAGAACTCAGAAGGTCAAATGTTGCTTGACTGCACTGCTTCTATTCTCGAGAACTGCGACGCTTGGTCACAACAATTTGTTTATGGAATTGACCAATGGTCCCGCAAGGTTCCCAATATCGATATGGTTGGCAACCACGGAGTGGCAGTCGGGGACATTAACAACGACGGCTTGGACGACATCTATGTTTGCCAACCACACGGATTGCCGAACAGGTTGTTGCTCCAAAATGCAGATGGCACTGTCAGTGATTCAAGTTTCAATAGCCGTCTGGATGTCTTGGATGAATCACATGCTGCCCTGTTGATCGACCTTGATAACGACCAAGACCAAGACGTCGTCGTTTCTACGGATGAAGGGTTGTTGTTGTTTTCTAATCGAGGCGATTGTGTTTTTCAGTTGGAGCACAGTTTGACGATCGGATGCAATGCACACAGCATTGTCAGCGCTGATTACGATCAGGATGGTGATCTCGATTTGTTTTTGTGCAAGTATCAAGACCTCAACCGGCACAACGATAGTCCAATGTTTCCGGTGCATCTCGAATCAGCAGACGACGGTGGTAGGAATGTACTGTTGCGAAACGACGAAGGTTGGAACTTTTTTGATTCGACCGAATCGGCCGGCATCACATCTCGCAACTCCTTTTTCTCACGTTCGGCAGCTTGGGTCGATTACGATCTTGATGGAGATCAAGACCTTTATGTAAGCAACGAGTTTACTTCGGATCAGCTTTTCGAAAATCAGGATGGCTGGTTCGACGAAGTTTCTCAAAAGGTCGGTCTCAGCGGTGTTGGGTTGGAGACCCGAGCCCGAAATCGCAGCGTATCGGTTGGAGAATTCAATCAGGACGGAAAACCAGATTTTTTCGTGGCGACGGATTTGCCGATGTCGCTGTATTCAATTTTAAAATCAGAACGAACGGGCAAAGAGTCAAAGACTCGGCCAGAAAAGCAACTTGAATCGAACTTGGCAAAACTACTTTTGGGCGAAAGCCGAGTTTGGTTGACTGGCAATCAAGCAAAATTCAATCCATTCAATTTGCGTTCACCGATGTACTCTACTGAGTCAGCGTATTCGACAGCGGCCGTTGATCTAAACAATGATGGGTTTGAAGATCTGCTGGTTACCAATGGAGGGCTTTCGAGATACTCGAAGGAATCCGTTGACCGAACATTCTTTGAGTCTATTTTCTCCAAAGACTTGGGTGACAAAACGAATCGAGCTGTGGCAACAGCGTCCCATGACGTTTCCGATTTGAATCGGGTTGGTTACTCGTTTTTGGCGAATCAACGAAACCGGTGTTTTTTAGGAATTGGGAAATTCGGTTTTGCCAGTGTCTCGTCACTTTCAGGTTTTGATTTGCCCGAGGATGCGCGTGGTGTCGCCACAACCGATTGGGACGGCGACGGTGACGCGGATGTTGTGATGACGAGTCGGACCGGCCCTCAGTTAAGAATTTTTTGCAATCAAACAAACTCATCCAACGGCTTTCTGCATTTTGATCTCAAAGGGACCAAGTCCAATCGTGATGCGATTGGGGCGCGGGTTGAAGTATTTCTTGATGGGCGAAAAGCCCCGTTGATTCGGTCAGTCCAAGCAGGTTCCGGGAATCTCTCGCAATCTTCCAAACGCTTAATGTTTGGCGTGGGCGACGCGGATTCTGTAAAGAAGGTCTCAGTCGTTTGGCCTGACGGTTCTGTTGAGTCATTCCAAAACGTCAAAACGAACACCCGCTATGAAATGGTCGAAGGACGGAAGGCGTTAGCGGAAAAGTCCAACGATCGTTTCGATTTGGCGATCAAGCCGCGGCAGATCGCCGCCCAAGATTCAATTCCGAACATTGACACGACAGCTTTTTATCCGCGCTGCCCAATTCCGCGAATCCAAGGTCAATTCGAGACGGGAAAGTGGTATGGAATCGAACCAGAGCGAGCCGAGGCATCGTTAGTCTTGTTCTGGGCAGCCAATTCTAAATCAAACGCTGCTTTAGAAAGCCTTGCCGCTGCTAAAGATCAAATGGAAGAACAGTCTTTGGATTGCATTGGCGTTTACTGCGATCAAGACTCGGTTGATTTTGCGAAAGATTTTGAGGACGCGGAAAAGTTAATCAAGCGTTCTGGTTTTCCGTTCAACTGGGCAACAGCATCCAGAGGGACTGTCGACAAATTGAAATTTTTGTCGGGAGAGTGGTTTAACAACCAACAGCTTCCGCCGCTGCCGTTTGCTTTGTTGATTGATCAGGAAGGTCAAGTTTGTAATTTCTATGCATCTGAAAAGATTGATCCAGCAAGGATTTTGAATGATCGAAAATCCGTAGGTCTAACAGATTGGCAGTATCGACAATTGGCTGCTCCGCTGGGCGGACGTTGGATTGCGCGGCATCGTCTTGCAAAACTCAACCGCTTGCGAACTCGTTTTCAAGAGGTTGGATTTGTTGAGGATGCAAAATTTCTGGCTGCCAAATCACAGCGACAGCGAGCGTTGGAACTTAGTCAAAAAGCGGTCGAGCTTGGCTCGCGAGGTGAAACCAATTCAGCTCGGCAACTGTTTCAAAAGGCGATCGAAGTCGACCCGCGTTGTGTGCCAGCCTATATCGGCGAGGGAAACCTGCTTAGGCGATTGGCGAAAAAACAAAAAGTTGGCGACGAGTCGGTGATGGTAGAGATGCAGCAACAGGCGGCGGGGAATTTCGAGTTTGCAATTAATCTCGATCCAATGAACAAAGAAGCGATCATCGGCCGAGCCAATATTGCGATCGATCAAAGCCGAACGGACGAGGCGCTGGAACAGTTGGTTGAGTTTGTTGAAGTTAACCCCAAAAGATTTGAGGTTCACGCAATGATTGGCCGGTTATTGTTCCACGAAGGAAAATATCCGGACGCGGCGAAGTATTTGATTACCGCGTTCGAGAATCGACCGACGCTTCCGTATGTCGCAAGTGACCTTGGCTACCTCTATCTTTCGACTGGTGAGTCCGTCGAGGCCAAGAAGTATTTCAAGCTTGCCAATCGGCTGCAGCCTTCGGATCGAAATATCGTCAGGCTTTTGGCGGAAGCCCATTTTGTGACGGGCGACTATGAGGACGCCGTCAGGCTATTTGAGCAAGTCGCAAAGAATGATCCCAATCGACGACGGGCAAAAAACGTGTTGGCTTGGCTCTTGGCAACCTGCCCGTTTGAAGACCAACGAAACGGAAAACGTGCGATCGAGATTATCAATCCGTTGGTGGATCTGTTCGGTGATTCTTCTCCTCGGACGTTGGAAATCTATGCGGCGTGTTTTGCAGAAAATGGTCAGTACGACAAAGCCGTCGAGTTTCAGCAGCGAGCGGTGACTTTGGTGGAGAAAGCGGCCACGGGAGAAGCCTACAC
>CAZQQR010000252.1:0-5794 GCA_964595515.1 uncultured Pirellulaceae bacterium
CACGGCCATTTTGAAATTCATCAATCTGAAAACTCAACTCAACTCAACCTAAGGGATCAACTGGTTGTTACCCGCTCCACCTTCCAGCAAGTCCTCCCCCAAACCGCCGACAAGCAAATCATCTCCATCGCCGCCGAACAACTCATCAACGTCATCGCCACCAAACAGGCTGTCGTCGCCCAACTGCCCGAACAGCATGTCCATTCCGGCGTTGCCGACAAGATTATCATTCCCGTCGCTTCCGACTAATCGATCGTTGCCCGTTCCACCGTCAATGAAATCGTCGCCTTCGTCTCCACGGGCAAAATCATCACCGCTTCCTGCATTGATCGAATCGTTCCCCAGCCCGCCAAACAACAAATCAATACCGACGTTGCCACTCAACGTGTCGTTGCCTTCACCGCCGACCAAGATGTCGTCCCCCGAACCGCCGATAAGAATATCGTCGCCGCCCAGTCCAAACAACTCGGTTGATCTGGCACCCGTCACGATCAAGATATCATTGTTGGCAGACCCAACTAGTCTTTCGATTCCGCTGAAGGTCTCACTGACCATTCCATAGGTCGCACTACCAGTTCCGTCATCATTGATCTGAGCAGTCACGCCCATTCCAATCCCCTGGAACGAATTGGTATCCACTCCATCGCCGCCGACGATAGTGTCCGAACCACCTACTCCGACAAAGAAGTCATCGCCGGCTTCGCCACCGAGGAAATCGTCGCCGCTTCCTCCATTAAGCGAGTCATTTCCATCACCGCCCAAAATCGTGTCATTTCCGTCAGAGCCACGAAGAATATCATCTCCGTCGTTACCACTCAGCATGTCGTTGCCAGTCCCACCGGTCAAAATGTCGTTACCGCCAAGCCCTTGCAAAGCGTGTCCGCCATTTCCAACCGCAGTCAATACATCGTCGTTGTCCGAACCAGTCAAGTTTTCAATTCCAGCGAACGTCTCATTGTCACTACCATAGACAGCCGTTCCAGAACCATCTGAATTGACTGTCGCTGTTACGCTTACTCCGATCCCTTGGAACGAATTGGTATCTGTTCCGGCTCCACCATTAATCGTATCAATGCCGCCGACACCAACGAAGAAATCATCGCCGTCGCCGCCCGTCAAAATATCATTTCCAGCACCGCCGTTATGGGCGTCGTTGCCTGCTCCACCCAGCGCCGTGTCGTCACCGTCACCTCCGCGAAGAATATCATCACCACCTCCGCCGCTGAGGGAGTCGTTTCCTCCACCACCATTTAGAACGTCGTTGTCGCTTTCAAAAGCTTCCACGAAAACGTTTCCGTCGCCCGTATCAAACAAAGCGTTCACCGCCCGACCGCTAACGTCACCTCCGGCACCTTGAACAACATCCGTGATGACCGCACCGTTCACTCCAGCGACCGCGTTGTGAATGTGAATCGAACTAACACCCGCCACTGGCATCAAATCAGCGGTCGTGATTCCGTCCACGTTGAGAGTTGAAGAATAAGTCACTCTTGGACCGTCAACCACGATGGTGACCGTCGCGTTTCCAGTTGCGGCCGAACTCGAACTTCCGTTAGGCTCCTGAGCCGCATCCAAGTTGGCCCCCAAAATCAACGTGCGAATTCCATTCACGGTATTGTCTGTTTGCAACAACAACTGACCGCGGATTTCACCGCCCGGGAAACTGTTGGTGTGAATGTTAAAGTACAACCTGTCGTTGGCGGCTTCGTTAACCAAATCCAATGGGCTTTGACCAGTCGTCAACGATTCCAATGGCTGATTTTCCAGGCTCAGCGCAAAACCTGTTTCGTTGGCCGCAGCATCAATTTCGATCCTCAAGACTTCAAATCCGGGAACCGTAAAATCACTTCCCGGACGAGCCGTTAACACATTTCCGATGTCACCACCAAATCGTTGTGAGCCTTGGAATCCTTCGTGCTGGCGAATCACACCGCCCTCGGTCACACCGGTATTGGGTGCCGATTGAGCAAGCGCCGCCGTGTTCTCTGGAATCTCATCGTTGACCTCCGTACCCGCATCGTAGACGTCATTGCCTGTAACGATAAACGCATTGGCTCCCACGCGGCGAATCAAATTCCCGTCGTCATCAAATAGATCCAACTGCATTGGATCATCGTTCCCGATGAAGGCGTCGTTACTTGGGATCACCATCGACGCGTAACTTAAATACTGCGTCAATGGATCCGTTGGATCGGCAAAAAACGTCAACGTCTGACGCTGGCCGGGCTGCAGCACACCAGGTGTGGCTTGTGCTTCACCGACTCCACCACTGCCAATCGCAGCAGCAATTCGCGGCCCCGTCGCCCCGTCTTCGGCAAGCCGCTCAATACTTTCAGAGGCGGCACTGCCCACGTCGAACTGGTCATAAATTCCATTCTGCGTCGCCAGAACCACTGGCGTCAGCAAGCTTCCGTCAGAAGGATTCAAATTGGTGACGCTGATTTCAATCTGGCCATTTCCAATCAAGGAATCATCGCCAAGGTTTCCATTAAGCTCGTCATCTCCAAAACCGCCAACCACCCGGTCATTTCCATTTCCGCCATTAATCAAATCATTGCCGGAATTGCCAAACAGAATATCGTCACCACCAAGCCCGGAAATCACGTCGTCACCCAGTCCTCCATCGATCACATTCACCAGATCGTTGCCCGTCAGCGTGTCTGCGTTATCCGAGCCAGTCAGATTTTCAATACTGACAAACGTTTCGTTGATCACCCCAATGACAGTCGATCCAGTGCCGTCTGCGTTGATGGTTGCGGTAACCCCAATTCCAATTCCAGCGAACGAATTGGTGTCGATGCCATCGCCACCGTCAATTGTGTCCGTTCCAAATCCACCCGCCAGGATATCGTTGCCGCCTTCGCCGCGAATCACATTGTTGGCGTCACCGGTTGCGATCAGAACATCGTTGTTCTCAGAACCAGTCAGATTTTCAATTCCACTAAACGATTCTGTAACCGAGCCATAGCTGGCGATTCCATCTCCATTGGCACCAACACTCGCGTTCACACCGACACCGATTCCCTGGAATGAATTTGTATCCACTCCATCACCACCGTCGATCGAGTCAGTTCCGCCACCACCGGCCAAAACATCGTTCCCACCAAGCCCTCGGAGCACGTTGCTGGCGGCCCCCGTAGCAGTTAAGACATCGTTATTCTCAGATCCGGTTAAGTTCTCGATCCCACTGAATGATTCGTTGATTGCTCCGTAACTGGCAGTGCCCGTTCCGTCGGCAGCGACCGTTGCCGTGACGCCAACACCAATCCCTTCAAACGAATTGGTATCGCTTCCGTCCCCACCACTAACAATGTCAGTTCCAATTCCACCGATCAGGGTATCGTCACCACCACCACCGTACAGTTCATCGTTACCAGAACCACCGTTGAGTGTGTCATTGTCTGACTCGAATGCTTCCACAAAAATGTTGCCATCGCCTGTATCAGCCATAGCATTCTGGGCGACTCCATTGATGTCACCGCCCGCGTCTTGAATCACGTCGGTGATCACTGCACCGTTTTGCCCAGCGACTGCATTGTGAATATGAATCGAACTAACACCGGCAACGGGCATTAGATCTTCCAACGCAATTCCGTCGATCGTTAGCGTAGAAGAATAGGTGACATTCGTACCGTCGTCCACAATCGTGACGCTTCCTGTTCCGGTCGCCATCGAATCTGAAGAGTTGCCAGGCTCCTGAGCACTATCAAGTGACGCGCTGAGTACTAACGTCCGCACACCGTCGGCGAACGTATCTGATTGAACCAACAATTGACCACGGATCTCTCCGCTGATCACGCGATTGGTGTGAACGTTGAAATACAGATTGTTACTGGCGGCTTCGCCAAGCAATTGTTGAGTGGTTTGACTGGTGGTCAATGACGCAAACGGTTGATTGTCGACAGAAATTGAAAACCCAGTCTGCCGAGCAGCCGAGTCGACTTCGATGCTCAGCACTTCAAAGCCCGCGACAGTAAAATCACCGTTGGGCGTCGCCGTCAAAACGTTGCCCACATCTCCGCCCAGTCTTGCCGAGCCTTGAAAACCAGGATGCTGCGTGATCACTCCGCCTTCGGTTGTGCCTGTATTGGGGGCAGTTTGATTCAGGGCTGCGGTATTCTCCGGAATCTCGTCATTGACTTCCGTTCCCGCATCCCAAACTTCATCGCCTGAAACAATGTATGCGTTTGAACCGACTCGGCGAATCAAGTTTCCGCCGTCGTCGAATAAATCAATTTCGGTAGGAGAATCGTTGCCGATGAAAGCATCATTGCTGGGAATCACCATCGATGCGTAGCTGATAAATTGAGTTAGTGGATCACTTGGATCCGCAAAAAACGTCAGGGTCCTTGTTTGTCCTGGTTGAAGCGGACCGCCCATGGTTGCTTGGGCTTGGCCTACTCCACCGCTGGCCAGTGCAGCCGCAATCCTTGGACCCGTGTTTCCATCTTCGGCCAGTCTTTCGATGTTTTCCGATGCCGCACTGCCAACATCAAATTGATCGTAAGTCCCGTTTTGAGTCGCAACAAAAATTGGCGTCAACAAACTACCCTGATCCGGGTTGAGGTTTGTCAATTTAATATCAATTTGACCGTTCCCAATCAGAACGTCGTCACCCGCGTCACCGGATAGGTCATCGTCACCAAACCCGCCGATCAATCGATCGTTACCATCTCCACCGCTAATCGTGTCTGCTCCAGAGCCTCCAAACAAAATGTCATTTCCGGCGAGCCCGGAAATTACATCATCGCCAAGACCACCGTCAATCACGTTGACTAGATCATTACCCGTTAGGTTGTCGGCTTGATCAGAACCGGTCAAGTTTTCGATCCCTGCAAACGTCTCAGACACGGCTCCATAAGCAGCCGTTCCCGCTCCACCAGCATTGATCACGGCTGTTACGCCCATGCCAATTCCAGCGAAGGAATTAGTATCGATACCAGCACCACCATCAATCGTATCCGTTCCACCGCCACCGGCCAGGATGTCATCACCGCCACCACCTGTGAGTGTATCATTGCCGTCGTTACCAACCAGCGTGACACTTTGCGTCGCCAAGGCGGAAGCATCAAGGACATCATTTCCGTCGCCACCGGTTGCGACCACACTGGCACCGGCTGTCCCATTCACATTCAACCTGTCGTTGAGATCGTTCAAGTTGAATGTCAAACTTGAAACGTCGACGCTCCCCACATCAATCGTTAGCGTATCGTCTGCGTTAAAAATTTGACTTAATACGAAACTTGAGTTTCCAACCGCGTCTCCTTGTAGCACGATCGAATCACCACCAGCGACTCTGATTTCAAGAGAATCAGCTACTGGCTCTAGCACCGAGACGACGTCTGTTTGACCCGCGTCTGCTTCGAAACTCAAAAGCCCTGCCGCAGCATCAAAACTGATCGTGGCTAACAAGTTTCTTTCTTCAAGCGATTGAATCGCCAGCGAGTTTGATTTTTGCCTTCTTCTTTTTTGGCGAGACGGTTTGATGAACAGAGAATTGCGAATGCTTAAAAGCCAGTGTCGTTTATTCATTTTTTACTCTTGAAGTTGTTCAGTAGTTGAATCGCCGATGCAATGTTACCCGTTAACGTCACGTGACGCCAAAAGAAGAGATGCCTTACTTTTGATTTAGGGCTTTTTTCGAGGACGCGAGGTCGAGAGTTCACGCGAGGTCGAGTTGTTCTTAACTACTTTGGAGCAACCAAAAGGTAGAACGTTCCAATTGAGATTGGATTTATTGCAACTTCGTTTTCCGAAGAACGAATGTTCGCAAGTTCACGGAGATTTCGTGTGG
>CAZQQR010000252.1:5894-8073 GCA_964595515.1 uncultured Pirellulaceae bacterium
TTCGACTTTGTTACTTACCTGGCTTGGTAAGATCTTGATCCGCCAAAGCCATGTCGTAATAACCGATCATCATTTCGTCCCAAGTCTGATCTCCCCAACGCACTGTTTTGTCAGGATCTGGATTGGCAAAGTTTCCTTCGGAATTATCAAAATGAGCCACACACTCAATCACCGTCCCGCGAGGGATAAACTTTGGCTCGGGAAACATATATCCGTTCTGCCAATTGAAATCGAAATTTGGAACGTCGAGCAAAATCTCCGACCTACCGTCGGGATACTTTGCCGTATAACGAAACGCTTTGCCGCGAAGATGCATGTGCGGAAACAAATTCAATATTAAAGAGTCTTGTTTAAATCGCCGGGAGGATTTGACTTCATGATTGTCAGCACCCGGAGGAATCCGAAAACGGCGATTGATAATCTCGCGTGTTCCAACTGATTTCCGCACGGTCTTGGGATCAGCGAACTTGAATCCAACGGAACTAATATCATTTTGCGGAGTGCCGTTGGGAGTGTAGTGCATTTGAAAAACAAGTTTTGATCCGGCAGGGATTAGTTTGGCATACCCCTCCGGCAACACCAACGGCTGTGCCCCGGGAGCTGTGGCGGTGATCCATTCTGACTCAATCTGTCCATGCACTTCGAGGTCACGTTCGTCATGAACGGCCACGATAATGTGATGAACGACAGCGCGATTTCCGATCCGACATTCCGCTGCGCAAATCCATTTGTCTTCCTTAAATCCGGTGTCGACCACAAAATGCTTGTACGGGATAACGCCTGTTGCCGGCACGCGGTAGGCTTTATTGGTCATTGGAATAACAACGTCCGGCTCTCCAATTTGCCAACCTTCCACGAACTCAGGCGGTTCGGGCATGTCATTTTCATCACCGAGGGGAGCACCATTTTTTACCCAAGTGTTGATCCATTCGATTTGGTCGGCAGCTAAACTGGTATCGTTTTTGAATTTTCCGTGGGCCGGATTGGCATGCCACGGAGGCATACGTCGTTCATTGACTACCTCTTGAATCATCTCAGCCCATCCGACGACTTCGTCATAGTCCGTCAAACTGAACGGCGCGATCTCTCCAGGTCGATGACAGCTGACACAGTGGGTGTTAAGAAGTCTGGAAATCTGTTTCGCGTAAGTCACGTCACCAGCATTTTCTGCCGATTCGACTTTTAGGACGCGGCCAATAATGCAACCGACTGGATCCGTCGACGTTGTCTTAAGCGGCTTTTCGTCCAGCACTGACACAATGGCGTCCGCCAAATAGTTGTTCTCAGCTTTCTCGCGCTGAACGCCGTAAGAATACCGATCATCAATCGCTCCGGTGTAAACCAATTTTTGATTCTGATCAAACAAGAAAACTTGAGGCGTTCGCTGGGCTCCGAATTGATCCGCGACTCGGTTGCCGACATCCTTCAACAGCGGAAACTTGATCTTGGAAAGCTTTGCAAAGCCGCCGATCTCGGTCATTGAATCATGACGATTCGAATTGATACCAACGATTTGAACGTCGTCATATTCCTGTTGGAGATCGTTTAACGTTTTGGCGTGAAGCTTTACCAACGGACACTCGACGCCGAAGAAGACAACCACTGAGGCTTTCGCTTTACCGAACTCACTGCTCTTGAATGTCTTGCCACGAAAATCCTGAAGCTCAAATGCTGGCATCGACGCTCCGGGCTTTAACTCGTTCAGACCCGATTGAGCAGCAGCAAAATTCTGAGGCAAAATCGCAGATACGATCAGAATCATCATTGCGGCGACAAATTTCGGAGTGCTTCGCATCTTGTTTTCCATTTCAAAACGTTATTGACGGCGTTTCACAGCGTTGGGAGTTTTACTTGGTTTTGCCGCATGCAGTTTCAATATATTTGAGAGCCGGTGAGGTTCAAAGCTCAACTTTTGCCAGACTTTTGCACGTATTGGCGACTTTAAGGCGGCTTTAAAGGCATGAAAGCGTTGGATTAATATCCTAAGTGTTGCCCCTGTGTTAACTCTCTTTACTGCGTTCGGTCCTGAAACCGGCTCCAGTCTTTTGATAATGATTCGAGGTATCCGATTTCTACGACTGCTAAACTTGAATCAAATCCCGACCGCATGTGGCCGGTTCCCAATCGCCGTTGGACGATGCGAATGAACTGGCACGACCTGTTGTTCATGCACTGGAAG
>CAZQQR010000253.1:0-1634 GCA_964595515.1 uncultured Pirellulaceae bacterium
AAGCGTCTGAGGTTGACTTTGCCTCATCGTTGTTAACCAATGTGGCTTCCGGAAGACGAGTGTCTTTATTGCGTAACCAGCTGGCGGTCCACTTTTACCGCTATCTCCAGTCGAAGTGAGCCAAATGCCCCTTCTGTCGAAAAAGCCAGATTGTGGGCAATGGTCGAGAAGAGTCCTTTAATCGGCTCTATGCCATCTGGACGGGCAGATGGTGTCCAATGTGGTAGCACCCAAAGTAATTGTGTCGCGGTACCAAAAGGAGGATTCTCGAAAAACGTAAACGTATCTTGGTGCGGATTTTTCTGAGGAAGAATGCAAAAAGTGGAAGCTTAAAAAGTTTGATGACGAGTCTGGCACGGCAAATGCGATGAAGTGGTTTCACCAAAACAAAATCATTGACCGCATCGTCCATTTCATTATCACTTTTAAGTTGGAAGACAAATGCGGAACACACGGAACACATTTAGAAAAGCATTTACGCTTGTTGAGTTGTTGGTTGTCATTGCCATTATCGGAATCTTGATTGGCATGTTATTGCCTGCCGTTCAACAAGTTCGAGAAGCCGCTCGACGCGCGACATGCATGAACAACCAGCGGCAATTGGCTCTCGCCGCTCACAACTTTGAAAGTACATTTGAAAAATTCCCACCGGGAATCGGTTTGCCCACCGAAGTCGACTGGGTTTCTGATCCTTTGATGTCGCCCAGAATTTTCCAAACGGATCAATTCGATTGGACAGGGACGGTGGGAAACACCAACAGCAATTACGGGTTCGCCTTCTTTTTGCTTCCATTCTGCGAGCAAAACGCAATCTACGATGTCTACACCGCTGGTACTCCGAACACTGGCAGGATCAGTTTTTGGGGCGGTGGATGGCCGTTTGACAATCAAAGCGGTGAGATGTTGAATCAAAAAGAGATTCAAATGTTCATGTGCCCGAGCGACGACGAGCCCACGGGAACCAATCCATTTTGGAAAGACGAATCGCCAACGGCAGGCGATCCGGTCCTCAGTGGCAAGTCAAACTACATCGCTTGTTTTGGTGCCGATCAATGGGAAGGATTCACTCGTGATTCATTGGGGGCCCCGGGGCCTAATGACAATCGGTTATTCAAAAGCCGTTGGGGGATTTTCGGTCCCAACTCCAGAACAACATTTGCCAACATCGCGGATGGTACCAGCAACGTTATCCTGACGGGAGAAAGAGTGACCCGGTCCGAAACTGACATCAATGGTGAGTATGGAGATGGTTCCGATGGTTGGACTTATCCACCGGAAGTGAAAGGCTCGCTTTGGATTGGTTACTGTGAAGACTCCAATGCAGGTGCACCATTCGCAAACTCCAATTCACATCATTCCGTCGCCGGCACTACGGTAAGTTCCCAAGCTGTTTTGACAGGCGTTAACGGAGGATCATGTGGCCGAAACATCGCTTCCAGCGGGCACCCTGGCGGTGCGGCTGTTTCTTTGGCCGATGGCTCATCTCATTTTCTCAACGAAACAATGTCCTTTTCTGTACTCGAAGATTTGGTACAGATGGCCGATGGCGACATCGTGAACAACTTTTAGGATCGTTTGCTCGATCGGATTCGCTCCATCAACCAAGCCCGATGATTTGTTTCGTCGGGCTTTTT
>CAZQQR010000253.1:1734-8054 GCA_964595515.1 uncultured Pirellulaceae bacterium
TGTTTCGAAATTAGGAGCAGGGTGAGATCTTACGCAAGCAATTCTTGTTTTGTTTTCCGAATAGTCAGAAAAATCCGCAAGTCCCGCAAAGTTTATCACGATACCTAAGCATAAGAGTGTTTAAACCACAAAAGGGTTTCGCGATGTTAACCAAAAAGATAACTGCCACGCTTATGTTGTTTGTTGCAGCAATGGCAGTTTCAACAACCGGGTGTTTTCAAGCTGCAGGTCCATCACTTGGGATTCTAAGTGTTCCGATTCCTGTTTCGCCCTACTACCAAAAATTACAGGAAGACAAGTTCCACATTCACGAGCGATATGCTCGCGTTCCGATCTTGGGTCCATTGACCTCAGGCGGGCCAGCTGTGGCACTTGACCCTCCAAGCGACGATGAAGTCTGGCGTGCTCTTGAGCGTGCGGATTCCGTCCAAGGTGGATTTGCTTTCTTGAACGAGACTCAGCGTAACAACGTGACGATCATCAAGGAAAAGATCGCGGATTACATTGATCCGCCACGAGTGATTCCACTGATCGGTCCTGCTCAACTACACCACGCTCACTACAAGTGCACCGTGTACTTTACCAAGCGTAACATCGTCGGTTGGCCGGTACCACACACTCGGCTTGACGAAGACTCTGTCGAAGTCCTTTACATCGACCATAACCACTTCCACATGGTCGGAAACGTGGACCTTGGGACCGCAAGCACACACTATTAAGCGATGTGAAAAAACTACCAGAGCCGCTCAGTTTGGTTGAGCGGCTTTTTTTATGCAATGGTCGCAACCGGAACGTTTCCCAGTCATCGTTTCGGTAAGATCAAACTCGGGAAGCGATTCGGTTTTCAATTTGGGCTCAATGCATTAAAAAATGTGCATAGAAAAGGGCGGCTGCATTTGCGTCTACCTTTTGCTGAATCAGTCCAAACAATATAAAGCAATCCGCTCCGTGGATTTAACTTGAGCAACCAACCAAACAGCAAAAACGAAGACGATACTCCCAAGGATCTTGACGCGCGTCATCCTTCTGGAGAAAAAACGTTTTTGGCCACGTGGTCGACGACGATCTTATGCCTGAGCCTGTTTCTGGTTCCCTTGATTGTGATGGGGTCGGTTAAATCGCTCAAAGTCTACGCCAACGACATCCGGCAATGGCTTCCTAGCGGTTTCGAAGAAGCCGAAACTTATGACGAGTTTCAATCTCGGTTTGGCGCCGATGAAATGGTCGTCCTTAGCTGGGAAGATTGTCAGCTTGGGAATCCCCAGGTAATTGATTTTCAGCGAATCTTGATGGAACAAAAGCTCAATGGTGAGCTGATGTTTGCAAAAGTCATTAGCGGACCGGATACGCTTGCTCAGCTTTCGGATATCGGAATCACGGAATCCCGAGCGCGGGCAAGGTTAAAAGGGTTGTTGATTGGCCCGGATGAAAAAACGACTTGCTTGTTGGCGTATCCCTTCACCAAATTCAAAAACGAACGTCGCGTCATTCTCGAACGCATTTTCGAGATTGCAAAAACTGAATTTGATATCAGCGCCGAGGAGTTACACACGGGTGGTCCAACTGTTGACGGGGCCGCGATTGAAACCGAAAGCAAAAAATCGCTGGGTACGTTTCTCTGGATGTCGGTCGTATTGGTCTTCTTTTTGACCTGGTTCCGAATGCGAGACTTGCCGCTGACTTTGTTGGTGATTTTGTTCTCGGGATTGTGTGCTTCGATCAGCCTGACAATCTTGTATTGGACGGGCGGCAAGATGAACTTGACCATGGTCATGTTGCCGACGCTGACATTTATCCTCGGAGTGTCGGGCAGCGTCCACATGGTTAATTATTACCGTAAAGCCTCGACGATGGGCTACGGTTTGATGTCGGCGGACCAAGCGATCATTGATGGCGGATATCCGGTCGCTTTGTCATCAACGACCACAGCGATCGGTTTGGCTTCATTAGGAGCCAGTTCTGTTTTGCCAATCCGATGGTTTGGGCTTTATTCGGGGGCCGGGATTTTGGCGAGCATCGGCGTGCTGTTGCTGATCATGCCTGCCACGATGTATTTGCTGCGTGGTCGAATCAGCAAGCGGTTTTCTCAAGAAGGAAAAATGAAACGCCGCGAGCGAACGACCGGCGTCAGTCGCGGAACGTCTTGGTTGTTGAACTGGGTTTGTCGCTACCACTACGCCGTCGTGCTTCCGCTGATGATTGGGATGACGTTGCTTGCGATCGGAGTGTTCCGGCTAGAAGCGTCGGTCAAGATTCAAAATCGGTTTGCAGACAAAACGAAAATCCTCTCTGACTATGCTTGGTTGGAAAACAACCTTGGTCCTTTGGTTCCAATGGAAATTGAACTGCACTTTAATCCGGAAAGTGATTTATCACTTTGGAATAAGATGCAGATGGTTAAGTCGATTGAACACGCGGTGAAGCGGACGACCGCCATCAACGCGACGTTGTCGGTTGCTACATTTGAGCCAGATGTTCCCAGACCTAGTCGGCGTTTGGTTGATAAGGTTCAACGGAAAGCCAAGATTGATAAATGGACTCGTGAGTTTGGTGCTTTCGAAGACGCAAATTTGGTGCACTTGGCCGGCGACGAATCGTTTTTCCGCATCAGCGTTCGTGTCGCGGCTCTTAACGATATTGACTACGGCGGATTTTTAGAAACCGTCAGTAACAACGTGAATCAGCAATTGAGAGACATGGGGCAGCACGGTGTGTCGGCCACACTGACGGGAGGAATCCCATTGGTCTACAAAGCTCAGCATCAAATCTTGTATGACTTGATGTACAGTTTTGTGACCGCGTTTGTGATGATCACTTTGATCTTTATGTTTGTCTTGCGCGACATCCGGGCTGGACTTATCGCGATGATCCCCAACGTGTTTCCGCCGCTGATTGTGTTTGGCGCGATGGGGTGGTTAGGGTATTCGATTGAGATTGGCAGTGTGATGACCGCCAGTGTTGCGCTTGGGATCGCGGTGGATGATACGTTGCATTTTTTGACTTGGTATCGACGAGGGACGACCGAAGGGTTGTCGCGGTTTGCGTCCATTCGATATGCGTTTGAACATTGTGCCAAAGCCATGATTGATACTTCGTTGATCTGTGGGCTGGGCGTGTTGCCATTTCTGTTCGGCGTTTTCATGCCGACAGTCAAATTCGCCTCACTGTTAACGATCATGTTGCTGGTCGCATTGTTGGGGGATCTCGTGCTGCTTCCGGCTATTTTGGCGGGACCAGCTGGAATGCTGTTCCGGCTTAAAAAGAAAAAGAAGAAGAAAGAAAGTTCGGTTATTCCAGAGCCTCACGGCATCAAAGAAACGTCCTCGGATCCGGTCAATGTTGTTCGGCGGTCTTAATGGATGTTTAGGCTGGAATGGACAACATTCGCCGGATTGAACGAATCGGCTCACTAGGCTGGGTGCTCAGCTCGCAGTTGCGATCTGCATGGAACAGCGGTTTGAAAGTTGCTGTTTGAGAGCTTCTCTGGAATGGTTTGGCAGTGAAAAATCTCAGTGAGAAATCTACTTCTGAAGCAATCAGATAGTCTGGGCAAAGCTGGCGTTGCAAAACTAACCGAAATTACTAGACTTATTGGGCTGTAAATGAACTTACAGACGGTTTGTCCACCTGCCCGAATCCTCGGCAAAAATGTGAAAACGAGTTTCACATGTCATCAACCGACCTCTAAATTGAAAAGACTTTTTCATGCCAGATATTTTTGATAAGTGCGACGAGTTTTGGAGCCGCATGAAAAAAGTTGCAGGCGAACACTTTGATCCTGATATCTTCTTTCGCAAGTTTCCTGTCACCAATTGTCTTCCTCGTGTCGAAGTCAACGGTGAAACGCATTTGCAAGTTGCGACCAATGATTACCTTGGTTTAGCAACTCACCCGGATGTGGTGGCAGCAGCGACCGAGATCTGTTCCGAGAACGGGGTGGGAACTCCGCTTGGTGCAAGGCCGCTCACCGGCAACACAACCATGCACCTCAAGTTGGAGGAAGACTTGGCGAAGTATCGTCGAACCGAGGCTGCCCTGGTTTTCAATCTTGGTCTCGGTGCGATGGCCGGAACTGTCGCCTGCATGGTTGGCCGAAAAGAACGCGTATTCGTCGATGCCTATGCACACGGTTGTTTGCACGATGGTGCTCGGTTGTGCAAAGGCGAAGCCAGCTGGTTTGGTCACAATGATCTCGATGATCTTGAAAGCCAGTTGAAGGCTTGCCCGCTTGAACAGCCCAAAATGATTGCGGTTGATGGCGTTTACGGCATGACCGGCGATTTGGCTCCGCTTCCCGAGTTGGTTGAGCTCAAGAACAAGTACAACGCTCAGCTGTTCGTCGACGATGCTCATGGAACTGGAGTGCTTGGCGAAAACGGTCGCGGAACACCAGAACATTTTGGTGTCGAGGACGAAGTCGATCTTCACGGCGGAACGTTTGCGAAATCGTTCGGTACATTCGGCGGCTACGTTTGTGGCAAGAAAAAGGCATTGGACTTTATTAAGTTCGTTTCGCCTGGGTTCATGCTAACCAAGGCACTTCCTGGTTGTATCACGAACGCGACGATTAAATCGCTAGAGTTGATGCAAGCCATGCCCGAACGTCGTTTGCAATTGTGGGAAAATGTTGCGGTATTGCGAGACGGCTTGCGAGAGGCTGGATTTGACATTGGTAATCCACAGGGCGCGGTAACGTCAATTTACACGCGTGGTGCGATGGCGTTGACGGCTGTTCGTACGCTGATGGAAAAACATAAAATCATCGTCAACCCAGTCATGTATCCCGCGGTTCCTTACGGCACGTCGATCATTCGAATGACGGCCAGTGCTCTGCATACTCCTGATGATATGCGGCAGCTTGTAGCGGCAATCGTAGAAGTCTCAAAAGAGATTTTGCTGCACGATGGCAACGCGGCGGCAGCTCATAAGGCGAATGCAAAAGCAACGCAGGCGTCACCAATGTCTAATGGATCTGCTCACAACGGTTCGGCTCACTAGTGAATTGAGACAACTAAGAATTGGGGTATAGTCGTAGCGGAAGTCGTCAAGACTTTCGACGTGCGGATCGAAACTCTTGACGATTTCCGCTTCCCGAAAATTTAGTTGTTACGCTGCACTAATCCAATCTGGCGTTTGCGGAATTGGTAATATTTCTGTGCGGCGTCGATCAATTTCGTTTGGATCCTGGGGCAAGCTTGAAAAAGATAACTGTCAAAGTCGTTCGTACTCCTACTGAGACGAACGACTTTTTTTCGTTAAAGCGTAAGATCTATCGCGATGATCCCAGTGTTGTTTTTCCACTTAAAAAGATGGAGAGGCAACAGCTTGATCCGGAGGAGCATCCGTTTTACCAGCATGCCAGACGTGAATTGTTTGTTGCTTATCAAGACGGTATTGTGGTCGGGCGAATTGCCGCAATCGTTGACGAAATGCACAACGAACATTACGGGGAGAGGACGGGTTTTTTTGGTTTCTTCGAAGCCGTTGATGATCAGCAAGTCGTTTCCGAATTGATTGCCGCCGCGGCAGAGTTTTTGAAGCTCCAGGGTTGCGACCGGATGCGTGGCCCAGTCAATCCGTCGATGAAAAGCGATTTTGGGGTGGTTGTTGAAGGCAACGATATTTCTCCCATGATCATGATGGGCTACTCATTGAAACGTTATGACGAACAATTGCAGGCTGAGGGTCTTGGTGTCATTCGAACGTTTCATTCCTATCGTTTTTTGTCGAAGGACGGCGAAAAATCACACGATAAATGGGAAGCAATCCGGAAGGTTGAACAGCGGAGCCTGGAACGATATCCGCAATTGAATATCAAAGTTGTCACGCACGAGACGTTTGATCAAACGATTCGTGAGATCAATGAGCTGGGAAATACAGTCCGTTCGGAGGGCTGGGGCTTTGTGCCGCTAACGGAGGCCGAATTGGGGTTCATGATTAAGAACCTTCGGCGAGTCATTAATTACGACATGATTCATGTTGCTTATTGGGAAGACCAATTGATTGGATACATCGTGACGATCCCGGATGTGAATTGGGCTTTGAAGCGAGCGAAGGGGAAATGGGATTGGCTGCGAATGTTGCAGATGCCAAGGCTGTTGAAGAAAACCAAATCCGCGAGAGTCATTGCGATTGGCGTGGACGAGAACTTTCGTTTCAAGGGGGCCGCGATGATGCTGATTCGCCGGCTTTCGCTTGTTCATCACGTTTATGATGAGTGGGAATTTTCTTGGGTGGATTCCGAGAACGTGAAGTCCATTCGGGCGATCGGCAGGATGTTGCCGCTGGTGAAGACGAAGGTGTATCGGCTGTACGAAAAA
>CAZQQR010000254.1:0-4144 GCA_964595515.1 uncultured Pirellulaceae bacterium
ATTCACAAAAGCGATCTTTTTTGAGCTGTGTAGGTCCCTACCCACTCGCGGCAGTTTCCAGAACGGAACTCAAATCGAGCTCGTCTCCAGTCTCCTTTTGAAGCTTCAACAACTCTGCAAACAGAGCTTCGATGGTCGCGTTTTGGTTGGGCGATGTCGAGAGATCTTTCATTTCCAGCGGATCTGCTTTTAAGTCGTATAACAGCACTTTCTTGATGGTTGGATAGACAATCAGTTTCATGTCGTCCTTGATCACCATTCGTTGAAGCATTTTGTATCCGCCATAGATCGACTCGTAGTGGCTGGACGACTCGCCGCTCATCAACGGAAGTAGGCTTTTGAAGTTCACAAACTCCTGCTTTTTGACGCCGGCAAGTTGCATTGTCGTCGGCATCACGTCTTGAAGGTAAATGCGAGATTCTATGTCAACATTCTTTGGAACGCCTGGTCCTTGAACGAAAAATGGAACGCGAACACTGTGTTCGTGCATGTTTTGTTTTCCGATTAAACCATGATGCCCGACGGCCAGTCCATGATCAGCAGTAAAAAAGATGTAAGTGTTGTCCGATTTTCCAGTGGCCTTTAACGCCTCAAGGATCCGGCCGATTTGCTGATCCATGTGAGTGATGATGGCGTAGTATTCTTGCCGGTTAACTTTGACGGAGTGGTGTGTTCGCGGAAAGGGAGCTAGTTTTTCATCGCGAAGTTTTGCACTGTTTCCGATTGCGTCTTTGTAGGGATACTCAGGTTGGAAATCAGGCGGAATCGAAATGCTTTCCAGTGGATACTTGTCAACAAATTCTTTGGGCGATTGCCTCGGGTCGTGAGGCGCATTGAAAGCAACGTACATGAAAAACGGGGAGTCCTTGGTTTTCGCGCTGTCCAGAAAACCGACCGCTTCATCGCCGATGACTTCGCTCCAATGTTTTCCGCCTTCCCAGAAACCACCTTTTGATTTGTCGTAGGGAGACCATTTGTCTTTTTCACCTTCGACCGGACGGTTGTAACCTTCAGGGGTTTGTTTTGGCATCCCACCGCGAACCGTGCCAAGGTTGTCAAACACGTCATCTGGTTTTAAGCCGGCAACATGCCACTTGCCCGTAAAATACGTTTCGTAGCCAGCGGACTTCATTTGCATTGACCAAGTCCGATTGGCATCGGCTTCATCCTTCATTTTCAATTTATGGGCGTGCCAAACAAACCGGCCCGAATTGAGCATCGCTCGACTCGCCATGCAGACCGCTCCGCCCCATGCACCCATGTTGTAGGTGTGGTTGAATCGTGTTCCTGCCCGAGCGATCGTATCAATGTTGGGAGTTTGGACTTCGTCGTTTCCCGTTGCGTGGACCGAGTCGTAGCTATGGTCATCCGCAAAGATAAACAGGATGTTCGGTTTGTCTTTTTCGTCAGCTTGGCAATTCGCTGGTTTCGCAATGAGGATCGCGAACGTAAGAGCGAACAAAACCAAGACGTGATTGTGAATGAGAGTATTCAAAATTGAACCTTAGATTGAGTTGAAGTTTTTGAATTGAAGTCCGGCTCGGCTGGACTGATTTTAGTGCGGTCTAGTAGGTCATGAAAGCGAAAAGAAATCGAGGCGGATAGAATTGAAAAAATGTCTCACTGAAAAACATGTTTTAAAATCAGAAACAGACACGAGTTGCACGACGTTTTTGCCTTGGTCGGAAGTCATTCCTCTTCGCGTTCTTTTGTGACTTTTCCCTCGGTCCAACGTTTTAGCCCTGCCAAGCGATCTTTGCCGCGTTGGAAGTACATGAACGGCAGCGATTCTAAATGGGATTGGAAAGCAAGCTCACGGTCTTTTGGAAACGAATCTGGGACGGTCACGATTCCCATGGCTTCCATTTCTCGGAGCAGTAACACGCCGATTTTTTGATGGCCGTGAATCGAAGGATGGATGTGATCCAGCAAAAGTTCTTTTCCGGCGATCTGATGTTTGGAGAGACTTTCAAAGTACGCTTTCACGTCGACGAACGGAACGTTGGTTTCCTTCTGAATTTTTTCCAGGGCCCGACAAAGCGGTTCGGTCATGCGAAGCGGGCAAACGTCTTCTTCTTTGGCTTGGATGAAATGGTTTTTTGCTTGTTCCGTATTTCCGGCCAACAAATAGGCTTGGGCGAGCTGGAAATGAATCTTCGCGTATCGCGGGTTGAGTTCTTTTAACGTTTCCAATCGCTCGATCCGCTCGGATACGTTCGGCGTTTCCAATGCAGCGGTCCATTGATCAAAGAACTCTTTTTCGCCTGTCAAAAAATTGGCAGTGTGTTGGTTTTTGAATGGTGCCGAGTTGCGAAGATTTGAAACTGGATTCATCACGATCAAAGGAACATCGTTCTGTTGACACGTTCCGATCATCCTTCTCAAGTTATGCTCATAGTGTTCCGCGATGTCTTTTTTCCAGCGGTCATCACGTGAGTAGGCGTCTAGTCCGTTCTTAAAATCTAGTCTCGCTTCGACTTCTGTGGGAAGAGTTTCTGTTGAACTGAGATCTGACGATTTTTTATTGGCGAACGTTTGCCTCAGCAATCCGTAAGTTCGAGAATATGAAAGTCTTTCATGCGCGGATCGGATCAATGGCGAAGTTGATTTGATCGATTCGTAGGTTCTGTCTTCGAGGAATTCATTGTGACCGGTGTAAAGGACAACCAAGTCGGGTTGGTAGTTCCGGATTTCATCAACGATTGGAGCCAGGCGATAGCTGGCATACGAAACCCCTCCGCAATTGATCACCTTCCAGTCTCTGGATGAGTCCGCAGCGTGGAGACTTAGCTCCAGCCATTTGGAAAATGCTGTTTCAATCGAGAAGGGTCTGCCTTGAACTGTCGAACCACCAACGCAGAAAATCCGAAATTCGTTGTTCGGCTTTGCGGCAAGAAAACTATCGGGCTGAAAGAGCGGTTGGCGAGCTTTGGAAATTTCAAACTGATCATCCTTGCGGACGAACAGCGGGCGAATTTCTGAAAATCCTACGAACGGATCATCTTGCTGACGAGCTGGCTTCCAATCAATCGCGAACAGTGTTAGTTCGATCAAAATGAAAGGCAAGAGCCCAAGCAGCACAGCACCGACGCGAAACAGACACCCTTTTTGACTATGGCATCGTCCAAGGTTGGCAGTCGTCGTAAGATCTGGCTCACTGCCGGAGTCGTCTGGTTGTGAAGTCAGGGCTGGCACGCCTGCCTCATGTTGAAAGAACGTATTTTGGAAATAGTGAGTGATCGCTGCCAACGTTTGGTGGCAGGGGCAGCAAAGCTTTGGTCGTCTACAATATAATCGAATTGGGATTTATTGTTTGCCGGGCAATAGCCAATGAACTTTTAGTTGCTTTCCAAACCACTCCGATATCCACTTGCCTCGAATCCTTGGAATCTCTGCATTTTACCACGACTCTGCTGCAGCTTTGGTTGTCGACGGTAGCGTCGTTGCAGCTGCCCAAGAAGAACGATTCACTCGGATCAAGCGGGATGCGTCCTTTCCAACGAACGCGATCAACTATTGCTTAAGTGAATCGGGCATTGAAATCGAAGACCTCGATCATGTCGTGTTTTACGAAAAACCTTTCCTAAAATTCGAAAGGATTTTGGAAACGAGTTTACTAAACGCTCCACTTGGATTTCGATCGTTTTGTACTTCGATTCCGATTTGGCTGAGTTCGAAGCTTTACCTGTCGCGAATTATTCGACGGGAACTGAAGGGGCGATTCAAAAAACGAATTCTGTTCCCAGAGCATCACGAATCCCATGCCGCCAGCGCGTTTTATCAGTCGCCGTTCGGATCAGCGGCCATCTTAACGGTAGATGGCGTAGGAGAATGGGCGACGACAACCGTCGGTGTGGGCAACGGGAACCAGATTCGGATTGAAAAAGAGATTCGATTTCCGGATTCGATAGGCTTGTTGTATTCCACGTTTACAAGTGCCTGTGGCTTTCGGGTCAACGGTGGCGAAGGAAAGGTAATGGGGTTAGCTCCTTATGGTGATCCGGTCCACGCGGATTTTATCTTAAGCGAAATGGTCTGTTTGAAACCCGATGGCTCGTTTCGATTGAATCCTGATTGGTTCGGTTATTCCGCTGGCCTCAAGATGATGTCCAAACGATTTGAGAAGTACTTTGGACCTTCTCGG
>CAZQQR010000254.1:4244-7942 GCA_964595515.1 uncultured Pirellulaceae bacterium
AGATGATGTCCAAACGATTTGAGAAGTACTTTGGACCTTCTCGGATTCCAGAGTCTGCGATCACTCAGCGAGAAATGAATCTCGCGGCCTCGATTCAATCGGTTACCGAAACGATCCTAATCAGAATCGCCAATCATGTGGCTACGGAAACGTCGTTGGATAACCTGTGCATTTCTGGCGGAGTCGCTTTGAACTGCGTTGCCAACGGAAGGTTGTTGAAGGAAAGCAAATTCAAAAACGTTTGGATTGCTCCCGCACCGGGAGACGCCGGTGGTGCAATTGGAGCGGCGCTGTTTACGGATTACCATTTGTTAAATTCGAATCGAAAGTTGCGTCCGACAGAAATGCCGTTTTATGGACCAAAGCCGACCGACATCGAGTCGTTTTTAAGGTCTCAAAAAGCTGTTTTTGAGTCGTTTGAAAATGAGTCCGAATTGATCGAGCACGTCTCTGGGTTGATAGAGGCGGAACAGATCGTTGGTTGGATGCAGGGGCGAATGGAGTTTGGACCAAGGGCGCTGGGGAATCGCAGTATTCTGGCCAGCCCAAAAAAAGCGACCACAAAAGATCTCTTGAACCAGCAAATTAAACGGCGGGAATCGTTTCGGCCTTTCGCGCCTGTGATTCTTGCCGAAAAGGTAGCCGACGTTTTTGAATTCGAAACCAGTTCGCCGTTGATGACTTTCGCCGCTAGAATCAAAAAGCCATTTCTTGATTTGTTACCGGCCGCGACGCATATTGACGGAACGTCTAGGATTCAAACGGTAACGGAGGAGCAGAACGGACTGCTTTACCATTTAATCAAACGATTTGCCGCGAAAACTGGATGCCCGGCACTGGTAAATACGAGTTTCAACGTTCGAGGCGAGCCAATCGTGTGCGACGTTGCTGACGCGTTCGGGTGCTTTCTCAAAACGGAACTGGATGTGTTGGTGATTGGCAAACACGTTTTGCTAAAATCGGCTCAACCGGATTTCAACCCCGAGAGATTGCCGGCAAAAAAAGTCGTTTCGGATGAGCTTACACTTTGGCAGAAATTTAACCGGTTCGTCCAGTTCGTGACGTTTCCAGTTCGATGGTTGGTCTCCAAAATTGTGTTAGTGATTGTTTTTTACTTGTTGGTAACTCCTATTGCGATTTTGCGAAAGTTGTTATCAAGGAAGATCGAATCCTTCGATTCGGACCAAGAATCGTTTTGGGAACCACGCGATGGTGACCGCGAACTGAGCGACTATTTCAAACAGTATTAAGGAAGGCGACGATTTGGACTTCGATGAACCAACAACCGATCGCGCCGAAACAGGCAGAGATTCTCGGCGAGAACTGTTTAAGCGGCAGGCTGAGGCGAAGGCGCCCAGTATCCTGTTCGAGTTTTTTGATTTTTTGATCCATAACAAGAAATGGTGGCTCTCGCCGATCATTTTGGTGCTTTTATCGTTGAGTATTTTGATCGCGCTGACAAGCACATCCGTTGGTCCGTTTATCTATGCTTTGTTTTGAACAGTTGATTCGTGCCGGGAAATCCGAACAATGGCCTTTCCATTAGCGAGACGAAACATTGTTCAACTGTCAAATACAATTTCATGATAGATGTGGCTCCCCATTCGTTGCTTGACCTTCAAGCCTTCATCACCGAGTTCCCAAAACCGCTTGGTGAAATGTCATCGCCGGAGAGTTTGATGGCGCTATTGTCTTTTGACGCCGACGCTCCCATGCAGGTGGATGACACGGTTAAGCCGATCGTTCGCGATCTCTTGCGGCAAGGCGGATACAAACCAACGGGGCGTGGTAAACCTGCGTCGGAGTACCTGCGCCAAGCCGTTGAAAAAGGGAAACTGTCGTCGATCAATTTGATCGTCGACGCCTGCAACGTTGTCTCGTTTCACAGCGGATTACCGATCAGTGTGGTGGATTTGGACCTTGTTCAAGAGCCGTTAAAAATCGGACTGGCTCCAGAAAATTCCGAGTATGTTTTTAATGCGAGTGGACAAACGATTAAGCTGGATGGGTTGCTTTGTTTGTTCGATACGGTGGGGCCATGTGCAAACGGCGTGAAAGATTGCCAACGGACAAAAACGTCTGACTCAACGCGGCGAACGTTGACGGTTGTGTGGGGAACCAATCAATTGGCCGGACGTAGTGAACAGGCCGCCAAGTGGTACCGCGAGTTGGTGGAAAACGAAGGTGCGGAGACGCGCGAGATAGATATGCCGGATTGAAACGCGAGGTTGATCTTAAATAGGAAAAAGCGAGACGGGCCGAAAAATTAGGTCGTTGCGGGACAACCATAGGTTTGACGGCCCGTCTCCAGATCAATATTTATTGGCGGGTCGTTTGTGTTGGAGCTAACCCGTGGTTTCGTTATTCGAAGATATATAACCCGATATGGCCGACAAAGTTTCGTCAGAACCCAAGTTACCAATCGCGGAAAAATCCGGGCGGAATACCGGGCGAAATACCGGGCGGAAAACCGGACCGAGTTTCCGGTTTCGACTGTGGCACCTGTTTTCGCTGCTTACGTTGTTTGCCGTTGGTTTTTGGTACGCCAACGAAATCGGCAAGGTAGATTGTGAAATCCAAATCGACGAACTCGACGTTTTTGAAGATGGGCCGGATCTAAGTCGTTCAAGTTTTCCTTGCGTTACTAGTCTCACGTTTTCCTATGTTCGGCCACAGCATTTAACGAATTACCGGGTGCGGATTATCTTGGATGAGCAAGTATTTGGTGAGCAAGTATTTGAAGTCGGCGATCGAATCGAGTTTCGGTATCGCGAATATTCTTTGTTTGGTCTGAAACAAGATTCGCCGCAAGATGTTGCGCTGAGGTTGCTTGGAATTCAGCAAAGCCAGATAGAGGAGCTGATCGCTGAAAAGGTTTGGTAGCTACTCTGTCGTTTGTCTTCGTTGCTGCAAAAGCAGTTAGCAGAACAACTTTGAGTTGGTTGCCAAAAATCCGTGTTCATTTTGTAGCTGATCGCCCCTCATCCCCAGCCCTTCTCCCCACAAATTCGGGATTAGCTTGAAACAATGACCAAGCGTGAATGTCCGAATTTTCGGGGAGAAGGGAGCTAGTTTTTTTGAGGGTGAGTTGCACTGGTGGTTCGTCAGGCCTGATTTGACCAGATCACCAGGTGCCATCCCTCACGCTTGTCGTGAGCATGCTTACGCAAGCATAAACATGGGTCAGTTCAGCTTTGACGCACCACTGGGCTTTTTCAAGTCTGCTCAATTTTCATGTAGCGGAACTCGTCAAGAGTTCTGGCCATGCGAATTAGAAACTACGCTTCGCTCACTCTGTCTTGGTACCCGTAAGCCATAGTAATGAAGCGACGCTCGTTTCTCGGAAGTCTTGACGACGTCCGCTACGTTTCAAGGTCGAAGGACTTGTTTCAAGTCTGCTCAATTTTCATGTAGCGGAACTCGTCAAGAGTTCTGGCCACGCAAATTAGAAACTACGCTTCGCTCACTCTGTCTTGGTACGTTGGCATTAGGGCAACCGTTGAGATCGTTAGGAGTGGCTACGCGTCAGCCATAGTAATGAAGCGACGCTCGTTTCTCGGAAGTCTTGACGACGTCCGCTACGTTCCAAGGTCAAAGGACAACTCGCAGAACCTATCGGCGGAAGTCGCTTGGTGCCGTCTGAGTAATCGCGCCGCGTGGAGCCTCGAGGTTTGAAAACAAAGCCCAGACGGGCAAGT
>CAZQQR010000255.1:0-7934 GCA_964595515.1 uncultured Pirellulaceae bacterium
ATTTCGCGTTTGCTGCTGGTTGGAGGTTCGTCAAGAATGCCGATGGTGCAGAGAATGTTAGAGTCTGAGTCAGGCATCAAGCCAGATCGTTCTTTGTCGCCCGATGAAGCGGTTGCCCAGGGCGCCGCCGTTTACGCGGACATTCTCAGGCAGCGTGGAGAAGGCAATTCGTCATTTAAAATTTCAAACGTTAATTCGCATGACCTTGGTGTGATGGGAATTAATCCGAATACTAAAAAGGCGATGCGGCAGATCATGATCCCGCGGAATACCAAATTGCCGGTCATCAGTTCCAAGAAATTCGTGACTTCCAAGGACGGCCAAAAAGAAGTCGTCGTAACAGTCGTCGAGGGTGGTACGGACACCGGCCAGGGTGCTACAAAAGTTGGGAAGTGCCGAGTCAGTGGCCTTCCTGAGGGATTGGTCAAAGGTTCTCCAGTCAAAGTAACATTCAAGTATTCTGGCGATGGTCGTCTGACCGTGAACGCTGAGCTTCCAACGGCCGATGTCCGCGCTAGAACACTGATTGAGCGGGCGTCAGGAATGTCAAAGGAAGAGATCGCCGAGTGGAAGCTTAAGATCTCCAAGGGAATCGCGGTTGAAGAACGGTACCAGGAAACTGAAGAAGATTCCCCGGCGTCAAAAAAGGTCGCTAAAAAACAGGTCAATAAACAGGCCAGTAAAAAGGCTCCGGTTTTTAAGGAAGACATTGACGACTCATGCGAAGCCAAAGGCATGGAGCTACCATCCGTGGGAGATTCGCCAAAGAAGACGCAATCCTTCGTCGGAATCGATGTTGGTGATGACGCTCCCAATGATGCTGATAGTTTCGTTCTCGACGTGCCTGAACAGAAAGCTGTCGAAGCAGACAGTGGACTCGATAGTTTCTTTGGGAAGCTTGAAGACGACTAAATCGAGCGTGAGCGCTGGACGCAATTTTGGTTTTTGCCGGTGATCTTGGAATCGCAATTATGGGCAGTGGAAAAATATCCCAAACGTTGTGGACTCTAAAGATCGCAACCACTGTTTTTTTCGGTTTGCTGTCGGTCGCATTTTTTGTGTTATGGGTTCGTAGCTATTGGTACGTTGAGAGTGGGCGGATCAGCACAGTCCCCGGGCAGCATGTCGCGTTTAATGGTGGTAGCGGCAGGATGTGCGTTTGGTTTGAGCATTCGCCAACAGGCAACTGGAACTGGAATACTCGGGTGAATGAACGGGAACCGATTGACCCAAGCACGCGGATTCCGGTCTTTCATGTGGCATTTTTTTGGCCTGCGATGACTCGACTTTATGTGGCTCATTGGTTTTTGACCGTGGTGACAGTTTCGTTGGCTGCTGTTCTTTGGTTACCTCGGAAATTTAGCACCCGCGGTTTCATGATTGCCTTTACCGTTGTCGCGGTGGTCATTGCGGCGATCGCCTATGTCGATCGAACGTTTTGAACCAACGAATACTTTGGATCGTATGGGGTAGTTCGAGCCAATAAGAAGTGTAATTGCCTTGGTTTTACTTGTTCCGCCGGGGAATGTTGCTTGAAATGAGATTTTCGAATTTGCTTTGACCTAACGTGTCAAACTCTCTGATTCTTCTATAATCTCGTAGACCACCAATTAAACCTTTCGCCGCATTTGTCAGGGATTTGACATCAGTGACTCAGACTTCCGATCACCGAGTTTTCCTCGGATTGCATCAACCACCCCTAATTTCAGCAACCCAATGGTTGGTTGAGAGATTTCAATCAAGCGACCAACCTCGCGAACTCAATCTTTCCCATTTGGTTATCGTGCTGCCGACCCTTCGCGCGCAGCAACGATTGCTACAGTTGTTGGTGACTGCCGCTGACGAGCAAGAGTTGATGCTGACTCCTCCTCATATCACCACCGTTGGGATGCTCCCGGAACTGCTGTACGTTGCGGAGAAAGATCTGGCTTCTGATCTTGCTCAACAAATCGCTTGGTCGAAAGCGTTAGAGGAAGGCACCAAGGAAGAGATTCAATGCCTGACGGGTCGTCCGGAAGTTGAAGACCTCCAAGATTGGCAATCGCTGGCGACCTTGATATCCCGCTTGCACCAACGGTTAGCAAATGACATTTGGAGTTTTCGAAGTGTTGCCAACAAGGTCAAAGACATCCACGGGTTCCTGCATAACGAGCAAGAACGTTGGGATGCACTTAACGCGATTCAGCAGCGATACTATTCCATTTTGCATGGCGTCAATCTTTGGGACAAACAAGCCGCCCGTAACTTTGCCGCCGCTGGTCTGTTAAAGGCTGACCCGCCCGTCATTCGTTGTAAAACGGACAAACATATTGTGATGTTGGCAGCGGCTGACTTGAACCGATCCGTTTCTGAGATGCTTCGCCAAGTCGCGGCTGGTACGCCGGATCAAATTGATATCTTGATTGCCGCTGATGCATCGATGGCCGATCGCTTTGACGATTTTGGAAGCCTGATCACCGAGCAATGGCTGGACCGGCCAGTGGAGATTGCGGATGAGCAAATTTTGATCGTCGATCAACCGGCGGACCAAGCCGACGCGACGACTTTTTACTTGACCAATCTTCAGTCAGAGTTTTCTGCCGATGAGATAACGATCGGCATTCCCGATCCTGGGATTGTTCCTCAGCTTTGCCGTAGTCTCAACGCGATTGGAGTGGAGCATCGAAATCTTGCCGGACGCGCGCTTTCTGAGACGGCTCCCGTTCGATTGATGATTGCCTGCCGTGATTTTCTCGAAGAGCAAAACTATGAGGCGTTCGCGCAGTTGGTTCGACACCCAGACATGTTTCACTGGCTTAGTTCAAAAACAGAAAACGATGGTTGGATTAAGGATTTAGATCTTTTTCAAAATTTCTACCTTCCGAATTTGTTGGAAATTGAAAATCAGGAGCCCTTCGGTTCGCCTGAGGCGGTTGAAAAAGATTTTGACGAAGCCGACAAAAGCGCAGAAAAGCGAGCGATAAAGCAGGCTGCTTCTGTGAAGCTGTTAAACCAGATTCATCAGCATGTTGGCGAGCTGCTAAAACCACTAGCGGGTGAGCAGCAGGCGATTGCGAACTGGTCGCGGCCCTGGAGCGAGATTTTAGTTCAAGTTTACGGTGACCGCCTGCTCGACAAAACTGATTCCTCGGATCGGCAAATTCTGATCGCTTGCGAAGCCATTTATTCGGCGCTCGGAAACCACAAACAGGTTCCCGAAAAATTTGACGCCCAAACGACGGCCAGCACTGCTTTGGATTGGGCGATCGAAGCCGCCACCGAGCATCGGATTGTCCAGCCACCGATTCCCGGGGCCATCGAGTTGGCAGGTTGGTTGGACCTTCCGCTTGATGACGCTCCGGTAATGGTCATCACGAATGTGAATGATGAGCAAGTTCCGTCAACGGAGGTCGGGCATCAGTTTTTGCCAAACGAGCTATGTAAGACGCTTGAAATTCTCGACAACGATCGTCGGTATGCCCGTGATGTTTATGCACTTACAGTCGTTGCATCCGTGCGAAAAAATTTGCTGTTGGTTGTAGGGCGTCGCGATCAAAAGGGTGAACCGAAAAAACCGAGTCGCCTATTGTTCACCGAAGACCATCAGTCAGCGGCTCGACGTGCCAAAGCATTTTTTGCGTACAAGGGTCGGAAAGAACCTGCTCGTTGGATTACGCAACAAACAGAGTTTTCAGATGAGCAGTTGTTTGAAATTCCCATGCCCGTTTGCTCGGAGCCATTCAAGAACGTTTCAGTCACGAAGTTTAAGGACTTCATCAAATGTCCCTATCGGTTTTATCTTAATCACAAATTGAAACTGGAATCGAACAACGATAATTGGCGTGAGCTGAGCGGTGGAACGTTTGGTGATTTGACGCATAACGTGGTTGAGTCGTTTGGGCAAAGCGAATTGAAAGATAGTGCTGACGCGAAACAGATTCTCGATTTTTTTAACGAGTGTTTGAACGAGATTGTCAAACAGCAGTTCTTTGGCTCCCGCTTGCCTGCCGTTCGAATTCAAGTGGAACAACTGCGGCAACGACTTGAGCGGTTTGCCGATTGTCAGGCACTTCGGCGTCAACAAGGTTGGAAAATCGTCAGTACCGAAGAACACTTGTTTCACGATTTTATCGTTGATAACGAGCCGTTTGTGATCAATGGAAAAATTGACCGCGTGGACCAGCATGAGGAAACTGGACAAGTTGCGATTTGGGATTACAAGTCATCCGATGCGGGGCGAAAACCGGGAGATGCTCATTACCGGCCGCGAAAAAAAGAATGGGAAGACCTGCAATTGCCGCTTTATCGTCATCTTGTCAAAGAGGTAAGTGCGGTCGAGGGTGCGGATCTGTCGGACGTTATTCTTGGCTATATTCTGTTGCCGAAAAAATTGGACGACGTTGGGTTTCATGCGGTCGACTGGACGCCGGAACTTTTGCAGACCGCCGACACGAAAGCACGTGAGATTGTGCGTAAGATCCGAGGCGGTGTCTTCTGGCCTCCGACTGCTGATCCGCCAAAATTCTCAGAAGAGTTTGCTGTGATTTGCCAAGACAACGTGTTCGAAAAATATGACACTTCGCTCCATGGACAGGACGAGGAAGAGATGGTGCCACCATGGTAGGTGAATTGGCAGGCGAGTTTCCGAATCAGATCATTCGTGCTTCTGCGGGAACTGGCAAAACATTTCGGCTTTCGAATCGTTATCTTCGACTTCTGGCTTCCGGAGCAGAGTGCCAGACCATTCTTGCGACGACGTTTACGAAAAAAGGCGCAGGTGAGATTCTAGATCGGATCATTAACCGGCTGTCGGACGCTGCGCTGGATGCGGACGTTGCAAGACGACTTTCGGAGGAACTTGATTTTGTTATTCCTCAAGATCGCGCCGCCAAAATTCTTTTTGACTTGCTTGGTAACCTGCATCGGTTGGAGGTTAGTACACTTGACAGTTTTTTCAACAAAGTCGCGAAGGTGTTCGCGTTGGAGCTTGGCCTCCCGCCGACTTGGGACATTGTTGAAGAGCAGCAGATCAACCAACTGCAGGATGAAGCGATTCAAAGCGTGCTTCGCAATGAGTCCGTTTTGAATTTGCTGCACATGCTTTCCAAAGGCGAGGCGTCTCGCAGTGTGGCTTCGATGGTTCGCATGACCGTCAACAACGTCTACGACATTTTTCGCGAGTCCGGCCCTGAACCATGGGACAAACTGCCATCGGTAGGGGCGTTTCTTTCCGCCGAAGAAATGGATCGATTAATCCCCCGAATGGAAGCCGTCCAGTGCCGGACCAAAACGATGACGAAGCACTGGGAGCAGATGACGGAGCATTGTCGAAATGAAAATTGGTCAACCTTGATCGAGATGCGGGCATTACAACGGTCTGCTCAGGGCGATTACATGCTCGGCAGAAGCAAACTTCCTGCGGATATTGTTGATATTTTGACGACCAAGCTGATTCCGCACTGTGCGGCGTATGCTTCTAACCGACTGATTCAGCAAAATCATTCGACTCGCGATTTGCTCAACACGTTTGGGGAGTTGCTGGAAAAACGAAAAGACGAAACGGGGTCGCTGCGGTTTGACGATGTGACCGAGCGGTTGCAAACGTTTGTGTCAATGTGGAACACGGAGCGATTTTCATTCCGGCTCGACCATCAGATCCAACACTTGTTGCTTGACGAATTCCAGGATACGTCGCTGGGGCAATGGAATGTGATTCGTCCGTTTGCCAACGCGATCACTGAAAAGGTAAACGATCTTCGGTCGTTCTTTTGCGTCGGCGACATGAAGCAGGCGATCTTTGGATGGCGTGGTGGCGTGGCTGAGATTTTTGACCTCGTTGATGATCAGCTTCCCAATCTTGAGCCGGCTGCGAAGCTTACGGCCAGCTATCGAAGTTCCCAACCGATCATTGATCTGGTCAATGATGTGTTTTTGAAAATCAAGCAGTACCAATGCAAAGATGATGTTGTCAACGAAGCAATCTATGGTTGGACGAATTGGTTTGAATCGCATTCGACCGAGCGGAAGGAACTGCCGGGATTCGTTTCGATCGAGATGGCGGCAGATGCTCCTGAAGAACTTAAGCGAACGGGCATCGATTTTATCAAGGACAATAATCGCAATAAGAAGCTTTACAACAAAACCATAAGGCGAATTAAAGAGCTTTGCCGCTCGATTCCTGACCACCACGATATCGGAGTGATCGTTCGAACGAACAAAGAGGTTCGCGATTTGATCGGACGCTTGCAAGCAGAAGGAGTCCCGGCAAGTGAAGAGGGCGGTACGGCGATCACGGATTCTGCTGCCGTTGAACTCATCCTTTCGGCAATCACGATGGCGGATCATCCCGGCGACAGCGTGGCCAGATTCCATCTTTCTCACAGTCCGTTGGCGAAACGATTTGGATTGAAACCCGAAACGGATATCAATCAAAAAGAAAACTCGCGGGCTGCTCGGGTCGCGGCCAATGAGTTACGGTCGCAATTGATCGCTGATGGTTATGGGCCAACGATTGAGTCACTAGCGCTGCCATTGATTGAGAAATGCACTGAGCGAGAAATTGGGCGGCTTCAGCATTTGGTTCGTGTGGCTTACGACAGCCCTTTGTCGAATAATCAATGGTATCTTCGGCCAATTCGGTTTGTTGAGTATGTGCGAGATGAGGTCAAAGCCAGCGATCAGGGCTCAGCTCAAGTCCGTGTGATGACGATTCACAAAGCCAAAGGGCTTGAATTCGATGTCGTCGTATTGCCTATGCCGCTTCAGTCCAAAGGCTGGGCGGGCATGCCTCCCAACGTCGTCGTGGGACGGGAAAGTCCAACGGACCCGATCGATGTGGCGACGCGATATGCCAAGCAGGAAATTCGAAATCTCTTACCCGAGAACTTTCAAAAGCTGTTCGACGAAAGCCGTCAAGCCAACGTTCGCGAAGCCATGTGCGTGATGTATGTGGCGCTGACGCGAGCCGTGCATGCGGTTCACGTGATCATGTCTCACGGAGCTAAGGTCGATCATCAATCGCCAGCCGGTGTTCTGTTTGCGACACTCTTCCCTGATAAAAAACGGGAAGAGGGAGTCATGTACGAGCATGGCGACCCGCGTTGGTTTGAGAAAACAAAAAATGAAAACCCGGAGCCTCCGTTTGATCTGGGTGATTTTTACCTGCCCGAAAAAATTACTTGGAATTTGGGTCGGATCTCAAACGAAGTTCGTTCCGGACGTGGTGTAACGCATACAGTTCCGTCGGCTTTGGAGGGTGGCGACACAATTCAATTGGGAGCGGTGTTTGAGAAACATGACAACCATGAGTCGTTTAATCGCGGCCGCTTGATTCACGGTTGTTTTCAGAAACTGACTTGGCTTGACGATTCAATTCCTCGCAAAGAAGAACTCGAAGCCCATTTGCGGACGATTGCACCAACCATGGTGAGCTTCGACCGCGTGATCGAAGATTTTTACAAGATGGTGGATCATCGCGTTTTGAAAAAGATGCTGACTCGATCGACTTATTCCGAAAGTTACTTGATGGAGTTTTCGGATCCGACCCAGGTCGTAATGGAAGCCAATCGTTTGGAAGTTCGCACCGAGCGAGGCTTCGCCGTCAACATTGGCAACAATCTCGTTCGAGGTGTGATCGACCGATTGGTGTTTGTGTTTCAAGGCGATCAAATTGTCGCCGCTGATCTGGTCGACTTTAAAACGGATTTGGTTTGCGGGGAAAGTTTGCACGAGCGAATTGAGTATTACCGACCTCAGTTATCAACGTACCGAAAGGCAGTGTCCAAATTCGCCAATCTTCCACTCGATAAAATTTCGACTCGATTGGCGTTCGTAGAATCTGGGCAAATTGTCAACCTGGAGATCGCCGAAACCACGGTGGAAGATGTTTCCAAGCGTGATTCAAAACGGAATGCGTATCATGGTCAGCAGACGCCTTCGCCAAAATCAATTGGAGG
>CAZQQR010000256.1:0-5014 GCA_964595515.1 uncultured Pirellulaceae bacterium
GATTGGTGATGATGTCTGGATCGGAGCCAACGCAGTTATCCTTCCCGGTGTCACCGTTGGCAGTCACGCGATTGTTGGCGCTGGTGCTGTTGTGACAAAAGACGTTGAGCCGTGGATGATCGTCACAGGTGTTCCTGCTCGTCCTGTTCGCGACCGACGAAATTCTGAGACGGCTTCACACTCGCAATCCAAAGACTAATCAAGAAGTACTATTGGCAGTAATATGGCGTTTAAAAATTGTTTCATCTGCAAAGGAAATGCAAAATCAGTCGTCGTCGTTGACAAATTCGACAGTCGCGAATGTGGTCATTCATTTTGTCTCAAATGCAAAATTTCGCATGACCAAGATGTCGATGAAATTTCGACTCAGACTCTGACCGCGGAAGAAATCCAAAACATTCAAACCAAAGAAGAGTACACAAAACTTTTCGTTGAAACGCCAAACGTTCGCGATGAATCGGGTGACGACTACGGCACCTTTAAATGGGATGATCAAAAAGAGCTTCGGTACGGCGTCAGTCGACACATGATTGAGTCGATCAAACGATTCAACCCCGAAGAGCGTCCTATTAAGATTCTGGATGTTGGATGTGCGAGTGGTTTTACCTCAGTCAGTTTTGCTGAAGCATTTCCAAAAGCAAGCGTGACCGCCGTTGACCCCAGCCCACAAGTCAAAGGGGTCGACGGATTCAACAATCAGATCAAAGCGATTCAAAGCACGCTCCAAGGTTACGATTTTGGCGATGAAACGTTCGACGTGGTTGTGATTATCGGAAACGTGATGCTTCACGACGATCCGTTTGATACGCTCACTCGCGCGATTGACCGTTTGTCGCCTGGCGGACTACTTATTTTCGATTTCAAGAACATCCGTTCGAGCCCTCGACTGCTTGGGATTTGGGCCGCGCGAATGGGAGTCGGCAAACGGCTGCCCAAAACTCTCTTTCAGCGCAATTTCTTAAACATGCGATTCGGATATAACGAAGCGTTCGTCAAAAGATTCATGGCCAATCAGAATGTTGAATTTGTTCATCGAAAGTCGAAACCACCGCGGCTTCTCGAGTTTGGAAACAAAAGCAACTTTTCCACCGGTTGGAAAGGAATGTTGTGGCGTGTTCTAAATCGGGTCGATGCGATTCGAGGCGAACAAGCCTGGCTTCAACTGGAATTCATCAAGCAATAACGCCTTAGCCAAACCGACAAATCGTTTCAGCTTCGCCTTTAGCGACAACTCTCGCAGCGACAACTTTTCTGCCCACCAACACAGACCCAAACTTGCACGTCATCATCAACGCCATGTCAATTCGCCCAGGAGGCGGTTTGACCGTACTGCTTGGAATTCTACGTGGGCTCCAAACTGCAGCCACGTCCGATTCTCGAATTACCGTGGTTTGCTCCGCCGAAGGAACACGCGTTGAAATCGAGAAACAAGGCATAGCCATCGCAAAACAGCCCTTGGTAGACGCCGCCGGAATCAAACGGCAACTCTGGGTCACCATGAAGATGAGTTCTTATGTGGAGAGCATTCGTGGCGAAGGGCCGGCAATTTTTCTTTCGATCAACCAATTCGTTCCGCGAATCAAATGCCCCCAAGTCGTCTACCATATCAACCTGTTGCGATTCATGCCGATCGACAAATCGGCCAACCTGAAAACAAAAGCCTTTGAGTGGCTCAGGAACTACAGCGCTAAACAGGCACTCAAACACGCGGCCGCCAATGTTTATGAGTCGGCCTTTATCAAGGAATGTGCAGAAGGAGTTTTCGCAAATTCAAACCCGAATGATCGCGTTATCTACATCGGATTGCCAGATAATCTAGCCAACGCAAAACACTCGGACAGCGTTTCCAACTTTGATCCAGCCCAGATATTTTCGATCACCAATGGGAACCCTCATAAGGACAACGGTACGCTGGTTCGAACCGTCGCCGAACTCTGCAAGCTCGAACCCAACGTTGATTGGAAATTAAAAATCGCCGGAGGTTTGTTTCCAGAATTATGGGAGCCCTATAAAAGTCTCGCGCGGGATCTGGGTGTAATCGAAAACATTGAGTGGGTAGGTTTCATGAACCAGGATCAATTGACGGAGCACCTAAACAAATCTCTCTGCCTGATCTCCACCAGTCGAGTTGAGTCGTTTTGCATGGTGGCTTGTGAATCGATGGGACGTGGTTGCCCACCGATCGTTGCGGACTGTGCGGCGATGCCCGAAAGCGTTGGCAGTGCTGGAGTTCTAGCGCCTGCAGGTGATCACGAGGCTTTTGCCAAAGCGATCATCCAATTCCACAAGAACCCAGACCTTAGAGCTGACTATGTGACTCGAGGCTTCGATCACATTAAATCGTTCCGCTGGGACGTTTGCGGCCAGCAATTTACTGAGCTCTTTCAATCCATCACAAAGTAACTGGTCAGCAAAAACCAGCCACAATTAAGCATCCATCGATTAGCTAACCATTAACGCTTCCAAAAAAAAATCATTTCGCGAGCAAGTTACCCGGGTATTCCAGGGACAAGTTGTGTTTGCTGCGGCCCAACTAGGACTGCTGGCTTTGCTGACGCTGTTTGGTGACGGCGGTCAAACAGGTGAGTACGTATTCGCGCTCTCAACGACAGCGCCAATCTTTCTGATGTTCGATCTCTGTTTGCGGGTTACAAGATCTACCGATCACCGACACCAAGAACGGTATCGGACTTATCTCGCGATCCGTTTTTACTGTTTGATCGGCGCCCTACTAACCACTTTGGTAATGGTAACCTGGTTTTTTCCAAATCGATTCTGGGTGTTCGCTGGTATCTGTCTTTATCGAACTGGCGACTCAATCAGTAATTTGAGTTTCGGCGGATTTCAACGAATGCAACGAGCGGACTTGATTGGCAGATCGTTGACGCCCAAAGGAATCATCGCGATTGCAATGGTCGCGCTCGTGGCTTGGCTTTCCGGTGGCAATGCGACCATCGCTGCGTTCGCGATGGGATTGCTAACTATATCGTGGGCTCTGTTTTTTGACTTACCAGGATCGTGGAAACTAAACGAACCTGAGCAACCACTGAGCGTCGCTTGCATGACCGAATCCGCATTGGACTTCCAATCGATTTTCCGCATCTCAAAACGTTCGTTACCATTGGGATTTGATGCGTTTGTGGCTTCGCTTGCTCTCAACTCACCCAAATATTGTATTGAATACTATTGGGGAAGTGCCGCACTGGGAGTATTCGGACTGCTATTTCAACTTGCATTCTCCATCCAAATGCTGATCGGTGCAGTGGGTCATACAGGGGTTTCGATCTTGTCAGAAAGTTTCCGTGATCAGAAACCCGATAGATTCTGGCGACTACTGAACCGAATGCTATTCAGTAGTATGGCGGTCGGTGTCTTGGCAACCATTGTTGGAACACTGGTGATTCCGACCACGCTCGGTTTTATTTTAGGCCCAGAATACAATCAACCATTGCTCGTTTTTCTACTGTTGCTCGGAAGCACACTTGCAGGCACACAGCGAACAGCCGGTCGAGCAACTCAGGCTTGCGGCAATTACTTTTGGTATACCGCGTTCGACATCATTATCTGTCTAGGTTCGCTTACTACTTCTCTGTTACTGGTAAAATCGCTCGGTCTGAGCGGCGGAGCGCTGGGGATAGTAATCGGATTTACTTTGGGGCTAACGGTAACGCTAATCCACACGTATGGATTGCTTTGGCGACATCAGCCAAGCGGAACTTCCGATGCAGCTGTTTCCTAACAAACCACCACCGTCATTTTCCAATAGTTTTCTGCCAGCCAGAGTCGAATTCAACTAAAATCTAGCTTGGCAAAACTTCCCTGGCAAAGCTTCCATTTTGCAAACCTCCATTTAGCACTTAAAGCTCCCGTCAATGTCTTCTACCCTACCTGAAAAAAAGTCTGATCGCATTTTCCTTTCTGCGCCTCACATGTCGGGCAACGAGATCGATTACGTTCGTCAAGCGTTTGAGTCCAACTACATTGCGCCCGTTGGTCCTCAACTGAATCAATTCGAAGCCAAGTTCCGCGAGATCACAGGATTCGAGCATTGCGTCGCGGTCGCCAATGGCACCTGTGCGATCCATCTTGCACTTCGCACACTTGGAGTCCAGCAAGACGACATCGTGCTTGCTTCGACTTTGACTTTCATCGGAAGCGTCGCCGCTGCGACCTATCAAAAAGCCGAATTGGTCTTTATTGATAGTGAGCGGGAAACCTGGAACATGGATCCGAATTTACTGGAGCAAGAAATTAAGTCGTTGGTTGCGGCGGGGAAAAGACCAGCGGCAGTGTTGCCAACCGACATCTACGGGCAACCCTGCGACTTGGATGTGTTTCGAGACATCTGCGATCCTTACGATATTCCAATTATTTCAGATAGCGCTGAATCACTGGGTGCATCGTACAAAGACCGGCACGTCGGACATCGAGCCAAGGTCGCCACGTTTTCGTTCAACGGAAACAAAATCATTACCACCTCTGGCGGTGGAATGATCGCGAGCGATGATCAAAAACTTATCGAACACTGTAAATATCTTTCAACCCAAGCTCGCGAACCCGTCTTGCACTACGAGCACAAAGAGGTCGGTTACAACTACCGAATGAGTAATCTTTTGGCCGCCGTCGGAATTGGTCAACTCGAAGTGCTAAAAGATCGCGTCAATAAAAAGCGTGAGATCACACAGATGTACCAAAATTTCTTGGGGGACGTTTCGGGAATTCAGTTTATGCCAGAAGCAAGTTACGGTCGTTGCAACCGATGGCTGACGGTAATCCAAATCGACTCTAAAAAGTTTGGAGCTACTCCGCTGGAAGTCATTGCAGCACTCGAGGCACAAAATATCGAATCACGCCCCGTCTGGAATCCGCTTCATAAAACCAAAGCCTTCGCCAATTCGCGTGTGGTCGGTGGTGAGGTAGCCGAATCGCTTTACCGCGACGGAATTTGTCTACCCAGCGGCACGATCATGGAAGAAGAAGACATTCAACGTATCAGTGAAATTATCAAAACGTT
>CAZQQR010000256.1:5114-7896 GCA_964595515.1 uncultured Pirellulaceae bacterium
AGTCTCTTGAACTTACCCAAAACCGATTCCCACGTGAGCTTTGACCGTCCCGTCATCATTATTGGTGCTGGTCGAAGCGGAACCAATATGTTGCGAGACATTCTGTGCGAAGTGCCAGGTTTCGCGACCTGGCCTTGTGACGAAATCAACTACATTTGGCGGCACGGAAATCGAGAATTTGCGACCGACGAGTTTACGCGGGAAATGGCGGATGAAAAAACTGCCAACTACATTCGCAAACAATTCAGCTCGTTCGCCAAACGCCATCCAGGCGACACCGTCGTTGAAAAGACCTGCGCTAATTCACTTCGCTGCGGCTTCATCCACGAAATTTTCCCTTCAGCAAGATTCATTCATATCTATCGCGATGGGCGAGATGTTGCCGCTTCCGCGTCGTTGAGATGGAACGCAAAACTCGATCTCGGTTACATCCTGAAAAAAGCCAAATACGTTCCTTGGTCGGACTTGCCCTACTACGGATCCCGATACCTTTCCGCTCGAGTTTTCAAACTAACGTCCGGTAAATCCCGATTGTCGACTTGGGGTCCAAAGTTCGACGGCATGCAAGACGCTTTTACGAATCATGAACTACCAGTTGGTTGCGCGATCCAGTGGAAACGATGTGTCGAGTTAGCACGGCACCAATTGGAGCAGATTCCAACTGAACAAGTTCTCAACATTCGATATGAAGATTTCACCGCCAATCCGGCAGAAGAATTCGAGAAGGTTATTAAGTACCTCGGCGCCGACACAACTTCTGTTGATCTCGATGAGTTAACAAAGGGTGTTTCTAACCGAAGCGTTGGTAAGTGGACAAAACAACTGACTGAATCGCAGCTTGAAGAAATCAATCTCTTCGCTGGCGAACTCCTTTCTGAGCTCGGATACCATTAGTCAAGTTCGATCGATAGGTTTGACTTCCTCCCAACGCATCGCCAAGCGCGCGTTTGACTTGGTAGTTTCACTGGTTGGACTGCTCATCATTCTGCCCGTCATTTTGATTGGATGGGTTTTCGCAGCGTTCAGCACCCGCGCAAACGGGTTCTTTATTCAAAATCGAGTCGGCAAGAATGGAGATCTGTTCCCATTGATCAAGCTTCGATCTATGAAACAAATTGAAGGACTCAATAGTAGCGTCACGGCAGACAACGACGCTCGAATCACTCCCGTTGGACGACTTCTTCGAAAATTTAAGATCGACGAATTACCCCAGCTATTTAACGTCTTGGTCGGCCACATGAGTTTGGTCGGTCCCCGCCCTGATGTTCCTGGATTTGCCGATCAACTAGAGGGCGATGACCGGGTAATTCTCTCGATTCGACCAGGAATTACGGGCCCAGCCTCCATCGCGTTTCGCAAAGAAGAAGAACTATTGGCGACCGTTGACGACCCTGAAAAATACAATCTCGAAACCATTTGGCCTGAAAAAATTCGCATCAACAAGCAGTACATTCGCGAGTTCTCATTGCTAGGCGATATCAAGTACATTCTCCAAACCGCATTAGGAGGGTAACGGGCAATGAAACTGCTTTTAGTACACCGATACATTCGCCCCGACACGCCTGGTTACGCCCACATGCTTTACATCATGGGCCAGCGTTTAGCTGCGGATGGCCACGACGTTACGATTTTCTCGGCTCAGCCCAGCTACAACGACGCGTACGATGGTCCGCCGCTTCCTCGTAAGCAAACCATCGACGGAATGACGATCATTCGAACTCCTTTGCTCAAGGAGAATAAGAAGAACTCGATTCTTCGGGCCGTGAATTTTTTGATTTTTTCGTTCAGCCTTTTCTGTCATGCGTTCTTTCGGATTCGGGCTTATGACTTAATGACCGTCACCACGTTCCCGCCGACATTGATGGGTTTCGTTGCCCGATCAATCGGTTTCTTTCGAAAGACGAAATACATTTACCATTGCATGGATCTTTACCCTGAAGTCGCTCAAACCAGCGGCATCCTTAAACGGCCCTGGGTGGGAAAGATCGCCGCGGCGATTGATCGACGGAACTGCAAGAAAGCCCAAACTGTTGTCGTGCTTTCTGAAGACATGCTAGAGACCGTTCGAAAACGTGGAATCGCAACTGACAATGTCCGAGTCATTAACAATTTCATTATTGATCAAGTCAATCCAGAGATAGAAGTTCCCGATGCTTTGAAGAATCGATCAGGCAAATTTCGAGTACTTTTCGCAGGCAACATCGGGCGATTTCAGAGTCTTGACACAATCGTCGAAGCGGCCAAAAAACTCAAGGACACCACCGAAATCGAATTCTGGTTCGTCGGTTCTGGCGTGATGGTTGAGAAACTAAAACAACAAGCAGGAGAACTGCTTGGAACTTCCATCTTTTTTCACCCTTACCTACCCATTGAAACTGTGATGTCGGTGATCGCCCAGTCCAACCTGGGAATCGTTTCACTGACGCCTGGCGTGATTGAATGTGCTTATCCGAGCAAAACGATGAGCTACCTCGAGGCAGGTTGTAAATTACTTACGCTGGTCGAGTCAGACTCAAACCTTGCCAAGTTCGTCATTAACGAAGAACTGGGTGTCGTTTGTGGAAAGCCGGAACCCGAACAAGTCGCCAATGCAATTCGTACTGAGTTCGAGAAATGGAAATCAGAAGGGGCCAACCGTGACAAAATTCGCGAAGTTGGTCGAAGCCATTTCAGCCAAGAAGTAATCCTTGAAACTTGGTCCAAAATGTTGTCGTAACCAGAGAATAACTTGGTACCGAGCGTATTCGATAGCGGCCAGTCTAAAAAGAGACCCACAGACTAG
>CAZQQR010000257.1:0-3906 GCA_964595515.1 uncultured Pirellulaceae bacterium
GCATAACCTTATCAACGCGTCTTGCATGCCGACCGCCTTCAAATTCTGCCTTTAACCAACCGCTTACGATTTCGCGATACGCGTCTGAATCATGATCGTTGGAAGACATACACAAAACGTTCGCGTTGTTGTGTTGCCGGCTTAATTCCGCCGATTTAAGATCGTGGCAAAGCGCTGCCCGAATCCCGTTGACTTTGTTGGCTGCAATCGACATTCCGATCCCAGTACCACAAATCAAAATCCCGAATTCTGATTTGCCGCTGGCGACTGCTTCTGCGACCAAAACGGCGACATCAGGATAGTCACAGGACTCCGTGTCAAAACAGCCTTGGTCGACCGCTTCGAAACCCAAAGCCGTAATCGCGTCAGCAATCGTTCTACGTTGCTCATGACCACGATGGTCGCTACCGATCGAAACTTTCATGGTAATAATTCTATGATGGAGGCACTGCCGGAAAGCGATTACATGAACTGCGAAAGGTCAAACTCTTCGACCCAAGCCGCAAGATTTTCGTCAATCTGATTCGCACACGATGAGTAGACTTCAACCGGACTTCCGATGGGGTCACTCACATCCGCCCCGTCTCGCCGCAGCGTTTTCGTGCGAGGCTCAAGCAATGGCCAATGCGAGATCAACGCCTGCCGATGTCCGTTGGTCAACGTCAAAATAATATCAGCGTACTGAGCAAGCCGTCCTGTAATCGGTTGGCTACTATGCCCGGTAATATCAATTCCTATCTTTTCCATAACCTCGACGGCTTGGCCGGTTGCAGGCGAACCAGGCATGGCCGCGATCCCAGCAGAGAAAACCGAAATCCCGCGGTCTTCTAGCTCGTCGACGGCACATTTGATTTTTTCGGCAATTCGCTTTTTCATCAGGCCTTCGCCCATCGGACTACGGCAAGTGTTTCCGGTGCAAACGATCAAAGCAATAAAGTTCGTCAGCTTTTTCACCGTATCCGCATCAACCACGCCTTCGCGAAGCACACTTAGCCGGTTCTCCAAAATCTGCACCACCGATGAAGGTTTTCCGTATTGAGAAGAACCATCGTCAACAATCATGTCGATGGAATCACCGAACTGCTCAATCACTTGGGAACCTTCAACCGCATCCGGTTGACCACTCAAATTCGCGCTGGTTAACAAAATTGGACCAGCACAAAGCCGCATGATCTGAAGCGTAGCCTCGTGAGCTGGATTCCTTAGGCCGATCGTCCCATTGGGGATCATCGCCTGTTGAACCGAAGGCGCCAGTCGGTGGATCACGCTATCCTGATGAGTCGCGTCCATGACCAACGTGACTGGGCCGGGCCAACTACGACGCGCGACTCGCCGTGCCATCGTGGACATATTAGGAACGTAGTCGAGGGCGTCGTCGAGACTCTTGATCGCCAACGTTAATGGCTTGTTCTCCGGACGGCCTTTTAGCTCAAGCAACCGCTCGACGGCGTCGGGATGAAGTGCATTGACTGCCAACCCGTAAACTGTTTCGGTCGGGATCGCAACAATTTTGCCATCCGCAAGAAGCTCGACCGCTCGATGGACAACATCCCGTTTGTCTTCTGCGTTTTTCAGGTCGATAATGGCTGCGGTCATGCGAATTGGCCGCTGGCTGTTATGTTGCCAACGTTCCTTGAAACCTTTGTACGAAAACAAAGGTTTCAACTGGTTGTGAAATACAATTTGGATTCGAACAAGAACGATTCCAACGTGCAGAAACCCGTTTCGCACGATAAAATACTATATCGCTGTTACACTACGCCTTCAAGACGACATTCGTTCTCTGTTTGTGCAGGTTGAGGCTGAACTGGAAGACTCCGTTGCAGATGCGATTAAAAATGCACTTAAATTTCCCACAGCGATTTGACGCTCTCTTAATCTTGATGATCCCACTGATCATCGTTTCCAGTGGCTGCCTCCAAGCCCCTGAGTTTATGCCCGAAGGCGTTTTGGTCTGGGGCCGGAAAGGCCTCGACGACGGCCGGTTTATGACGCCGCGTGCGATCACGATCGACGATCAAGACAATTTGTACATCGTCGATAAAACCAGTCGCATTCAAGTCTTTGATCGGGACGGAAAATTTCTCCGAGGGTGGCGAACACCCGAGTGCTTCCAGGGAAAACCTTGTGGGCTATCCATCAGCCAAGACAATCTACTGATGGTTTGCGACACCCACTATTTCCGGGTTCTGTTTTACACACTCGAAGGCGAGCTTTTGCCAGACCGAACCATTGGGGGTGTTAACGGGCGAGGCCCCGGCGAGTTTGGTTTTCTGACGGACATCGTCCAGGACTCCAAAGGGAACTTTTACGTTTCTGAATACGGTGATTACGATCGGATTCAAAAATTTACCCCCGAGGGCGAGTACGTTTACGAATGGGGCGAACATGGTGAAGAGCCAGGTCAATTTCAGCGGCCTCAAGGAATGGCCATGGATAAAAATGACCATCTATGGGTCGCCGATGCCTCCAACAATCGGATCCAGGTGTTCGACGTGAGTGGAGACGAGCCTCTGTTTTTAAAATCTTGGGGCGAAACAGGGTTTGATCCCGGGCAAATGAGATTCCCGTATCAGATTTGGCTCGACGGCAAAGACCATCTCTACATTTGCGAGTTCGCCAATCACCGAATCCAGAAATTTACCGTCGACGGTGAGTCCTTGGGAACGTGGGGCGGAGCCGGTCGAGAGCCCGGACAACTTCACCAACCTTGGGGCATGGTTCGGGACAGCAAATCTTCTTTTCACGTTGTTGACTCATACAACAATCGGATGCAACGATTTCGATTCGACCCGTGACCGAAACAATCACGGAAATCGTTCTTAAACAGCGGTTCAAGCCGCCCTTCAGCATTTCGTTTTGATTGGGAACCAGCTATCGTAGGAAGAAAAGGCGAGAGCTTTTTCTGTAACCAAATCGGACCCATCCTGGCAACTCGGACCAGACGAAAATAGGAATCAACATGGCAGGTGAAACAACCAACGAAGACTCTCACTGGATCGGTTTCGACTTAGGCGGCACCAAGATGCTGGCGATGGTTTATGACTCCAATTTTAAACCAATCGGAAAAGCCCGTAAGAAAACCAAGGGCAACGAGGGGATGGAGTCAGGCCTGAAACGAATCAACAACACGATTAAAGAAGCTCTTGAAGAAGCCGGCATTCGAAAATCCCAAGTTCGCGGACTTGGGATCGGTTGCCCCGGTCCCCTTGATCTTAAAAAACAAAAAATCCGAACGGCTCCCAACCTTGGCTGGGACGATGTTCCAATCGGCAAATCAATTGAGTCTGAGTTCGGGTTTCCAGTCACAGTCGCCAACGACGTCGACGCGGGCGTATTTGGCGAATACAAATTCGGAGCAGGTAAAGGCGCTCGCTGCGTATTCGGGATCTTTCCGGGAACCGGGGTTGGCGGCGGATGCGTCTACGATGGAAAACTGTTCCGCGGTAGCAATTGTACTTGCATGGAAATCGGCCACATTCCGATGATGCCGGAAGGTCCGCTGGATGGCGCCGGGAACAAGGGAACACTTGAGGCACTGGCTTCACGATTAGCAATCGCGGGTGACGCGGCGCAAGCGGCTTACAGGGGACAGGCACCTTATTTGCTGAAAAATTCAGGCACAGATCTTGGTGACATCCGCAGTGGTGCACTTTCAGGTTCCGTCAAAAATGGCGACGAAGCAGTCATGCAAATCGTCGACAAAGCTTGCGGCCATTTGGCTCACGCAGTCGTTACCGTCGTTCACTTGATGGCTCCCGACGTGATCGTATTTGGCGGCGGAATGATCGAAGCCATGTCGGGATTCATGCTGCCGCGAATTGAAAAGAAGGCCAGAGCTCGCGTCCTGCCTTCTCTAAAAGACGTGTTCAAAATCAAGGAAGCCGAACTGGGCGACGATGCCGG
>CAZQQR010000257.1:4006-7874 GCA_964595515.1 uncultured Pirellulaceae bacterium
GCACAGCACAAGCCAAGGGTAGCAAAAGCAAACAACCATGAGTCCCATTGCCAGACGAGATTCAAATTATTCAACATCAAAGGCCTCGCCGGAAATGGTCGCGGTGATTGATATCGGCTCGTCTTCGGTTCGAATGCAAATCGCCGAGATCCAATATCGAACCGGAGAGATCCGGAATCTGGAATCGTTCGCCCAAGCCGTCAGCGTCGGGCGAGATTCATTCATGATGGGTTCCATCGGAAAAGCCACCATCGAAGACTGCGTTCGTGTCCTCCAAGTTTATCGGCACAAACTGGATGAATACGGCGTCACTGACCCCAGACAGATTCGCGTGATCGCAACGAGCGCGGTTCGAGAGGCTTCCAACCGGATGGCGTTCTCTGACCGGGTGTTCGTCGCCACCGGATTCGAAATTGAACCCTTTGAAGAAGCTGAACTTCACCGCGTGACGTACCTTGGGATTCTGCCATTCATGCAGGGGCAACCCGAGTACTTCCAAAAGAAGTCTTTGATTTGCGAAGTCGGAGGAGGAACGTCTGAGCTTTTACTGCTCGACGGTGCCGACGTAAAATTCTCCAAAACCTATCGGCTAGGATCACTAAGGCTCCGAAAGCTCGCCGAAAAATATGACATCGCTCAATCAAAATCGCGAGCGCTCATGGAAAGCCAAGTCCTGCAGGCTCTGGAAGCGTTCCGCGCGGAAACCAACAACGTCAGGCCGCAAAACATTATCGCGATGGGCGGTGACATTCGCTTTGCCGCCAACGAGATCAATCAAAAACCGGTCGGCGACGAATTGGTCGAAATCAAAATGAAAGACTTGGGCGAATTCGTCGACGAGATCATTCGCCAGCCGCCAGACAGTCTGGCTGCAAGGTACCACATGAGTTTGCCCGACGCCCGATCACTTGGCCCTGGATTGCTGATCCAGTGGATGATCGCCAAACATCTGAACGTCGACAAATTTCTGGTCGCCAAAGTCAATCTGCGCGATGGATTGATCAAAGAGATGTCACAGGAGCGAGTTTGGTCTGAGTCAATTCAAAAGCAGATCGTCCAATCGGCCATCAGGCTTGGGCGGAAGTACGGGTTCAACGAAGCCCATGCCAAGCACGTTGCCAAATTGGCTTGCTCATTGTTTGACCAACTGGAATCCATTCATTTTCTTCCGTCGAGGTTTCGAGGCATTCTTGAATTGGCGGCATTGCTTCACGAAATTGGTGAGTACATCAACTCAAAATCAAAACACAAACATTCGGCGTACTTGATTCGGAACTCCGATTTTTTTGGAATCGGTGAAAGGGATCTTGGTTTAGTCGCGCTGGTTGCAAGATATCACCGAGGAGCAATGCCACAGCCAAGACATGATGGTTATTTTGCGCTTGACCGGTATCTTCGGGTTGCTGTCTCGAAACTGGCCGCCATTCTGAGAATCTCAAAAGCCCTCGACGTTAGGCATCTTCAAAAACTAAAAAAAGTTGGCTGCGAACTGCGTCCGAATCGCCTCAATCTGAAATCCGAAAGCTCAGTAGATCTGTCACTGGAGCAGCTTGAGCTTAAGCAAGTCGCTGAGTTATTCGAACGAATTTTCGGAAGGCATGTTTCGCTTGAATCAGCAACCAAAAATTAAACGACCGAACGTATCGCTCGTCCATCAATCCATAGCACGCAAATGCCCAAGAATTCCGAGCCCATGAATAAGAAGTCCAAATCGGTTTACTTTAATCGAGAGCTTAGCTGGCTTTCTTTTAACCAACGTGTGCTTGACCAAGCCAGTCGTGACCTTCATCCGTTGCTGGAGCGCGTAAAATTCGTTGCGATTTCGGCTTCTAACCTCGATGAGTTTTTCATGGTCCGCGTTGGCGGGCTGATGATGGTTGAAGAAAACTCACCTGACATCACCGACATTGTTGGCTGGACTCCGGGACAACAATTAGATGCGATTCGCAAACGGGTTCGTGAGATGTATTCCTATCAATCGGAGTGTATTTTACGAGAACTGGCTCCACTGCTCCAAGAGCACGGCATCAAACGATTCCAGGCAGACGATCTCTCGGAATCTCAACGTGAACATTTGCTTCGTCGATTCAGCGGAGAAACACTTTCTTCAATCACTCCCATTGCTGTCGAAAATTCAGAAAGTTTTCCGATGGTCGGTGGCGCTCGCCTTTGTATGTGCGTCCGTCTCAAAAACGACTCCAACAAAACGATCGGTCCGCCCGAATTGAGCAATCAACCGATCGATGAGGCTGCCAAACGAAACGCCAGCCGATATATCATTTTACCGCTTGGCCGCTCGTTTGATCGGTTTTGGACGCTGCCCAGTGAAGAAGGATATCGTTATATCCTCTTCGAAGACGTTCTCAAAATGTTCCTGCCCGAACTGATGGGAACGCAAGAGATCATTGAGACGACGATGTTCCGAATCACCCGAAACGGCGACGTAGAACTGGACGAAGACGGTCGAGCCGATCTTTTGATGGGCATGCGTGAAATGCTGGAAGCTCGACGGACCAGTGACTGTGTTCGTCTGGAGATTTCAGATTCTGCCAGCGATGAGATGATGACTTTTCTTCAATCTGCAGTCAACGTTGCCCCAGAAGACACCTATCTCGTCGAAGGTCCACTAAACCTTTCGGACTATTTCGGATTGGCGAGCATTCGAGGATTCTCCAACCTCAAAGACGAAGAATGGGCCCCAACACCCAGCCCCAGTTTTGGTCCGGGCAAAGACATCTTTGGGACGATATCAACTGCAGATCGTCTGATATATCATCCTTATCAATCCTACGATCCTGTTGTCGAATTCCTAAAAGCTGCGTCGGTCGATCCTGATGTGATCGCGATCAAACAAACGCTTTATCGAACCAGCAGCGACAGTAAAATCGTCAAAGCACTTGAGCAGGCCGCGGCCAACGGAAAACATGTCACTGTGATCGTTGAGCTTAAAGCGCGATTTGACGAAGCCAGAAATATTTTCTGGGCGCGGCACATGGAAGACGCCGGAGTTGATGTGATTTACGGCGTCCACGGCCTAAAGACGCACGCAAAAATGTGCTTGGTCGTCCGCCGCGAGCCCAGCGGTATCCGGCGTTACATTCATTTTGGAACGGGCAATTATAACGAATCCACAGCACGACTTTATAGCGACGTCAGCTATTTCACTTGTGACGAACAATTGGGCGTGGACGCCGTGCATTTCTTCAATGCGATTACTGGTTTGTCGGTCCCTCAATCACTTGGAAAACTCGCAGCGGCTCCAATCAACCTTCGAGAAACGTTGTTGGAAATGATTCAACTTGAAACCGAAAGTGCTGAGCGGAATGAGAACGCGCAGATCACGGCAAAGGTTAACTCTCTGGTCGACAAAGAAATCATTGATGCTTTGTACGAGGCTTCTCGCGCTGGAGTCAAGATCCGCCTGAATGTTCGCGGGATCTGTTGCCTTGTTCCAGGCAAAAAAGGGCTTAGCGAAAACATCAAGGTTGTCAGTGTGGTCGATCGTTTGCTGGAACACGCTCGCATCGTGAGCTTCCATCATTCTGGCGATGAGCTAATGTTTATCTCCAGCGCCGACTGGATGGGCAGAAACCTGAATCGACGTGTCGAGTTGATGGTCCCGATTCAAGACAAGGAGTGCCGCAGTCGCTTAGCCAAAATTCTAAAGTCGTATTTTGAAGACAATGTTAGCGCAACGGAACTTCAGACGGACGGGACCTACGAACCCATCGTGAAAAAGAAGAAAAAATTGAGCGTTCGGTGCCAACAAGAACTCTACAAAGAAGCGAGCCAGATTTACGCTTCACAAACGAACCCAAAAACCACGGTTTTTGAGCCTCACCGCAGTAAGTAGTTTTGACGATGTCGC
>CAZQQR010000258.1:0-4606 GCA_964595515.1 uncultured Pirellulaceae bacterium
GAGCACGCAATCGTAGGTAGCGGAACTCGTCAAGAGTTCTGGGCTCGCCGGACGTATGTGCTGGGTCGTCCAAACCTAAATCGTGGCCTCTCGGAAGTCTTGACGACGTCCGCTACGACTTGAAATGAGCCGCTCCGATTGATTCGGGAATTAATCCGCTCGTTGCAACATCGCGACTGCGGTTTGATTGACTTCGTCAACGTCGACAGGAGCAGATGCCTCCGGTTTGTCACGAACTTTCTTGGGTTGATCGGTGGCAAGTGCCTTCATGTATCCCGCGACCAACACCAAAGCTAACATCAGCCCGCAAAGTACGTTAAGCCAGTATGTTTCGTTCTCGCGAAACTTGACTGCTTTTTCGCTTCGCCCGGCCAATCGAGAAGCAAAAAAGAAGACGACGAAACCCAGGGCAATCTTGACCATTACAAGGTGATGGTAGAGCCGAGGCAACTCGTAACCCATGATTTTCATGACAGCGTTGTAAAGCCCTGTAACTAATAGAAACGCGATTGAAATCATCACCAATTTCGCCCAGCGTTTTCGAACAGCCTCTCGCAGTTGTTGCGAGCCTTCTGTTTCGTTGGCTGCCGGCACTAAAGAGAAACGCATAAAAATCGTTCCACCGACCAGCACGATGACAGGGATGATGTGCAGCCAACGCGAGAACAAATTGATGATTTGAGTTAGGTCCATGATCGCCAAAAAATAAAAGTGGTAGATTCGTCAGGCCGCATGTTAGCAAAAAGCTCAGCCTACCGAAAACCGGCTGGCTACTTCATAAAGGAAACAAACGTTGCGGTCGAACTCTTGGGTCAACTTTTGAGAACGTTTTGAAATCGTTCAAGCTTTTGAAAACTTCTAGCAATCGACTGACTACTTCGGACTATTTGTTTTCAAAGCAATACAAGTTCTTAGAACCGCGAAGAATAATTTGGTTGCCCACTAACGCCGGCGTTGCGTCAACTTCTTCGCCAAGATCATTTTTAGCGACGATATCCAGTTTCTCGGAGTGCTTCAGCACCAAGGTTTTGCCATTTCGCCCAGTAACGAAAACATGCCCGTTGGCTGCCACTAAGGAAGAGTAAAGCGTGTCGATACCGTCCAGTCGAACTGTTTCGATGACCGTTTCTCCGGTCCCTGCATCGAGAGCTGTCAAAAACGGCTGAGTTGTTTTAGTGCCATAAAGGGTTCCTTCATACAGAACGCCAGTGGGAACATACGGCCCTAGATCACGCGACTGCCAGGCGATTTTTTCACTGTCAGTCACATCGCCTTGACTGTTCAGAGGAATGGCAAAACAAGCAGATGTTCGCCACCCAGTCATGCAGATGATATTGTCTTGGGACAGGATTGGAGTCGGAATCGGATTCCCGGTTTGGCCACCGCACTCCCAAATGATCGAACCATCATTGAGGTCGTAGCTTTTGACTTTGCTCGCATTGATGATGACCTGCTCTTTGCCGCTGTGCTCCACGATTCGAGGTGTTGCCCAACCCGTGGGCTCGCTTCGATCTTTGCGCCAGATTTTTTCTCCCGTTTTGGCGTTCATGACTTCCAAGAAGGAATCGCCTTCGTGATCCCAAATCATGACCAGTTTGTCTTTGAAGAGTGCTGGAGAAGCACCCTCTCCGAATGATCCTCGAGTTGTCATTTTTCCAAGATCACGATCCCAGACTACATTTCCTTCCATGTCCAAGCAAAAGACGCCATAGGAACCGAACGAGCAATAAAGGTACTTGCCATCAGTGACCGGTGAACCGGAAGAAAATGTATTGGTTGAGTGAAGCCGTTCGTTGGGAACCGCTTCACTAACTTTCTTTTTCCAATTCACCGAACCATCATTTCGGTTTAGGCAAAGAACCCAGAATTCATGAATCGAAGTCGGCGGGCCGCCACGTCCGCCTCCGCGCCGACCACCACGTCTGCCACCAGGCCCGCCTCGGCCTCCACCACTGGATGGTCGTTCCGATCCTTGGGGCTGTTCAGCTTTAGCAGTCACGTCTTTTCCATCAGCTGTTTTCTTGGTGTCGACCGCGGTCATCAGAAAGATTTTGTCTTTCCAAACGATCGGGCTCGAACTGCCCCGCCCAGGCAGTTCGACTTTCCATTTCAAGTTTTCGCTCGTACCACTCCATTCGATCGGCGGTTGAGCTGTTGCAGAAACTCCGTTCCCATCGGGGCCACGGAAGCGATGCCAGTTCGACGCGACATCATTCAATTCATCGCCATGAACTACGCTTGCAAGTGTGATGGCTGCCATCGCAATTACTAGTTGAATTGAAAACAGAACAAGCGTTTTTTTAAAAACTGAAAACATCGAACACCTGGGAATTTGAACAACGAAAACCGGAAATCAAATTTTGACGCCTAACTTGCTAACATTCAAACCCCTAGATTTGAAATCGCTGTTCCTGCGGCACTGTCATGAACATTGAGAGTCCACCTGTAACAGCAAACCTCATTCCTAAAAAAAGCTTTCAAAAAAAGAAAACGATCATTTTAGGGCAATACCGCTCAGCGAACGCCAAAGCTGGTCACGGCATAATTCAACTGTTTTCGGTTTGCAGTCAGTAACGCCCTCTAGGTCGTTTTGGCTTTTTTTCCGAATTTATGCGTTGTTCTATCGACGAGAAAATGAAGTTTTTCTATAAACTTGACGTCAAAGACGCTCGTTGAAATGCAAACTTCAAAAATAAGGGAAGGTGGCATGTTCAACACAATTAAAACGATCGCTTGATTTCAAATTACTTCTTGAGAAGATGAATTTGAAGGCCGATAAAGTCTTTACCGTGTTCGTGATTCAATTTACGAGCTATGATTAATTAACCAAAACACGATGCCTCCGAACCTGACGGCTGAGGGACCATTTTTTAGGGTAGATCTAGGTCAATAACGACTTGTGCTTAGCACGTCCGACTTACATCTGTCTCCCAGCGACTCCCATCGCTATCGCATTCGGACGTATCAAGAGATGCCGCATTGCCCTTAAAAGCTTTGCGGTTTCTTTTTTGCGCTGATTTATTGACTAAGTCGACGGTTGGGAAAACTCGGTGAGTTTTGGTTTCGTAACAGGTTTGTCACACCGTTGAATATCGTAAAAACATTTGCTCGTTGTGCCGGTACCATTAATGGAAGACACTTAACAGGAGCCACGATGACAGCTTCACAAAAAACGGCCGGCCAGAAGAAGATTCATGCCCACTCAGATCACATGCCTTTGATTAGCATCAGGCGAGCGGCGATCGTCGCATTGTGTTTGTTTTGCCTGACGATTTTGGCTTGGGTTATTTATACCAACCGACCTCGCGGCGAATTTGAAGTTACGGACTTGAGCGGTATCTTGAGCCTGCAAGAACAATCCGAGACTGACGATTCAACCGGCGCGCCCGAGCGACCCGCGGCGCAAGAGCAAGAAAATGAACAGCCCGGATTGAGCACGACTCCAGCCAGTCAAACCAGGTCTTCCGATTCCAGCCAACGCGATCTTCCGTTCGATGTTAATGTGGTCTATTCGCCCGGTTACCTGATTGATTTGGGCGGCCTGGAAAAGCTTCACCCGTTCGACATTCGCAAGTACGAGAAAATTCACGAAGCACTAAAATCTGACAAATTGCTGACGGATGATCAAACGTTGAAACCGGAGCCGCTTACCAAAGAAGACCTGATGCTCGTGCATGGCGAAGCCTACTTGGATTCCCTGCGAAATCGCAAGAAACTGGCAGGCTACCTGGAAGCGCCGGCATTAACGCTCGCTCCCGTATCTCTCAATCGCGCCGTCCTTGAACCATTCCGCCGAGCCAGCGGTGGCACGTTGTTGGCGGCTCGAATGGCTTTGAAGTCAGGAATCGGCATCAACATTGGCGGGGGATACCATCATGCCAAGCCGAATCTTGGTGAAGGGTTTTGCGTTTTTGCCGATGTTCCGATCGCGATTCGGAAACTCCAAAAAGAGAAACAGATCAAACGCGCCGTTGTGATCGATGTCGACGTTCATCAAGGCAACGGAACGATCCTTTGCCTGGACGGAGATGACTCAACGTTCACTTTTTCGATGCACCAGAAAAACATCTACCCCATTCCCAAAGAAAAAGGAGACCTTGATGTTGAGTTGCCATCTGGAATGGGGGATGCGGCTTATTTGAAGGTTCTCGCCAAGCATTTGCCAAGCATTCTTGACGAATCCGACGCGGATATTTGCTTTATCGTTGGAGGATGTGATCCATTGGCGGGAGACCCATTGGCTTCGCTAAAAATGACGCCCGAAGGAATCGTCAAACGCGATCAAGCAATTGTCGAAGCCTGCGTTCAAAGAAAAATCCCTGTTGTTCTGACTTTGTCAGGCGGTTACAGCCCCGACGCGTGGAAGTCTCAATACATGAGTATCAAGAATTTGATCAAGCACTACGGGCTGTTCAAAATAAAAAACACCGCTGCTGAAGAGACCGACGCCAAGCGTAAAAGCGGATCTGGCGGATCTAAAACTGAATCCAACAAAACTGAATCCAACAAAACTGAGTCCAAATCGAATAACGATGAGTGAAGGCTTGATCAATCTGAACAAGATCAGGAGCTTGATCAAATGGCAAAAACGAACCCAAGCTCACCG
>CAZQQR010000258.1:4706-7864 GCA_964595515.1 uncultured Pirellulaceae bacterium
AAACCGTTCCAGCAATCGGAAGTAGTCGTCTGCCGAGTTGACGTTCGTCATCGAATCCAGCTCTGGGTCCACCGGCCGAAGCTCGTCCGCCTCTACTCGAATCGCTGAGAAGGCTTCCGACAAATCGGAAACTCGAAGCAGCCCTTGCTGAATTCTGGTAGCGACTTTTGAGTGCAATTCCGTTTTGTAGATGGCCGTCATCCCGAAGATGCGTTCACCTTGAAACGGCACGATCGCATTCGCCGTTCCAATCTTTTCGAACAGAAATTGAATTAATTCTGGATTAAGTAGCGGCACATCGCAGCTAGTCACAAACGCGTGCTTGGTTAGCGGAGCCAAAGTTTTCAATCCAACTCGAATTCCTTCGAGTGGTCCAGCATTCTTTTGTTGGTCACTTGCGAACAATACGTCGGGCAACTTGTGCTTGGAGAAATCGGTGTCACCAACGAGAACGACGTGACTGCAAACACTGCTTACACGCGAGACAACTTGTTCCAGAAACGTATTGTCTCGGAATCGAAGCTGCGTTTTGTCCAATCCTAGCCGTGTGCTTTTGCCGCCGCACAGGATAACTGCCCCGAGGTCAGGATTCACTTCAGCAGAAGGCTCTTCATTGGCCTGGTTCTCATTTTGGTCTGATTGAAAATTCATTGAGAACGTTGCGAACGTGAATCAAAAATAAAGCGTGTTATGTCAATTCGAAGTCTGCTGTCCTTTAACCAAACGTTGTGGTGCGGTTAAAATATCGACTGCCGACTAAAACGAAATCAACATCGCATCCTATGGCTCTGGTACTTACACAACAAGTCGAAACCAACATCCCGATTGAGGTAGATGGGATTACGCCAAAGAAATTGGCCGCGCTTTCGGATCATGAAATTGCTAAACGGCTGATTTATCACGGGCGAAACGAGATTGAACTGGGAGAGCTTTTCCAAATCTCAGGAAGTCTTTCCGACGATCTCGCGATCACGTTTCAAGGCGAGCTTCATTCCGTCCATGGAATTGGGACAGGAATGACAGATGGAACCATTCGAATTGAATCTACTGCCGGCCGGCGCGTGGGTAGTCAGATGACTGGTGGAACGATCAAAGCGACCTCATCCGTGGGAGACTTCTGCGGAATCGAAATGAAAGGTGGTTCCATTTCCGTAGATGGCGACGCGGGGGATATGCTTGGCGGCCACTATCCTGGTTCAAAATTCGGGATGAATCGAGGCGAGATTATCGTCAAAGGGTCGGCTGGAAGCGGAGTCGGCCAAGGAATGCGTCGCGGCACGATCGTTGTTGGTGGCAACTGCGGTGAACTGGCTGGGTGGAACATGCTGGCCGGAACAATCATGGTCTTTGGTGAGTGTGGTAAGTATCCGGGGGCTGAAATGAAACGCGGCACAATCGTATTGATGGGCGAGCCTGATCCAGAATTGCTTCCGACGTTTGTTGGTGGCGGGACAAACCGAGTCCCGATTCTTTCGATGTTGAAGCACTGGTTGTCGACGCGCAGCGAGCACTTTTCGGCAGATTGTTTGACCGAACCGTTTGAGATGTTCCACGGTGACATGCTACAGGGCGGACGCGGTGAGTTGTTTGTTAGACGTTCGCGGTAGCTTCCGCTAAACCTGCGGCCGTTTTTTCCGTGGTCTTTCCAGTGGCTTTTTCTCGGCATTCGTTTCCTCGGCAGCCTTTTTCTCAACGACCGATTTTAAACGGCTTACGCCAACATCGTTCCCACGTCTGCTTTTTCTTTGAACATCGCGTCCATGAAACTTGCGGCCGACATTTGGTTCAATCCATCGTCAGCGAACACGCCTAGAATGGATTGCTGTTGATCAGCCTCGAAAACCTCGGTCAAGCTGTTCTTGAACTTCTCTTCCAGGACCGGAATGCCTTCGTCGCGGCGGTTGCGGTGTCCAATTGGATACTGAACTTCGATTCGATCAGTGCTGGTTCCGTCTTTGAAGAAGACTTGGATGCTGTTGCCGATCGCTCGTTTGTCTAGATCGTAGTAGTCGACGGTGAACGACTCATTCTCTTTGACGACCATTTTTTCTCGGAGCGCATCAATTCTTGGGTCGTTGGCAACGGAGTCGGTATAATGTTCCGCGGTCAACGCACCAAAGATCATCCCGACCGCCGCCATGTATTGCAGGCAATGATCTCGGTCCGCAAAGTTATTCAGTGGACCTTTTTTGTCGATGATTCGAACGCCCGGTTCTTGTGTTTCCATTTCAACACGGTCGACTTCATCCAAACGATTTTTAACGTCGTCATGAAGCTGGAATGCGCACTCGACGGCTGTTTGTGCATGAAACTCTGCTGGGAAAGAAATCTTGAACAGAATGTTTTCCATCACATAGGTGTCCAGTGGCTTGGCTAGTGTCACTGCGTTTCCGCCAAACAGAACGTCGCTAAATCCCCAGCCGGGAGCTGACATTGCGGTCGCGTATCCCATTTCACCTGACTTGGCGATCAAGGCTAGTCGAACGGCACGGCTAGTTGCGTCACCGGCTGCCCAGCTTTTTCGTGAACCGGTGTTGGGCGAATGACGATAGGTTCGAAGTGCTCCCCCATCGATCCAGGCGTTGGAAATCGCGTTGACTGTTTGATCGAAATCGCAGCCAAGCATTTTTGCCGCTACCGCTGTGCTGGCGATTCGAACCAGCAAAACGTGATCAAGACCAACTCGGTTGAAGGAATTGTCTAGCGCCAAAATTCCTTGGATTTCGTGCGCCTTAATCATGGCAGTCAGAATATCTTTGACCGTCACGTTCTCGCCTTTGACGCGGCTTTGGTAATCGGCCACGGCAAGGATCGCGCCGAGGTTATCCGACGGGTGTCCCCATTCTGCGGCCAGCCAAGTGTCGTTGAAATCGAGCCAGCGGATGATCGCACCGATATCGAAAGCGGCTTTGACTGGATCAAGTTCCGATGACGTGCCCGGGACGCGACAACCGCCTTGCATCGAGGCACCGGGAACCATTGGCCCCAACATTTTGCGGCATTGAGGATAGGCGAGGGCCAGAAATCCGCAGCCAAGGCTATCCATCAGGCAGTATCGAGCGGTTGAGTAGGCGAGGTCGCTGTTGATCTCTTTGGAGTGAACGTAGGTCGCGATATCGACGAGTAGTGAATCCATTTTTTTCTCGGTTTTCGTTTCT
>CAZQQR010000259.1:0-2364 GCA_964595515.1 uncultured Pirellulaceae bacterium
GTGATTCGCTTAGACGGTCCACTGGTAGGTCAGGCTGTGCCTGACGAGAAGAATAACTTGATCGTTAGAAGAATAAATCAGTCACAAGAAGACCAGGAGTTGCTGTTGGAGCGAGTCGAGTATTGCGAGAAGTCACTGAATGGAGGGTTTCGTCAGGCACAGCCTGACCTACGGCTTGCAGCTTGCTTGATCACAGCAAACACGCGGGGAATCAACGTTCATTCATTCGACCAGCGTCGATTGAATCGTTCGGCTTTAGCCCCAAAGTAGCTCGTGACCAACAGGTGTTTCGGGCGAGTCATCTCGAAGTTACCGCTTTGGTTTTTCGAGTTCAACGATTCGGTGCACCGTCACGTGATCCAATTGATATCGCGTGTGGAAACCACGCTGCCCGACGATGCCGACTTTTGATTTAAGATATCGGTGTAGATTCAATCCAGGAGCGGGAGCGACATGGTGGGTGATGTTGCCGTTTTCGTCCTGGAGTACATAAGTTGGCTGGCTTTGGCCGCCATCGCGAACCATTTGGTTTAGCCACCCATAAGCATCAAACCTGGTGGACAACTCAATGTTCGTTCCGCCTGAGATCTTGGAAGCAGCACCGGCAGGTTGACCACCCGCCAAGGATTCAGTTTCAAGAAAACCGCTTCGGATCTTTTTGCAGTTGGAGATTTTTTCCAAGAACCGTTTTGCCTTGGCTGCTTCTGCCGGATCTCGAGATTCAAGCAAAGAATTTCCTGCAGTCTCAAGTCTGTCCAATACCCAGTCTTTCGGGTTGGATTTGACCATCTCTTTGGAGAGCTGTAACTCAAGCTCCGCTGCACTTTGGTTGGGCAGTCCACCAATGCTCATCGAATCGGTGTTACTTAAATCGGCCGCCATTCGTTGACGCGAAATATCAAGGCTGGCGACTCGGTCCGGGCGATTGGGATTGTTGAACTCTCGGACCGGCTTGTTATTGTTGGGATTCGCCTGGCCAGTCAAACCACGGTTGGAGTAACTGGCATCAGAGAATCCGTTGTTGGAACGATTTCGACTGGCGTTGGCCGCGTAAGTGTTGACGGTGGCGTGGCGTTTATCGATTGGCCGTGTGGCCTGTCGCCAACCTGAATTGTTGGGGCGAGTATCGACTGGGCGAGTCTCGATCGGGCGAGTTTGTACTGCGGGTTGCGGGCGTGATGATGGTTCAAAGCTCTGGTGGCTGGCTTGTTGGACGCCTCGATCATTGCCGATCGTTGGAATCCGCGATGCGCCTTGAATGGATCTGGGGTGAATAGAATTTCCCGAACTTGGGATCTGATTTCTTGAGACAACGTTGCCGCCAGTCGTCCCTTGATTAAACACCGTGTCGATGGCGGGTCGGCTTGGAGGCAGCTGGATGTCAGACATTCGGATCCATCGGAATTCGCCCGCCGGTGGAGAGACTTGATACCAAGTCGTCGAATGACCTTGCGGATCAGGCCAACTGACTTGCCCGAGAACTTTAACGGACTCTCCTTCTTTGAGTTTGATTTGCCAGAGAGGAGATTCGACAGCTCCAAGAGCGGTTCCAACCCAGGCTTGAGTTCCATCCTCGCGAATGACACCAATGTCTTTTTGAACCATTTCAATGGCTGCTTCGGGGATCAAGCTAAAACTCCCCTTTACCGGTTGGATAGCGCACCACCCGTCAGGGTCGTGGCGAAAGACGTTGACCAATGCACCCTGTTTGAGCCGATCCGTCGCGTAATGAACATCGGCTGGTCCGCTATGAACCGTCGCTCCGTCCGAGAGTACCAATGCTTGGTAAGGGAATGAAGGTTCGTCGTAGGATTGACCAGTGACTGAAACAGATGCCAGCGCAATCCATGAAAATGAAATGGTTGCGTAAACGAGTTTTAGAAGTCGGTGGCTAAAAAGTAAGCGCATCGAATCGTCCTTGATTCAATTCGGTAAATGGGAGGGCTGGCGAATCAATTGAAAGTCGCTAACAGCCCACATTTTTATAAAGAAATCGCGGTTTTTGCTCAAGTCGAACCTGACGAGGCTTTGAATTCAATCGCACCCAAAGCTTTCGCATGGTCCTTGGCGTACTTCTGGATCGCGTTCCAAAGTTGTCAAAGTCACTTGATCCCCACGCCAAAACCAGAACTCTTGACGAGTTCCGCTACATCAAATTTTATTTCGGGGCAGACTTATGGCACTATTCGTTGACAACATTTGACTTTTGCAGAAACGAAAAGTGATAGCACGTTGGCTTATAGCTTCACACCCAGGGTGTTACTAGCTTGAGCAATAACTACTGAGGCTGAGACTTAAAAGGCTGAGACTAAAACTGGTGACCAGGTTTTGGACCGTCTTTGGTGGTCGTCAGAATCTCAGGAC
>CAZQQR010000259.1:2464-7862 GCA_964595515.1 uncultured Pirellulaceae bacterium
TAAAACTGGTGACCAGGTTTTGGACCGTCTTTGGTGGTCGTCAGAATCTCAGGACCTTCTTCGGTCATCAGGATGGTGTGTTCAAACTGAGCGGACAATCTTCCATCCCGTGTTCGTACCGTCCAACCATCTCGGCGATCACCAATCGAACGCTGGGTGCCACCATTGATCATCGGTTCGATCGTGAAGCACATTCCTGGATGAAGTCGTTCCCGCCGAGATTGGGGACTGGGAACATGAGGAATGTTGGGACGTTGGTGGAAGTGAGTTCCGATTCCGTGACCAACATATTTTTCGACGACGCCAAACCCGTAATTCTTTTCGACGTAGTCAACGATCGCTTCGCCGATTACTGAGATCCGACAGCCGGGAGAGATTGAGTCGATCGCCAGGTACAAACAATCGAACGCACATTGCGTGACGTCTCTGGCCTCTTTGCTGATCTCATCTGGTTGTCCAATCAGAAACGTTTCCGATTGATCACCATGCCAACCGTCAACGATCGTTGTCAAATCTACGTTGGCGATGTCACCTGGTTTAAGTTCATACTCGCCGGGAATGCCGTGGCAGATTACATCGTTGACGCTGATGCAACAACTTTTCGGAAACGGATCGAGCTCTCCAGGGTATCCCAGACAAGCCGGAATGTGTCCGTGGTCGAGCGTGTACTCATGTATGATTCGGTCAAGCTCCGCAGTCTTGACTCCGGGTTGAACATGCGGCCTAACAACGTCCAGTAGATCGGCGTTGAATCGACACGCCGCACGCATCATTTGACGTTCTTCTTCGACGAGACGAATTCGGGGGTGTCTACGAATCACTTTAAGACCAAGTTCTTGGGTTGATGTTTTTAAAGACTAGCTGGACTAGGCGGGATCGTTCAGATGGAAATCATTGTTTGATCATCCAAACCGAGACGTCTCAGTTTAGCAAAAGGATCACTAAAAACCTACTTAACTAATTCTGGCGGGGAACTTTTCAAACCAGAAAAAGTGAAACTTAGCCTGTTAGCCGAACCTTACCGGATCAAGAACAGTCCTCCCGACTTCGGCTGGTTTTGCTAGGATATCCGGCTTTAACTTTGCCAACCGGCTTACCATGAACGGTTGGAGACCAATTTTTCCGTCCCTTGGGCGGCATACCAAACAATCGGTCCCGATTTTGAAGCGGACTTTAGGTAGAAAAAACGCGAGAAGGAAGAAACAGTGCCCAAATACAATCCCGCCGAAATCGAGCCTCGATGGCAACGCTACTGGGATGAAAACAATACGTTTAAAACACCAGAACAGGTGTCGGGCGAAAAACTTTATGCTTTGGATATGTTTCCCTATCCAAGTGGTGAAGGACTTCACGTTGGTCATCCTGAAGGCTACACGGCCACCGATATTGTCGCGCGTCAGGCTCGAATGGCGGGCAAAGCCGTTTTGCATCCGATGGGGTTTGATGCGTTTGGATTGCCGGCCGAAGAACACGCGATCAAGCACAACGCTTCCCCGCGTGAGTTCACGGAAAAAAACATCAACACGTTTGTTCGCCAGTTGAAGGATCTCGGTTTCAGTTACGACTGGGATCGCTGTATTTCCACGACGGACGTTGAGTACTTCAAATGGACGCAGTGGATCTTTCTTGTCTTGTTTGATACTTGGTTTGACCACGAACAACAAAAAGGGCGGCCGATCAGCGAGTTGCCCATTCCAGAAGAAGTATCGTCAAAAGGCAAAACGGCTGTGCGGCAGTACCAGGATGAATTCCGGTTGGCGTTTGAATCGCACGCGCCCGTGAACTGGTGTCCGGGGCTTGGAACAGTATTGGCCAACGAAGAAGTTGTTGACGGACTTTCAGAAGTTGGCGGCCATCCCGTCCAGCGAATGCCGCTTCGGCAGTGGATGTTGCGAATTACGGCTTACGCGGATCGGCTTGAAAAAGACCTTGATGATCTCGATTGGCCGGACGGGATTAAGAAACTTCAACGTGATTGGATTGGTCGCAGTACCGGTGCCGAAGTTGATTTCTTTATTGGCGATAAGGGTGAACTTGATAGCTGGAAAGACAACCGTAAACAGGACGGCTTTCCTCGAAATCAAGAATCAGTAGCGCTTCGTGTTTATACCACGCGGCCCGACACATTGTTCGGCGCGACGTACATGGTAATTTCACCTGAACATGGTGAAGTTGAAACTTTGACTACGGACGAACAGTCTGCGGCTGTGAAAAAGTACTGCGATGACGCCGCAATGAAAAGCGATCGTGATCGTCAGGATGACCGTGCGAAAAAGACGGGTGTATTCACCGGAAGTTACGCCATCAATCCTGTCACCGGAAAACCTGTTCCGATTTGGATTGCCGATTACGTCTTGGCGACCTACGGAACTGGCGCGATCATGGCGGTTCCTGCCCACGATACACGCGATTATGAATTCGCGAAAACCTATGACTTGGAAATCATTCCCGTTGTTGCTCCGCCGAAAAAATCCGACATCACGATAGAAGATGTGATGTCAGGTAAGGCTTGTTTCGCGGGGCACGGAACCGCGATCAACTCAAGCGAGTTTGATGGACTTGAGACGGCTGATTTCAAAAGCAAAATCATCGCTCAATTGGAAGACGGCGGAACGGGCCGAGCAGCGGTCAACTACAAATTGCGTGACTGGTTGTTCAGCCGTCAGCGTTTTTGGGGAGAGCCGTTCCCGATTTTGCATGAGCTTGATGAGGCCGGAAATCGAACGGGCATGATGCGTCCTGTTCCTCAGAATCAATTGCCAGTCAACCTTCCTGAGATTGAAGATTTTAAACCGCACGGTCGGCCTGAGCCTCCACTTGAAAAAGCGGATGATGAATGGCTTTATCCTGTCATCGATGGCGTAAAATACAAACGAGAAACCAACACCATGCCGCAGTGGGCGGGGTCGTGTTGGTACTTTCTTCGGTTTATCGATCCCAAGAACAATGAAGCGTTTATTGACCCGGAACTTGAAAAGCAATGGATGCCGGTCGATTTGTACATCGGTGGTGCCGAGCATGCGGTGCTTCATTTGTTGTATTCTCGATTTTGGCACAAAGTGCTTTTCGATCGCGGCCATCTTTCGACACCAGAACCGTTTCGCAAACTTGTCAATCAAGGCATGATCCTCGGCGACGTCGAGTACACGGGATTCCGTGACTCCAATGAGCAATGGGTTAGTGCGGATCTTGTTACCGAAAACGACGAGAAGAAACCTGTTTTGATTTCGACGGGAGAATTGTGTTTCGCGGTCAAGCTCGATCCAGAGCAAGCCGAAAAGCAGGGCGAAGATTTTGTGCTCAAATCAGATTCGGCGATCAAGGTCGATAGTCGCGCACACAAGATGTCCAAAAGTCGTGGCAACGTTGTGAATCCTGATGAAATCATCGGCGACAAAGGTGCTGATTCGCTCAGGCTCTACGAAATGTTTATGGGACCGCTCGAACAATCCATTTCATGGAGCATGAACGGCGTCCAAGGCGTTAGTAATTTTCTCAATCGTGTCTGGCGAATGATCGTCGACGAGCGGGATGAAGAGCTTAAATTGAATGAAGCCGTTGTGGATTCCGAGATGACGGATGAGCAGCAGCGAATGTTGCACAAAACAATCAAAGCGGTCACCAATGACATTCAGTCGCTTAGTTTTAATACGGCGATTGCAAGAATGATGGAGTTCGTCAACTTCTTTACCAAACAAGAACAGCGACCGAAATCAGCCATCGAACCTTTTGTGTTGTTGTTGTCGCCTTTTGCACCACACATTTCAGAAGAGTTCTGGAAATTGCTCGGACACGACAAAACGTTGGCTTGGGAATCCTGGCCCGAATTCGACGAAGCGTTAACAGTTGACTCATCGATTGAAATCCCGATCCAGGTAAATGGTAAAGTGCGTTCTCGAATCATGGTTGCTCGGGGAACCGCAAAGGATGAGCTTTTGAAGCTTGGCAAATCCGAGCCAAAGATCGCTGAGTTGCTTGACGGAAAACAGATTCGAAAAGAGATCGTCGTTCCTGATCGGCTCGTGAACATCGTCGCGAACTAGTTGGGCTGAAACACGCGCCAAGTTTTAGACTTGGCGTTTTTTTATCGATGGCCAGTTTTACGATTAGTTAATCCAGATTGTCGCCCAATGTACGATGCCAAGTGGAAAGCTCGAGTGCGTCGCAAGATGCTTAAGTGGTTCGATGCGAGCCAGCGGGACCTTCCTTGGCGTAACAACAAAACTCCTTATCGCGTTTGGATTAGCGAGATCATGTTGCAGCAGACCCAAGTCGCAACCGTGATTGATTATTACAAACGTTTCATCAAACGTTTTCCGACGGTGAAGAAGCTTGCTGCTGCGGACGAATCTGAGGTTTTAACTTACTGGGAAGGCTTGGGTTACTATCGCAGGGCTCGCCAATTGCACGCCGCTTCAAAAATCGTAATGGAAAAACATGGTGGCAAGTTTCCCGAGACGTTTGATGACGTGCTTGCGCTACCCGGTATTGGGCGGTACACGGCAGGCGCGGTGCTCTCCATTTCACTTGATCAAGTTCATCCAATCTTGGAAGGCAATACGATTCGTCTGTTCGCGAGATTGTTGGAGATGAAGTCCGACCCTCGTAGTTCTCCAAACCAAAAAGTGCTCTGGGAGTTTTCTCAATCGCTTTTGCCGAGAAAAAGATGTGGAGATTTCAATCAGTCTTTGATGGAACTGGGAAGTGAAGTCTGTCATCCGAAAAATCCAAAATGCAACGCCTGTCCGTTGTTGAATGAATGCCCGACGGCGATCAAAGGACTGCAGGACTCGGTTCCAGTGGCTGCCAAGAAAATCAAATACGAATCAGTAAACGATGCCGTTGTGCTTATTGAACGTGATGGCAATTTTTTGGTCAGGCAGTATGCCGCTGGCGAATTGTGGGTTGGGCTCTGGGACTTTCCAAGGTTTCGATTTGATGATGCAGGTGGTGAAAGTCAAGAATCGCAGCTGGTGAAACTTGTTCGTTCGCAAACGGGGTTGAAGGTTGCTTTGGAGAAAACATCTTTGGAAATCAAACATGCGGTAACTCGATATCGCATTACGCTGTCGTGTTTTCGAGCAAATGATTCGGTTGGTAAATTGAACCGCAAATTGGCTGGTTTTGTCTGGAAGCCAGAATCTGAAATTGTTGGTCTGCCAATGAGCGTGACGGGAAAGAAGATCGCTGTTTGGCTTGGGGCGGATGAGTAGGCTGAGCGACAATGGGCTGGGTTCTCCGAACCGAAAGCGTGTCATGCCAATGTAGTGCGTAGCTCATTGATCGGTGCTGAGTTTAGCGAGCTTAACGGCAATACCGTTCAATGAATCTCTGCCAACAAACCAAACCCTCTCGCTTGCGGGAGGGTCGTGCCTCAGGCACGGGGAGGGTTTTTGCT
>CAZQQR010000260.1:0-7837 GCA_964595515.1 uncultured Pirellulaceae bacterium
AATCAACAGACAGCATCCAATCAACGGTTTAATTCAGACCTTGATTGGGTGGTCATGAAAGCGTTATCTCGCGACCGCGCTCAGCGTTATGCGTCTGCCAATGAATTCGCTTCGGATATTCATCGGTATCTGGCAGGCGAGCCAGTCTTGGCCGCGCCACCTTCACGAGTTAACCAACTGCGTTCGTACTTCAGAAGATACCGCAAAACAATTTTAACCGCGTCAGCCATGGCGTTATTTTTGATTGGTGCTTCGGTGGCCTGTTTTGCGTTTGCATTGAATGCTTACAACGCTCAACGAGAACTTTCCAAAACCAATGAGTTATTGACCAAGAATGTTGAAGAGCTAGAGCTGACGAAATTGCAGATCCGTGAAAAAACTGACGAGCAACTTTACGATTCGTGCATCTCAATTTCACTGGCGAAATTCAGCTGGGAATTCCAGCCCAGAGTCTTTGAGATTGCAAAAGAAATGTACCCTGAGTTTTTAAATCCAACACAGGTTCCAAACGAAGCCAGCGTTGATTTTCCCGACGATTCTTTTGAAGCTCTGGCGGAAGAAGTACCTTCCGAAGACATCATTTGCGAATTTGAAATCTGCTGCGTTTTTGACGAAGAAAAATTGCTTGAGATTCCCCATCAAGAACTATTGGCACTACCACTAAACCGTCTCAGAAAACACCTCGACAAAGAGAAGAAATTCTTTGAGCGACTCACAGAAGAAACCGATCAAAACGACGCTAATCTCCTTCCGGGTGTAGACGATCACGATCATTCTGCTGAATGCCTCAAAGTTCAACACGAGACCAACAAAATTCTCGTCGACGAGCGTCACGCCTTCTTTCGAATCTTGGCTCAAGAATACCGAAGAACGTTTGGTGACAAAGACCCGAAGGTTGCCGAAGCGTTAAACATGCTCGCAGACAGCCTGATAGAAATTGGCAATTTCAACGAAGCCGATGCCCAACTCCGGCAAGCGCTTCTGATTGCGGATGATGGACAAGCTCAGATTGCCCGCCGACTGTTGGCGATCGTAAAATCTGAACAAACCGTGAGAGGACTTAAGAACAAAAAGCCAAAGCCGAGCCAGTAGCTCGCTCTCAGCTTTCGATCTTTGCCCGCAGCCAGGCTTTAGCATAAGTCCAGTATCGCTCGGCTGTCGCCGTCGATATCTCCAACTGCTCTGCGGCTTGCTGATTTGTCAGGCCGCCAAAGTACCGGAGGTTGACCAGTTTCGCTTTAACAGGCTCTTGTTCCCCGAAAATTTCCAGTGCCTCGTCAAGCGCGATTAGATCGTCGTCACTTTGCGTTACCCAATCGTCCTCACGCAACTGCACTTTGACGTTTGATCCGCCTCGTTTTTTGCGCTTTCTTGCCCGCGCGGCGTCCACCAAAATTCGCCGCATCGCCTGGGCGGCGGCAGCGAAGAAATGACGCCGACCGTTCCATTGCGGAGCGTTCTCTTTACCGATTAGTTTCAACCACACTTCATGAACAAGCGCCGTTGACTGGAGCGTTTGATTCGCCTCTCGGTTCATTTGATCCGCTGCGATGCGTTTTAATTCTTCATAGACAAGCATGAATAAATCGTCAGCGGCTCGACGGTCGCCGGACGCGACCGAATCTAAAAGCCGCGTGATCGACAATTTTGAACTGGACATAACACACCTAAGGCATTCACTGGCCAAGGCTTGAAACCGACGAATCTTCCGACTGCAAATTATAGCTTAGAGCATGACCGAGAACCGGGCGATCCCGTGAACACGATCAATCGCTGACAACTCTGTTCTCTATCAAGCCATGCAACAACACTGCATCGAGGAAACATTTACCGGCGGTTGCTGTCGTGCAGCTGTGTATTGCGGCGTCAGTATTTGTTCAGCCCAACTCAATAACTACGATTCGAGAATACGTCGTCCTTTTTCGGTTAGCTTCAGTCGATCACCGTCAGACTCGATCCACGTTTGCCGTTGGCAAAGTGCGACAGCGGATTTGAATTGTTGAGGTTCGCAGTAAACGGACTCCAACAACGATTTTTTGCTCTGGCCGCTTTGTTCGACCGACAATTTTTCGATTACCAATCGCGATAACATCTCCACGGTTTGACGCTTTCTTAGTCGCCATTTCGAAAACAGTCCTTGTTTTGGCGCTAGAAACAAAGAAAGCAAGAACAACAATCCTGCCATCGAAGCGATCGGGCCCGCATAAGCCGTGTTCAACCGCATCCCCAGTGCCACGCCTCCTCCCGCCGCCATGGCCCCAATCAAACTACTGGCGACCAACATCCAGCCAAGTCGATTGGTCCATAGATTCGCAGCTACCGGCGGCGCAATCATCAACGCCACGACCAGCACTGTTCCCGCAACTTGAAACGCAGCAACTGCAGTGATCGAAACTAGTCCCAGCCACAACGTATGCATCAGTCGGGGGCGAAACCCGAGCATCTTCGAAGCCGTTTCGTCGAACGACATCAGCTTCAATTCTTTGTAAAAGACAATCACAAATCCAATCAACACCGCCAACACGGCTGACATCACAGCCAGTGCCTTGGGAACCATCCACCCAAGTATTTCTACTTGTTTGAGAGGCGCGTAGGCAAGATCGCCATCGATGATGCACTCCGCATGAAAATGCACGTTCTTGAGTTCAAGACTCGAAAGCAATACACCCACACTAAACAAACCGCTGAACACAATCCCGAGGGCCGCATCCTGGTCTACCAATCTTGTCTTGAAGATTGCTTGAACCAACCAGACCATCAGTAAACCGGAAAGCCCCGCCGTCACGATCAACAACGGCGAACTTCGATCTTGCAAAAACAAAAAAGCAACCACAATCCCTGGAAGCACCGCATGGCTTAGGCCCTCCGACACAAACGCTTCCCGCTTGATGACCAAGTAAACCCCACAAAGCGAACAAGCAACAGCCGTGACGGTTGCGATCGCAACCGTCCAAAAAATGAGCATGAATTCCGTCATGAGACCCCAGCCTCCGATCTCTTTGCGGTCCGCGAAATCAAGCCTCGGTTGGGAGCGAACAACAATGACACGATGAAAAAGCCAATTCCAGTCAAAACAATTATTGGGCCGGTGGGTAGATTGCCGTAGGTCGCGCTGATGAACGACCCGAGCCCACCACAAACCGCGCCGATTACCGCCGCCAACGTCACCATACTCCCAAGCGACCTGGTCCATTGCCGGGCCGCGGCAGCCGGAGTGATCAACAAAGCGATCATCAAAATGACTCCCACGCACTGAATCCCAATCACGACGCTGTTCACGAGGATCACGATCAGCAACAGATCCAGTGTCTTTGTTTTGAATCCAAGGCTATGTGAAAACAACGGATCAAAGGTAAACACCTTGAACTCTTTCCAAAAAACAACCATCACCAGAATCGAAAACAGACCCAAAATTCCAATCATCACTAAATCACTTTGAGTCATCGAAGCCGCCATCCCGAACAGATAGTCTTTGAGGCCGCGCCGCCCAGGAATGACCACGGATGCTTTTTGAACCCAACCAAGCATTAAAACGCCCGTTCCAAAAAAAATGGAAAGCATCACTCCCAGACCGCTGTCTTTTCGAACATTCGAATTGTCCACGATCATTCGGGTCAGTAGCAGTGATAAAACGCCGGCGAAGATTGCCCCAGGAATCAAGACAAAAAGCGACTTGCTTCCCTCACCTGTAACGAGGTAGCTGATCAAGAAAAAACTCATGATCCCGAACAAGGAAGAGTGCGACACCACGTCGCCGATCAAGCTTTGCTTTCTCAAATAAGCAAAACATCCAAGGCTGCCGCTCACAGCACCAATCGCGGTCGTCCCAACAAAGACCGTGCGGAATGTCGGATCTTGGAAAAGCTCGATCATGATCGCTCCGTGCCTGATTCTCGCTCGCGATCGAGTCCGCTCAACCTACCGCTCAAACGGCGAACCTTGCCGCCGTAGGCCGCTTCGATAAATCCAGGTTCAAAAGCGTCGCAAACTTCACCGGTGGAAATCACTTTTCGATTGATCAGTGTGACCTGGTCCAAATACTCACCGACGGTACTAAGATCATGGTGAACGACCACAATCGTTTTGCCCTGATTCCGAAGTTCATGCAGCAATTTCACGATTGCCGCTTCGGTGGTTACATCAACGCCCGCGAATGGTTCATCAAGAAAGAACATCGGAGCGTCTTGCACGAACGCGCGGGCCAAAAAAGCGCGCTGCTGCTGGCCGCCTGAAAGTTCGCTGATTTGACGGTCTGCCAAATCACCGATTTCCACTTTTTCCAGTGCAGCCTTGGCGTCTCTTTTTTCCTTGGCACCCGGTCGCCGGATCCAGCCAAGCCGACCATAAGTTCCCATCAACACCAAATCTAAAACGCTGGTCGGAAAATCCCAATCAATCGACGTTCGCTGGGGAACATAGCCTATTTGTTTTCGGTCTGCCGCTGCCGGTTTACCAAATACGAGCGTCTCGCCAGTGAGCCTGGGAACCAGTCCAAGAACAGCTTTGAGCAACGTCGATTTTCCCGCACCATTGGGACCCACCAACCCCATCATCACTCCTGCAGGAACCGTCAAATCCACGTCCCAAAGAACTGGATTTGCATCGTAGGCAACCGTCAGTCCTTTAATATCGAGCGCAGGAACATCAATCATTGGAGCGGCAGCCTAAGTTGCTGTGAGAAGAGCACATGCTGGGTGACGCTACGGATTAACTTCTCGGTTTAGCGATTGAGAAATAATTTCAACATTCGATCGAAACGCACCCAAGAAAGTGTTCTGCGGGGCTGATTCGCCGAGATCGTCTGAGTAAAGAGTTTGCTGAACCAGTTCGACTTGCCAATTTCTCGCTTCACAAGCTTCTTTAAGTGCTTGGGAGACTTTAGGATTGGTGATTGATTCCATAAAGATCGCGGGCACCTTCTTCTCACAAATCTCAATGGCAACTTCTCGCATCGTTTTGATGTCGGCTTCGGGGTCGTTGCCAATCCCGAGAACAGCCAGAGTTTCCATTCCGTAGACTTCGGCGAAATAATTGAATGCATCGTGAGCACTCACAATGATTCGCCGTTCCTTGGGTAGTGACTTCAATTTTGACTCGGCCCATTGATGAGTCACCATTATCTCGTCAACGTAGGCAGCGGAATTCTTGATGTAGATTTTGGCATTCTCAGGGTCCAACTCCACCAACCGGTTCGTCATCCCTTTGACGCACTCCGCCCAAGCCGGAAGATGATTCCAAATATGGGGATCAAACGGCGCGTCAGGATCAACGTTTCCATCTTCAACCCAATCAAGTCTCGATCGCTGGGGAAATGCAGAAGCCATCGACCAACTTTTTTCACCAAACGAATTGTGAAGATGCTCTGACAACTTCGCTTCGAGATGAAATCCGTTGTAAACGATCAACTCCGCATCCAACATCGCCTTAACATCTCGTGTGCTTGCGCTGAACGAATGCGGGTCGACTCCCGGACCGCAGAACAACGTGATCTCTGCGTCAGTACCCTGAGTGATTTTTGTGAGCGCAGAACTGATCTGCCCTGTAGTCGCGACAATCTTAAGAGGATTAGGTGACGATCCGTTAACAGGAATCTGCTGGTTCGTTAATGAACCAATGTTATTGGTACAGCCCGTGGCGACCAAAGCCAACAAACAAATCGATAGATAACTTGAGAACTTCATCTTCGTCCTACGATAACTTTTGTGGTTTGCAAAGTTTCTTTTTTGAATCCGAGTAGCGTCCGCACTTTCGGCAAACATGCGTGGAGTCCGATCCAACAATGAAGAGTTCAGCCCGGCGCTTTTTCTTTTTACTTTTAAGTTTGCAGAGTGTTTTCGACATCCAATCACCTGTTACGAATTTAGTAACGACCGATCATGTGCGATCGCAAACGTCGAAGTCGACGACGATTTGCAGAGCGGGTGCGCACGGAATCAGTTCATTGAAAGACCGCTGTCGCGATCGACCATGCGTGGCTGGCGCGGGGAAGAGCCCCGGGGATGCTTGCTGCGTTTGGTTGCTCGATGAGCTATTGAGACTGTGTCTCAACTGCAATATTAAACCAACTGAAGCGGACAAAGACAACGTTCAATTTAATGAAAAATCACGGAGATAAACGAATAGTCCGCCAAATTTCAATTTTAGGTGGTTGGGTGAACACAATATTCGTATGCCAGTGGCAACAATGGCGACTTTTGCCCGTACAACAGCGTTTCTCACTAATCAGACGGGAATTCGATAAATTCAGGTGGAACGTGTTCCGTTAACCAAACGTCGTTGTCCGTTACAAAAAACTCAAAACCGGCATCATGCATTTGCTTGGAAAGAACGGTCAATAACACAGGTTTGCCGCGTCTACCACCAACCTCGTTAGCCAATTCTGGACTGGCATGCATGTGAACGTGATGCCGTTTCATCTTTTTCAGACCTCCTGCTCGAATCTGCTTGACGAACCGAGACGGCGTGCCATGACAGAGCGTCTCTGGTGGCTCGGACGGACGGTAACCCAAATCCACGTTGACCGAATGGCCCTGTTTCGCACGAATTCGAAGTCCATCTTCACTAAATGAAAACCTCTGTTTGTCGTTGGACGCAACAACGTGATCCAATTGTTCACGACTAACCTTGCGTCCCTTGGCGGCCATCGAATTCAACAACACATCGACGTCAATCCAGCCAGCCTCATCCAGCTGAACATCGATAGCGCCAGGATTGTGCCTGAGCACTAGGCTAAGAAATTTGCTGATTCGCTTTGTTTGCGCGGCACTCATTTCCATTTTTAGTTCACTTGATTTTGTATTTCATTGTCAACGTTGGTGCGCAAACTGAGAGGCAACGAAATGCAATTGGTTGCTTGCTTCTAGTTACCCCGTTTCAAATCCACGTAAAAATTACGATCAAGCTCAAATTTCTTCACTGCAGAATCTCGCTTTAGTTCTTGAACTTCGCTGGTCGGAGTAATCCAGACTTCTTCACCGTTCACCCGCACTTTAACTCGAAACGACAATCCTTCGACGACATCTTCGAAATGATATCGAACGAGATTTTTGTCGATCGTGTACTTCAAAACCGGGATCTTGGTCCCACGCAAATACTGATCGAAATACTTTTCAAACTCGAAACCAGATTCGCTCGAAATGTAGTCTTCGACTTGTTTGGTCGTCACCGTTTGATGCCAAAACTTCTGATTTAACCCTCTAAGAATCGATCTCCACTTTTCGTCATCGTTGATAATATGACGGATCGTATGAAGCATATTTCCGCCTTTATAGTACATGTCACCCGAGCCAGATTTGTTCACTCCGTACACACCAATGATCGGGCTTTTGTTGCCGACCAACTGCCGACAACCAATCACATAGTCCTGGGCTTCTTTCTCTGAAAAGTGATATTCGACAAAGAGATTTTCAGAGTAGTTTGTGAAGCTCTCGTGAATCCACATGTCAGCCGCATCTTTCATCGAAACATTGTTGCCCCACCATTCGTGGCCGGATTCGTGAACGATAATGAAATCAAACTTCATCCCCACGCCTGTGTTGCTGAGGTCTCGCCCGCGATAACCATTTTGAAATCCGTTGCCATAGGTCACGGAACTTTGGTGCTCCATTCCCAGGTAAGGGACGACTACCAGTTTGAAACTGTCTTCGTAAAACGGATACTTTCCGAACCAATACTCAAATGCTTTGAGCGTTCTGGGAGCTTCTTTGAAGTGCTTTTCGGCTTTTTCACGTTGATGATCGAGAACCCAATATTGCACATCTAGTTCGCCGCCTTCACCCTGGAACTTTTCAGAAAAACTCACGTAGTTGCCGATGTTCATGTTCACGCCGTAGTTGTT
>CAZQQR010000261.1:0-7822 GCA_964595515.1 uncultured Pirellulaceae bacterium
CGCTACGGGAAAATCGAACCGATGTTGAAACTAAGGCGTTTTGGAAACTTTTTCCAGCTCCAATAGTTTTCGCTCTTCTTCGCGGCGTTGCTCAAGTCGTTCCTGGAACTTCTTTGCTTGGTCCATCAGTTTTTCTTTTTCTTTGGCCAGCGCGACTTGATCAACGATACGAGTCGTTTTTATCTTTTTGACTTTTGGTACGGAGTTGGCATTCGTCAAATGCGCCAATGGTCTTGGAGGGCCGTCCGATCGCCCACGGTAATCACAATCGATCGAATGGTTGCTGTAGTCGATTGAAACTCTCTGTTCAGTCGGGTCGCATGTGATGTCAAACGTCACGTTGTAGTTGTACGTTGCCATGTAATTGACCGCGATTCGACCGGTCTCTAGATCGATGCCGGTAAACTGAATGTGAGTCGTACCGTTTCGCCGAACACGACGGGCAAACAAGTGAAATGGCATTGCATTCGGTTGCCCCTGAGCAATTTGAAAGTTATCAAATTGCACCGCATGATCCCAGACAGCGCATTTTTTGACTGGGTCAACCAGAAACAGGTTGCCAACCCACATCACGTCGTTGTAATTCAGATAGCGAATGTCAACGTTTTGAGATTTGAGTTCAACTCGGTTCCTTGTGTCCCCGCGTTTGAAATGAATCAGGTACTTGCCTTCTCTGACTTCGACTCCGATTCCAGTGACTCGTTTCCGAAGTGATTCGTTTTGAGTTTCACTAACGCCAAACTCCACCGGCACTTTGAAGTCTACTTTGCCGGTGGCTATGTCGATGATTTCTAAGTCGCCTTCGGGAGGCAGCAAGGCGATTTTCTTGTCTTTAATGCGGCAAGCTCTGGCCGTCATCGGAAAAGAGCGTTTCCAAACAAATTGTTGTGCAATTAGATCGTAGACGCCGACCATTTTCGTCATCGGATTGTCGGGTTTCCCGTCAGGTGAATTTTTACCGTCTTTCTTATCGCCTGTTTTTGATCTCGTCTCTTTTGCTTGGTTGAGGGCCGCGTCGGTTGCTTGGTTAACGGCTGTGACGAGCACGCGAGAACCCATGGGCATCCAAACCGCTCCGTGCTCATCAGGAAGTTTTACGGTTCGTTCTAGGTTTCCGGCTGCCGGATCAAGGAACAACGCGAGTCGTTTTCTTGGATTCCAAAGGACCAGATTGTCTTGATCCCCAAAAATGATTGAGCTTTGAAGTGTCGTTGTGCGATCCCATATTCGTTTTCCTGAAAACAAATCCAGACAAACCAATTGAGAGTTCTTTAAATAACAAACGCCGTGTGTTCCTGGAGCAAAAACATGCACTCGGTTCTCGTAATAGCGAGGAATGGTGGTGGTTCTTGTTTCTCCCCACATTCGTGACAAAGTCAAAACGGGTTGGAATCGGGAGCCGCCTTCGATCGAAGTGTTCCAGAGTACCGGGTCGTTTTTTGTTTTCAATTTTGCAAAATCGAATAGAAAGATCTCCGTGCCAATGTCGACGACCGCAAGTTTATTTTGGATTGAAATCCGACCAAAAACATACGAGTTGTAGGTTGAAGCTATCCGAGAAACGTCTCGGCGAAGCAGGAATCGGTGAAGTTCATTTCCGTAGGCGTCTCTAATTTCAAATTCACCGGTTTGGCTGTAAAACCGATAGGACCATTCCGAATATTTGGCGTCGTCGTGGGCCTGCAGTTCGATCATTGAAAAATGCATCGGGGTCGGCCGAGAAACGGTAGTGGCGGTCGTTTTAACTTCTCCGCGATTCCAGTCTATTCGTGAATCAGGAGGAGAAGGGAAACTCGTACTGATCTGGGTTGCGAGTTCACGTCCCGTTGTTTGGTTTTCGCCGAAAATTTCATCCGAAAAATCTGTGTTCAGCCGATTCGTTAACCGCTGAACAAGTGCACTTTCATTGGCGCCATTTGTTTTTGAATCATCCGTCAAAACCTGCAGAATTTGCGCGACGACAAGTGGATCGGGCGAATCTGCCAGGCCAGTCAACAGATGTCTAGCACGAAGTCGATCATCCTGTTTGAGCAACGTCTCGGCTAGTTCGACACGAAACTCAGGCGTTGTCATCCGTGCGCCGAACAATCGGACAACGTCGTGCTGAACGACAGGAGACCCTTCGCCGTAGGATTTTGCGAACTTGATAACTTCGTTTTGAATTGACTTACGAACCGGTTCGTCCGCCGAATCGAATACTGTTCGGACGCGAGACGCCAACCAATGATCCAGTCGTATTTCGATTTTGCCTGCGAAAAGAGATTGCAAATCTTTGGCGTCGATTCCAATCGCAGCTCGATCATAAATCGAAGATTCAAGCTCCAGGAAATCGTCTTTGAGAGTACGGAGCTTTTCCTGGTTCAACATTTCGAACAAAATTCTGATCGAAGCCGCTTGGTTGCCTGTCGAAATCAAACCGTCGATTCGGGCAGCCAGATATTCAAAACGAAAATGCTCGAGGAATTCAGCTTCGTGTTTTTCAGCCAGTTTGATTCCGGTGTCAAAGTCGTCTTTGATCAGGTCAAGGATCCAACGCAACATTAGATCTTTGGTGGGCAGGCTAGGGAATTTTTCATACGACAACTCGATAGTCTCAATGGCTTCAAGACGCTTTCCGTCTTGCAATAGTAGTTGGGCTTTGACATACAACATTTCGGGCGTCAATTCACCGTCGGCTTCTGCTTCTCGCAAGATGCGGCGTTTTTGAATGTCTTGCGGGAAAGAGACGACCCGGTCGACGCCGTGCGAAATGACTTCGTTGCGGTAGCAAATCAGGTTGCCAAGAATGCCATTGGTTTGAACGACTTGTTCGACTCCACCCGTTTCCAAATTGATTTTGACCAGCCTCTGTTTGGTGGTGGGAAAAAAGTAAGACCTATTGTTGGCGTACCCGCGTCCACTTGGTCGGCCATATTCCTGGATGTCAACGTGCCAGGTTTCTTCGCCGGATTTGAGCTCGATCGCACGGACTTTTTCATCACCAATTAAGACGATTTTTCCATCGAGTACGGAAGCGATATAGAGCGAGTCCTTGCGGTCGCATTTTGCGGTCTGTAATTTGTCTTTTTTGACGAAGCCGGGTTTTCCGGATTGCAAGTCAACGCAAATTAGTTCTTGCGCATCGACTGGCGTGTATAAAACACGACCATCTGAAATCACGATTGATGAATCACGCCAAAGCCCTTTGAACGGATCCTTGGTAGAGTTTCCATCAGGGTCAATCCGGCCGATGTTTCTGCGGCTTGCTGAACTGTACTGGTAACCCCACAGCAGTGAGCGAGTTGAAAGGTCGACGGCAACTAAAGCTCCGGTTCCTGTTGAGCATACGATAATCCCCTGCGCGAATGATGGAGTCACACCTGCCAGACGACGATATTGATCTGTTCGCGGGTCACGGCTGTTTTCGGTGGTTCCCAATCGCTGTTCCCATTTGAGCCGACCGGATTCCGCGTCCAGAACGGCCAGTTTGATGTCTTGTTTCTGGAGACAGATTGCGAACAGTTCGCCGCCGACAGGAAGAGGAGGACCAAGGAAGAATGCACCGGCCAGCTTGGGTTCGTCCAACCCTTTTTGCCCGCCGATTTCCCACAAGAACGCTCCTTCACGTTCGACATCAATGGCTTTGATTTCATTGTAAGGCCGATACGCCATCGCTCCGGCATTTCGCAAGTCCGTGGACGTGCCTCCGCGAACGAAGCCGGGATTGGGGATGACGAAGATTCGTTTACCATCACTACTGGACTGACCGTACAAAGAATCTTGCCACATGCGTTGTTGCAAGTTGGTCGCGTTGATAAGTTTTGGCTTCAACAAATCGGAGGAATTCTCACGCATCTGCTCCGCGAAATCCCATGGCGGGTAAACCCATTTGCGTTTTCCCGTCGCGAAATCGACTCCGATCATTCGGTCAAACGCCCGCATGACAATAGTGTCTCCCATCGCCAACGGTTGGACGGAAGGTATGGGAGAAGAATCCAAAAAGACGAGTTCCTTCATTCGATCCTTGACCATTTTTTCCAGGTCGGGATCGTTAAGCGTCGGAACGGACCATCGCGGACTCAGCAACGGAAAACCTGCATCGGTTTGAGCATTTCTGGCCGGGTTACCTCCTGACATCAGCCATTGACTGACGACGTCGATGTTTCGAAGCGGAGAACCGCCAACAAGTTTTAGCAGCCAATTTTCAGCCTGATCTTTCCGTTGATAGAGCCGGACAGGTTCGCCTTGGAATTGGATCGTGTTTCTACTGGACCGACTGCGAAGGTTTTCAAGTGCATCCACCGCTCGGTCCGGAGCATCGGCAAGCATCCAGCAAATCGCAAGCAACACGGATGCTTCTGGATCGTGAATTTCTCGAGCTTCCGCAGTTCGGCAGATGTTTGCAAAACAATTGGCAGCCGCAACTGGTCGGCCTTCGTCCAGATGATAATGGCCGAGAATCATACTCGCGTCGAAGCCTGATCGAGTGTAGAAAAATCTCTGCATCACAGCCGAGACTTTCTCGAAATCGCCCTCTTCAATAGCCTGCGCCAACATTCGTTTGGCTTGCACCCCATATCTCAATCGGTACAACTCACGACTCTTGGTAGGTAGTGCTCCCAAAATCCTTTGCGCACGATTGCGAAGACTTACCGAAAGTCCATCAACCATTCCAGAAGGAACCAGATAGTCCTCGTCGGTAGATTCAGAGAGAACTTCTCCCAAAAGTGAAACCGCGCGCGTCGCTTCATTTTCTTTGATCGCACGATTGGCTCGGATTAGAGGACGAAGCATATCCCTCGGAACCGGGATGAAAACCGAATTCTCTTTTTGAAGAAATGTATCGGAAAGAATTTGCTCGTCTTCTTTGCTCAGCTCGTCCTGCTGTACGACTTTGGCAAACACTGTTTGGCATCCGGGACCAATCACCCAGGCAAACAGGGCGAATACCGCCAAACCCAATATCTGTACTAATGGCTGCTTGAACGGCGGAGTAAACGTCTCTCGACTAATCATGGATTGTTCTTCCGTCTGCTCGTCATTGGTAATGCGCTTGGTGATTCGCCCACAGAGTATGAGCCTCGCCAATACCACAGCATATATTATTGGTGTTAGCCTAAGAATAACAACCAAGCAAACTTGCTGAGCCGCGGTCAACAAAAGTTATCGCAACGACAGTAAATTTCGAAACAAATCGTTGGCAAATTTGTTGACCAAGTTGAACTTGCCATGGCATCGCACAAATGGGTTAAACTAACCGCAAATCTATGATCACCTTCATGCACGTTGTCGACCGAAACAATGTCAAACGATAATCCTTACGAACCACCCCAAACCGATACTGAGGCTGTCGAAGCGAAGTTTGCTTGCCCCAAATGCGGCGCGGCGATGGAAAAAGGAGTCATCCAGTCGCTTGGAAATATCACTTGGTACGCTGAGATGAGTTCCTTCAAAATTAGCGTGCCCGAGCGGCTATCACCAAAGGGTCTTAACCTTGAGTCAAAAATTCCAGCGGTCAAATGTCCCGAATGTAAAACGATCACAGTAGAGTTTCCCAGCGACTAGCAAGCAAAATGTTCTCGTCGACAACTGTAATTATTGACCCTCTCGCCCAATTGAATTTTTAAAACGATTGAATTTCTTTTACGATTGAATTTGTTCAACGATTGATATGGCTAAAACAAGCGATAAAAAACAAGCGGATGAACTTGAAAAAGTGATCTCACATTTGGACACGCTTTATGAGCAAGGGCTCGACTGCAGGCACCCGGAAACCGGGATCGTTGTGACCGATGGCGAGTATGACGGGTATCGTCGGCAACTTAAAGAACTCAAGCCGAAATCGAAGCTGTTCAAGACGGCGACGGCATCAAAGGTCAATTCAGCTGTCCAAAAAGTCGTTCACGATCCTCCGCTAACTTCGATCGAAAAAGCCAGCCACGAGGACATTGAAAAACAGGAAGAGCAATTGTTTAAATGGCTTGGTAAGGGAGTGGCGAACGCTTCTGAAGAGGTGCTAGGCGGCAAGCATCTGACGGCCAAAGGCAAGCAGTACAAAGACGAAAACGTTTCGTATCCCGCTGAGTATTTTTATCAAGCTTATAAACTCGACGGCGTTGCGCTGGCCCTTTACTACGAAGACGGAAAACTTGCCCGGGCAGGTCTTAGACCTCGTGATGGGATCAATGGTGAAGACGTGACGGCCCAGGTTCGTTTCGTTGAAGGAGTTCCAGATGAGCTTAAAGAGCCGGTGACCTGTTCGATTCGAGGCGAACTTATTTGTACGCTCTCGGATTTTGAGAAAGTTCAAAAATCACTGGGTGAGTCTGGCGAAAAATTGAGAGCCAATCCTCGCAACCACGCGGCGGGTGGCATTCGTCAGTTCAAGAATCCAGAGAAAACGAAACGAATGCGGTTGAGCTTTATCGCTTACACTATCGAAGCATTAGCGAATCCGCCCTACAAGACCGAGATTGAACGAAGCCAGTGGTGCGTCAAAAAATTGGGCGTGCCTTATATCGAAACCAAGCCGTTCAAGTTTGAAGACCTTGCGAAAATGGAAAAGGGGATTCCCAAGCTTGATTTTGAAGTCGACGGCGTGATCGTCGGCGTCAACAATTTGGAAGACCAGGAACAGCTGGGGCGACACGGTGATCCGCGAACGGGAAATCCCAAAGGCAAGATCGCTTGGAAATTTCGCGAGGAAGAAGCCACACCCGTCATCAAGGAAATTGAGTGGCAAACGGGCCGAACGGGGAAACTCACCAGTGTCGCGATCTTTGACGCCGTTCGATTGGCCGGCACCAATGTGTCTCGCGCGACTTTGCACAATGCTGGATTCATGGAGCGGAACCAAATCACCGTTGGTTCAAAAATTTCGGTCAGAAAAGCCGGCAAGATCATCCCCAAAGTCACGGGTGTCGTCAGCGGCCAAGGGAAACCTGACTTTCCCGCACAGTGTCCTGCATGCCAGACGAAAACCGAGCTTCAAAAGGGCGGAACGGAAGACATGCTGGAGCTGATTTGTCCTAACGACGATTGCTCGGCGCAAAATATCAGTACGCTTTGTCATTATCTCGCCACGTTTGGTGTGCTTGGGCTGGGTGAAAGCCGTGTGACTCAATTGGTCGAAGGCGGAGCAGTTTCTCGGGCAGCTGATTTCTATGAACTCGACGTGGACAAAGCGATGGCTTGCGGGCTTACGCATCGACAGTCAACGCTTGCCGTCGCAGCCATTCAGATGATTCCCGCTCCGGACAAAATGGGCGGGGATGCGTTGGACGCGGCGATCGAAACCGCGATGAAGTCAAAAAAGCAGATTCCGATGTGGCAATTTTTTGCTTCGTTTGGAATTGGTGCGGCAGGCAAGTCGGCGGGCAAAGTGTTGGCGTCGCATTTCGGCACGTTTGAAAAGGTCCGTGCCGCAACGGTCGAGGAACTCGAAGCGGTCGATGATGTAGGTACGATTACCGCGGAAGCAATTCACAAATACCTGACTGAAAATTCCGACGACATTGATGCGCTTTTGGAATACGTTGAGCCGGAGGTTCCGATGGAAGGCGGCGTCCTGGACGGAAAAGTCTTCTGTTTCAGCGGCGGGTTTCCTGAAGGAAAAAAGCACTGGGAGAAGGAAGTGGAATCGCGGGGCGGAAAAACTTCCAGTAGCGTTTCCAAGAAGACAAGTTTCTTGGTCGCTGGCCCCGGTTCGGGTTCCAAAAGCGAAAAAGCATCCAAGCTTGAAATTCCGATCATTGATACGGATGAGTTGCAAAAGATGTTTTAGTTGCCTGTAGCGGGCGTTTTGCGATTTGTAAAAAGCGTTCGCTGTTCGTTAGGCGGCGAT
>CAZQQR010000262.1:0-5681 GCA_964595515.1 uncultured Pirellulaceae bacterium
GGTTCAATTAGATTGATTCTGCGAACAACTTTCGAACTTTCTTGTTCGACAAAATTACGATCGGCCAAATCGCCAAAATCGTTGGGATTAGAAAACAGGTCACTCCGAAAATGACTGACAAAATGATTGCTGCGACACAAACAATCCAGTTCTTGCCGATCAGCATTCTACTGAAGGCGAACATGCAAAAACCATGAATCCCGGCAAGAAAAACGGTTAGTCCGACAGTCGTAAATTCAAGTTTCTCAAATTGCGAATCAAGCACAATTAGAAAAAAACCGAACAGTAGGAAACAACATTGCAGTAAACCGATTGCGTGCAATACGATCATCGTCATCGCAGGCGGACCGAGCTTGCGTCTCGCGACACCCTGATCAGAATACGACAAACCCGATCCATTTTCACCCGGATTAGCTCGAAGCTCCATCAGTTCAGTGACGCGGTAAGGATTGTCAGCTTGGTGATCCACTGGCACACGATTGGATTTAACCACCGGGAATTCACCGCCCGTATTTGGATCATCCGAAGGATTTTCGAACGCGAGCAAAGGAGAGACCGGAACTTCTTTCACAGCGTTTGGATCGACGGTATGGATTGTAAATTCATCCATTTCTTCCAACGACTGAAAGTTGCCGCAGCTAGGGCAACGAACGGTCTTCGCTCCCTCCGTGTTTTCGAAGCGGCTCCACGTCTGGCAAACATCGCAGATGATTCCAGCCAAGTTAAGGTCCTTTGCTTAAACGATCCGAACGTTCACTGCGGGGTTGGGTTCGATGCAGTTGTTAGCAGCGATGATACCAAATTTTGACGGACTGTTTTTGGACTGGTACTGGCTGTCGCGAGTCAGACAAGTGATTAACGACTGTCCAGTCGTAGAACATTCGAACCATCACTTGCTTCGACCTTCCCAACAACGGCGGTATCCTCGTAACCTTCCGACTTCATAAATTCAACGACTTGATCTACGTGTTGATCGTCGACACCCAACAGCAAACCTCCACTGGTTTGAGGGTCAAAAAGACTTGCAAATTTTGGCGCATGCGTATCACCAATCACTCTCACTTTTCCGGCCACCAGCCGATTGTCAGGCGCCAAAGTGCTTTCGATTCCTGCCTCGATTAATTCTTGACAGCCCGGCAAAAGGGGAACAGAGTCCATCACCAAATTGGCTGACTTTTTACTCGCGCTCAACATCTCAGCGAGGTGGCCCGCCAACCCAAATCCTGTCACGTCCGTGATCGCCGAAATTTTCTGCTCAAGAATCAAACGAAGGGCAATGTAATTGCTTTGCAACATTCGATCGATAAGCGTCGCATACGAACTCCCTGGAAGCTGGCCCTGCATCAACGCAGCCAACAAAACGCCCGTCCCAAGCGCTTTTGTGACGACTAAATTGTCACCGGGATTCAACATCCCTTTTGTTTTTGGGTCAACGAGTTGGCGTCCGAGAATGGTGTAACCGATCGTCATTCTAGGCCCTTCGATCGAATGACCACCAACGATCGTTGCATTCATTTTCTTGAGTTCCTCAACACCACCAGCCATCAACTCACGCATGACTTGTTGTTGTGAACGAGGATGTCCAAGTGGTAATTGTACGACAGCCAACGCCGCAGTTGGTTGGGCTCCCATGACACAACAGTCACTGGCTGAATTCAACATTGCGATTCGGCCGACCAAATAAGGATCATCAAACGGGCTTGCAAAGAAGTCCGTTGTAACAGAAACCTGATCATCATAAGTTCGCACGACAGCTGCATCGTCCGGCTCATCCAACCCGATAATGACATCCTCGTGCTTGGGCACTTCCAACTCTGCCAACACCTGACTCAAAAGCTGACTACCAATTTTTCCGCCGCAACCAAGACACCGCATGACCTCATCGGGGTCAACCTTTTCCGGCTGCATTTCCATCAACGAATAGTCTTGGTACATCTTCATGAATTTCACGTCGATGCGATTTTTAAGCTTCCAGCACCAGCCACCGTAAAAACTCTTCTTTCCATATTCCGCGATAGATTTTCCGTCAGCCGTATTAATCAGTTTGAGAAACCCTTTTTGCGGAACATACTCAACCGGCGATCGCTTCAAAATAATTCGGCGAATGTTGTCCCACAAAACAGGCCCTTGGCGGACGGCGTAGACACCTGCCTTGACGAGATTCGCCCCTTCGATCGTGCCCGTATCGCCAACTGCAAAAATCCGGTCATTAGTTTTTGTCTGCAGCGTTGGCCCCGTCATCAGGAACCCTTTGCTGTCGGTCTCCATTTCCAACTGGGAAAGCAGCTCCGGCGCAATCGCGCTGGTCGCCCAAATCACAACGTCCGCTTCGATGTCGTTTCCATTGGCGAGAGTCAATCCATTCGACTTAATTTTTGATACGCGAGATCCTGCAAAAACTTCTACCTTTCGTCGCTCTAGCTGTTGGTGAACCTTGTCCTGCGTGGACTCCAGCAGTCCCGCTCCAACCCGCGGACTTCCGGTACAAATTGCAAGCTCGGCAGCGCCTTTTAATCCCAGACTATCAGGCGAATTCTGAATTCTTTCGGCAAGGCAGAATGCGATTTCTATACTTCCGATACCGCCGCCCACGATCACGATTTTTTGAGCATCCTGTTTTTTTGGATCACGATCACTCAGCTTCGCTCGCAGACGATCCAGAAACGTTTGCATCGGTTTTACGGCAACCAAAGCTGAACTGGACTCGGCCGATTCAGGTTCAATTTCTACACCATCAAAAGTTGGCCTGGATCCGATTCCGATCGAGAGAATATCAAACCTTAGACGAGGCCGATTTTGGAATATAATCTCGTTGGCTTCGTGATCGATTCCTGTGACGCGATCGATCACCAACCTTGCGCCAGCTGACGCACACAACCTTACGAGATCAATTTCCATTGCCGGAGTTTCGTATTGGCCGGCTAGAACCCCGGGTAGCATTCCAGAATAAGTCGCGTGTGGAAAATTGGAGATGCAAACAAGCTGAGCATCCTCAACCGGCTTCATTTTCCACATTCGAAGCACATGGGCATTGGTATGACCAACCCCCAAGAGTACAACCGTATTTCTACCTAATTTCCTTTGCATAAGACCGACGCGCCGAAATGAATTCTAAACTGAGCAATTGGACTGCCGACATCCCGTCGTTTCTGGATCGGGTTTGGCTTTCATTGTTTCAGATTAATCGAGGCGACTCCAATCCAACAGAGGCCCCATCCGGATTCCCACCAACACAACTTGATTCCTCAGTTCAAAATTCGGGGTCTGGTGGGACCGCTAACTCAGATTTTTTGACGGTTGTATTCGAAACAATCTTAATTTTTCTGGCTTTCGCGTTATTTGCCGGGCAATTGCCGCCTGATGTTAACGAATCGCATTATCTGACCAAGGCAAAACACTTTTGGGACGCTCAATGGGCATCCGGAGACTTGTTTCTCGGATCTTCTTTTTCTCATTGGTTGTTTTACGTCTCGACCGGTTGGCTGACAAAATTCATGTCTTTGTCGATGGTGGCGTGGGTTGGTCGATTCATGACTTGGGGTCTGCTCGCGTTTGCCTGGCAACGACTTTGTTGGCGGCTATTCAACGTTCGTTGGCTTGCAATCTTTGCGGCGATTCTGTTCGCGATTTTGAACGAGCGATTTCATCTAGCAGGCGAATGGGTGGTCGGAGGATTTGAAGCGAAAGGGTTAGCGTACTTTTTCGTGCTGCTGGCGCTTGGCAACGTCGTCACTAAAACCTGGACTTGGGTTTGGCCTTTGCTAGGGATAGCAACGGCGTTTCATGTCTTGGTCGGTGGTTGGTCAATTCTGGCAATCGAATTCAGTTGGCTGGGAACGATCTGGCTGGAGGTGAATCAAGAACCAAATTATTTGCAGTTGGGATTTGAACGGATCAAGAAACAAGTGTGGCCGCTGTTAGTTGGAGCGGCCCTTGGTTTGATCGGCATTATTCCGCCTTTGATGTCCGACCAAATGTCTTCACCCGAAGTCGCCTCCGCGGCCCAGCTCATCTATGTGAACCATCGAATTGCCCACCACCTGACATTCGATGCGTTCCCGACGATGCATGTTGCTCGGTTCACATTGGTCGTAGTTTTCTGGCTGGTCCTTCATCGCTGGTTAAAAGCCCGATGGATTGTCGGATACCGAAATCTGTATCCGCTGTTTCTGTTTGGCTTGGGCAGTCTTTTGATTTCATTTTTCGGATTATTGTTGAGCGGCCTGGCAGAGCAGGGGGATGAGCTTTCCTTTCGAGCCGCAACGCTTTTGCGGTTTTACTGGTTTCGACTGTCTGATTTTGCAATCCCAGCAACCACTGCGATCGGCACGTCAGCACTCGTTTGGTACTGGATGGGCATTAACCGTTCGCGCGGGACTCTAGTGAGCAGTTGGATTTTTGTGGCGTGTATTGTTGCAGCTTTTGGTGTCATGGCTTTCGAAAGACATGAAGATCCACGACCACGTGCCGACCGTCGATCACTGCCACAATACGACAACGATGAATCGCGAACTCAGGCCACGTATCGAAACTGGGTAAAAGTCTGCGACTGGATCCGAAACAACACGCCTAGCGATGCCGCATTCATAACCCCCAACCAACAGCAGACTTTTAAGTGGTACACGGGACGACGCGAAATAGTTTGTTGGAAAGACATCCCCCAAGATGCAGAGGGGATCCTTGAATGGAATGAGCGACTAAATCGACTCGGTCGGCCGCAGAAACAATATGAAGCTGGGCTGTTGTCGTATTCCGACGAGCAGCTGCGTGCAATTGGAAAACACTATCAAGCCGATTTCCTGGTCATTCCACAACGGTGCATCGACGTTGCTCAGACAGCGACCACACTCGAACAAGTTTATCCCGAAAACGACGACGTGAAATCGACCTATGTTGTGCTTCGCCTGAACGATTGACCTGGGAACGATTCAAATCAACAAGTCACGAATCAAGAAATAGCCCAACGTAAAAATTCCCGCGTCGACGATCATGTGACTGATCCAAGGCGCAACCAAACGATCCGTTCGATCATACTGCCAAGCCCAAACCATACCGCCCACGGCGATACACAATGACAGAGCGTAGGCAAGTGGTGACGTCCAGCCGAAAAAATAACCAAGCACAATAACGTGGTGGGCCATAAAGCCAAGGCTCGACACAATGTTGGCCGTCAGGGTCGAAGTAACCTTCTTGAGGTAGTCGAACACAAACCATCGCCAGTAATACTCTTCCAGAAACGCATGGCAAAGCGAGTAGAAAACGCCAAGAGCCACGTACTTCCACACAGCGTCAATTCCCAGCCCGCCGACTTTTTCTTTGACTAACTCAGTCAATCCATCGGCCAACCCAGCGGGCTCAATGACGAAAAAGAAGAGCAAGAACATCACGGCGACAACCGCCAACCCGAACCCAATCGCAAATCCGATTTGCCCGCCGCTGACCGGCTGCGCTGTTTTTCGAAAGGTGCCCCGATACCATAACCAAACCCAAACGAACGGGAATCCAAACTGAATCACTTTCCCAATTCCCATCGCGGACTGTTGCAGTGATGACTCCGCGTCTTTTAGCCAAAGAAAATAGACCAGCGTCACGATCGTGGGCAGCACCATGGCAAACACGATCGCGGCCCAGTCCGTGAGAATTGCGGGCGGAGTCCGAGATCGTAACAACCGAATCTCAGC
>CAZQQR010000262.1:5781-7813 GCA_964595515.1 uncultured Pirellulaceae bacterium
GCGATTAACGCTTGAATCAAATCGACGCGAGACCAGCCGGGAGTTCGGTCTTTCAAGATCCAGGGAACTTTGTAGTACGCAGGAACAACGTTATCGACAAGTTGTTTGAGAGGAATCAAATCTGAAAGCGATTCCGTTTGTTTCAGCAGCGCCTCAACACTGGCAGCTCGAATCTGCGTTAGTGAATCGAGTTGGCCGAGCTGTGGCCCCAGAACACATGCCTGCAACTGCGACAATGGAAACGCGTCGTTACCACGCTGAGCAAATATTTTCGCCCTTTGAAAAACAGAAGCGTCGTTGGTCAAAATGGCTCCGCCTCTTCCCGCCGAAAGCAGCTTGCTACCGCCAAAACTCAATGATCCAGCATCTCCAAAGGACCCCAAAGCATCACCATTGATCCGGCCGCCGGGAACCTGACATACGTCTTCAAGAATTTTCACTTCGGTGGCTGATTTGGAATTCCATTTACCGACCAGCTCTCGAATTCGCTCGACATCCGCAACTTGACCATGCAAATGAGAAACAACAATCGCCGCGGTCTGTTCAGACAGAGCCTCGTCAATTTGGTCGGGATCGATGACCCAGCCGTTTTCCATCACGTCGACCAGAACGGGCACCGCGCCGATCGCTTCGATAGCGCGGAAGTTTCCAGGAAAGTCGTACCCAGCGAGAATGACTTCATCACCAGTTTTGACTCCTAGTCCACGAAGAGCAAGCTCCACGGCAATGGTTCCGCTGGAGCAAAGCATCACGTTTGCACTAGAGAAGTACTCCTCAAGCGACTGAATCCATTCTTGTGTCCAACGACTTTCGTATTTCCCCCAAGATCCATCCGCGAGTGAATCGTTGACGGCTGCAACAATTTCAGGTGACGCAACCGGCCACGTTAACTCTCCAAGTGCAATTGAAGGAGTGCCGCCATCGATCGCAAGTTTTTCTTTTGACAACGGTCAACCTTGATTTGAAGCTGCGTAATATTCGATACGAAACTACACGTAGAAGGGCAAAGGAATCGTGCCCAAAGACTTTCGCAGGAGAAGAAAGTATAATCTGGGAACGAAATTTACCCTACACGTGGAACAAGATGAAACAGATTCGCTTCCTAATGATCGGCGGTTTTCTGGGTGCCGGAAAAACAACGACCATCGGCAAACTAGCAGGCCACTATGTCGCTCAAGGAAAAAATGTGGCGCTGGTCACCAATGATCAGGCTTATGATCTTGTCGACACACACACTTTGAGATCGCAAGGATTTCAAGTTGGCGAAGTCCCCGGGGCATGCTTTTGCTGCAAGTTTGACGATCTGATTGACACTGTCGGCTCGCTGTCGGATGAAAAAGTACCGGACATCGTGATTGCCGAACCGGTTGGAAGCTGCACGGATTTGGTTGCAACAGTCATTCAGCCAATGAGAGAACTATTTGGAGACCGTTTTGAAATGGGCCCCTTGGTTGTGCTCTTGAAACCGACCCATGGAAAGAAAATTCTCGCGGAAGAAAAAGGGAAAGGGTTTTCTCCCAAGGCGGAATACATTTTCCTCAAACAGCTCGAAGAAGCTGACTCGATCGCAGTCAATAAAATTGACAGGCTTTCAGAAGCAGACCAGTCTCATTTGCTTTCATTGATCAAAAAACGTTTCGAGGGCGTGAATGCGTTTGGAATCAGTGCTCGCGATGGAACAGGATTTGAACAATTAGTAGCCGCCGTTGAAAGCGAGCCCGTCAAACGCAACCGGATGATGGATGTTGATTATGTGGTTTACGCCGAGGGCGAAGCCGAATTGGGCTGGCTAAATTGTCAAACAAAAGCCACCGCCGAAGAACGGTTTGATTTAGACAAACTTGTTTTGACGATGGTCGAGCGAATCGGAAATGCAATCAAGGCATCCGGAGCAGAAGTCGCCCACCTCAAAGTGCTTGGGCAAACGCTGACTGATGCAGCCGTCGCAAATCTTGTTGGCTCTGGTGTTGAGGCCGAGCTGAGTCTGGCTAGCGAAATCAAAACGCAATCGGCTGACCTGCTGGTGAATGCG
>CAZQQR010000263.1:0-1773 GCA_964595515.1 uncultured Pirellulaceae bacterium
CTGGGAGAGTCGCCGTCTCAGCGGCGGAGAGGGTGTTGATCTCAATACCAAGGATCGTCTCAACATCGAGGAATTGATTTCAATATCGAGGATTGATCTCAACATCAAGGAAATCGGTGGCCGACGAAACCCTCCCCGTGCCTGAGGCACGACCCTCCCGCAAGCGGGAGGGTTTTGTTTGTTGGCTGAGAGCCCCGTTTGCGCGTTCGTGACACGGAAAAGATTTACGTTCTACCTGCCCTCGCGCCGCGCAACTGCAGCTAAGGTAGAACTCGCGGAAGTGGCGGAAGATCTGACTGGATCTTGGCTGCGGGGGCGACCTTGGGGTTGTCACGTTCGAGTCTTGGTTCTCCCAAGAAATCGCCATCGAAAAACGTTTTGAGTTTTCCGTCTACGCCCAGCACGACTTGTTCTCGTTGAACAGATTCGACGATCCACTTGCGTTCGTCCAAATCGAATGTCTCACCTTCTTTGAGTCGGAACTTTTCGCCGGTGGTGCGAACCGTCAGCCAGACGTTGCGACTGCCGTCTCTGTTTTGAACGATGGCGGTGATCTTGGTCTGTTTCGCGTTGATGAACGGTGGGGCAGGTGGTGGCGTGGGAGGCGCTTTCGTTGTCACTGTCTTTTTCGGCGGTTTGTCTTTGAAATTGACAGTGATATCTTTGAAGCTTTCCTTGGGCGGAAAACCGTTGTCGGCGATTTTGACCCGCACAACATATTTGTCTGCCTTCTGAGGAGGCACAACCAATTGTGCCCGTCGGTCTCCAGCCTTGTGTACTAGTTTCAGCTCACCAGCCACCGTTCCTTTGTCAACAATTTCAAAATTCAATTGATCGTTGTCATCAGCATCCGCACCCGAAACAGAGATCGTGGCGGATTTGTCAGAGTAGTAAGAACTCGATGGCCGGGCAGAAATCGTTGGTGTGTTGTTCGCCGGACCAAAAATATTCCGACGCACGATCTTGCCCAAGTATTCTTCTTTGGTTCGATTCAACTCACGAAGCTTGTCGGTAAACTCGACACGATCATCGGCGTCCGCCAACGAAAGCAATTCAATCGTGATGCTAACGGAAAGCAATCCTGATCGAACCTTTTTATCATTCCCAACGATTTCGGTTTGTGGAACGACTTTGAGCGATTTGATTCGGTGAAGCAGATCAACCGAGTAGAACCGATGCAAGAATTCAGTGACCTGGTCCAATTTTCCCGCGGTTGCCAATGAGAAATTCTTTAGTCGTCCAATCATCCGTTGGTCGTCTTTTAGATTTCCGCCTTCGGATGCTTGAAGTGATTTCACGTCCATGTCCAGTTCCGACAACTGCATCTTCAACCAGACTTGATAGTCGTTGCTGGCTCGGTTGACGTCGACCGGCATGCTGACGCTGTTGTAGTAGATCTTTCGGCGGTTCGCGAGCGCGGCGTCCTTTTGTCGCTGAACCTCTTCTTTAATGTTTGAACTCAAAGCCTTCCATTGCTCGAAGTTTTCCGCCTTCTTGGTGGTGTACCAGAATATGGCGCAAAAAATCACGGAGATGGGAACAAGCCACGCCGTCGCGTAAACAAGCTTTTTTTCTCTGGGAGTTAACTTTTCAAACATCGTTAATCAGTCTTAATGTGTCGTTCTTGTTTTCGATATTTAACAGTGGTTTTGGGTTGCCGTTTGGATTTGTGTCAGTGGCAACCTTCCAATCACTCGTCTGACGTCGTTCCAGCTTTGTTGGATTCGGCAGCACCGCCGGTGGATTCTGCCGGGGCGATTTCCGTTTCTGTGT
>CAZQQR010000263.1:1873-7792 GCA_964595515.1 uncultured Pirellulaceae bacterium
GCCAGTCGTTCGTTTCGAGCGTTGATAAACTCAGCAGCTTTTTCGTCGACCGCCCCAATCCAATCATCTGAGCGATCGACCAGGCTTACCGATAAATTGGTCGTCAACGGATAGGTCTCATCGTCGTTTTCAGCACCACGCCCTGTTGAAACCAAAAATGGCCGATCTCCGAGGGACTTAAGCAGCTCTTTCTCGATCTGAACACTGGCCAGTTTGGAGGTGATCGTCATTTTCGGACGCTCGCCTTCCCGTTTGCTGACCGACGCATCAAAGGTGTCGATGATCGTGTCATCCGGCGTTAGAGCTTTGTCACTGTATTGGTAAATCTCTTCCAGCCAATTGACGTCCGATGCGACCCATTTGTCGATCTTTCCGACTTCCGCAAAAATCTTGTCGACTCCCGGGCGATTTTCGTTGCCCGCGTTTTGAGTTCTTAATTCATCCAGCTTCGCCTGAAGCTTGGCATTGTCCGCTGAATCTTGTCGAAGCGTGTACCAACCAAAAATGGACGCCAGTAGGAACGCTGCCAAGGCGATTCCGCCGTATAGATACAGTTTTGACATGTCCCGCTTTTCAATGATCGGCTTGCGAGGGTTCACAAAGTCGATCAAGTGCGGGTGATTGGATTGTTGGTTTTGAATTGCACCAATCAAAGCCGCGTAGCGCTCAGGATTCTGGGGTTCCTGAATTCGATTGGAAACCGAATTGACATGCAGCGGATTGATAAGGGCGACGTCTTTGCCTAGCGCTTCGAATTTTTCTTTGAGCGATTCACCCGTTTCGTTGTGACCGAAAATGGTGATCTTGTCGATCGTCCGGTCGCCTAAAATTTTTCGCGACGAAGCCAGTGTTCGTTTGGCTTCTGTAATGATCGCGTCGATCCTTTGTTCACCCTCATAAGACGCAGGGACGCGGACCGAGCGAGTTGCGAGCAAACGGGTTCCGTCAACGATCGTTAAATCGCTTTTGTCACCGTTTTGGTCGATCAGTAATCGGCAGTCTCCGTCCGACAAACGCTCTCGAACCAAATCAACTGCTGCGTAAGGTCGCAAAACGAGATGCTTGATCTTAAGCCCGGCGGATTCTGCAATGGAAGTGACTTGTGTTTTTCTTTCGGGAGAAATTCCTGCTGCGATCACTTTTCTCGAAGAAGATTCATCGTCGCTCAGAGGTACGAAATCAAAGGCCCAGTTATCGTTCATCGTTGCGAATTCGTTTCGGGCGATGAAGCGAACCATATCGGGAAGCTCGCGGGTGGGAGCAGGCGGAACAACAATTTCGCGCATCTCAACGTCAGAACGACCAACAACAACAATCGCATCCGCTCGTGATGCACCGTGTTTGCTCAACTGTGATTTGAGTGCCTGAGCCGCTTCTTCGTCACTGCCGCTGAGGCTGACAGAAAACAGGTGGGTGATCTCGGCGCGTTTGCCAGCCGTTTTGGCGGCAGCCACGTAGACTTGGTCGTCTTCAAATTCTAAAGCAACGAATGCCATGATTTACTTTCAGTCGTTTCAGTTTTTCTGCGTTATTCGGAGGTGCTGTTACTCATTGGTGCTGTGTCTCGTTGGCACCGCTATTCAGAAGCCAGATTTGTTCCCAAAGCGTCAATCGAAAAGCTTCCTCGCAAATGACTCTTGTCTCTCCAGAATAGTATGCGAGGAATAGGGACCGTAGTATCAAACACTACCTCAGCCCTGGAGGTTCCGGCCCCATCGGGGAAATATCCGACGATTTCCGCCCGATAAACGTCGCCACCGGTACAAATGTAGGGCATAAGCAGCTTCATTTCGGTCAAACCGACGATCCCCTCAACCATCAGCCACGTTTCGTACTGACGGTTCATATCCGCCCCATCTGGGTCGTCCAGCTCATAATCCGATCCGCGAGCGTAAATAATTCGGTCGATCGTTTCTTCGTCCAGCCCCGGAATCCCTAGCAAGACCCGTTTGGGAGCCTGCATGATATTCACTCGGCCGGGAATATTGGTTCCCTCGTAAGTCGTCAACGAAGCCATCATCGTGGGAACAGTAAACGGCATATTCATCAACTGAATCGGTGAAGCAGCATAAGGGAACAAGACCTCTGGATCTTCAACTTTTACAAACGTCCCAACCAAGTCGATGATGGAACTGAACTTTCGTTGACTTTGAAGTGCATCAAAATCTGGAGGTACCAAACCGGCATTCACAATCTCAGCGGTCGTCTGCGTCGGCGGTTCAAGAAGTGGTTCTTCTGAAGAAGTTCGATAGTGAATGATAAAGTTTGCCCACTCATCGTTGAAGGAACTTTTTAAGTCGTCATACAACTGCTCTAAATCATCGGCGTTGATATTGATCCGCGGCAGCCCTTCCGCCGTCAGATTGCTTTCTTTGCTATACAGCGTCAAGTAGTTCGCCCAGCCAAGATACATATCCGCGTCAGAGGTAGAAACGTCGCTCGCGCTGGCTTCTTCTTGATCAAGCACTCCGTTGCGATTGGTATCGAGACCAAACAACAATTGAGGTGTCACGTCTCGAATGAGTAACAATTCATCCAAGCTATCCATGGGGCCATTTTTACATTCATAGGCTGGGGACTCGCTCCGATAGAATGCGCTTTCGGTTCCATAATCACGGACTTCATCATCCGCATCCAGCCAATCCAAAATTCCATCGGCGATCTCTTCCGTCATATCCGGTAGCGACATCAGCAGATCCCGCCCGCTTCCGTACATCGCATCCACATAGGGCAATGCGTTCAAGTTGATTTTGCTGCTCTCATCCACCAATCCGAATCGGATTCCCTCTGGATTCCCGTCATCATCCAAAGCCGACGTTGCGATTGAAAAATAGCCAACTGTATCAGGATTTGTTGTTTGCACCGCGACTGGGATTGCTTGGAACACCAACGAATTATCCCATTTGCCACCGCGTTCCCGGATCGTCGCCTCACTCAAAGACAAATACAAGCGCATGTAGTCCATCCCTGAGTCAACAAGGTACTTGGACTGAACCTGTCTCGTTTGCAAACGAACGGCTTGCTCTTCCGTCTGCATCAAGGCAGTAAACGTGTAGGCTGACAACGAAAGAATTACGATCGTGATGAGAACAATCAGCAGCAATGAACCTTTTCGATGGCTGCGTCCGCAAGCCACTCGTTGGATTTCAAATATCATTCTTCTTCCTCCGCAGTGGATTCAGAAACGGGAAGGTCGACCACAATCCGCTGAGTCTCCATTGTTTCCTGATTGAAGCCCGAATAATCGTACTCATTCGAGGTCGGGCTGGACCGTTCTGGATCAATCACGATTGTGATTTCAACGGCAGTCGGAAACCCACCGACTTCTTCGGAATCCCAGTCAGTTTGCCAGTCTTCGCCATCAAAATATCGAAACCCGATTTCTGCGATTTCGTGGGCGACCAATTGAGTGTAGTCATCTGGATTGTAAACAAGCTCAAAATCACCGCTGTACGAAGCCACAGCGCGATCAATCTCTCGCCGATAAAGCCCACCGGGAGCCCGGGCTTGGGTGTAAGCGATTTCAGATTCAATTCCGCCGTTTCCGGCTGACACGAAATACGCAAGCGATTTTACATCCGACGGAGAAGCAACATCCTGTAGGACGTTTGTCATCATTGGGTTGTATTGATCCAACCTCGGTAAACGACTGATATCCATCATGATAACATTGGTCGTTCCAATCATCGCCGGCCGAAAAGAGACTTCTTCTTCAACGATAATTCCTGAGTCTTCTGGCTCTTCCGCAGTTTCTTCTGCATCTGGATCTACGGGAGGAGGGTTCTGCATTAACTGCTGCGTCTGAAACAGATTTTCCAGTCCGGAATAGTCGGCAGCTTTGTATTGGATGCCCGCGCGAATGTCTTTGGCGATCATCGTCAAAACAGCGCGTGCGACCTGTTTTCGTTCGATCATCGCTTGTTGCTTGGTTAACGAAACCAGGTAAATCTGGATCGCTGTACTGATCGCTCCGATCACAACCACCGACAACGCAAGTGCGAGCAGCAACTCCAATAGAGAATAACCGCGACTAGTTCTTGGTTTTGTATTTTGAATCCTGTTCATCCTTCATCCTCCTCCGGTTCGTAATCCGGATCAGGAATAAAGCGGACCACCGAAACCGAAGTCCCAATGTTCGATTCAACGTTACTTTTTTTGACGCTGACCGTTGCCATGAACAGGCCAGATTGAAGCGACGGTTCGAGGCTGACCGAGTAAGTCCAGCCAGGGGAAGACTCAATTTGAACGTCGCTGGTTGACTCAAGTGGCAAAACGCCAGCGACTAATTCCGCTACGGTAGAATCGACCAGTACGTTTGCTTCGCTGCGAATCCGAACCTGAAGTGCACTTCGATAGCCAAGAAAATAGAGGTGCCCAATGACGGTGAGTGCACCACCAAGAATAGCGATCGAAAGAATAACCTCGAGTAGTGACAGTCCACTTCGGCCGCGACTCTTAAGTTGGTTTCGCATTCGAATCACTGGATATTCCCCGCCATTCGGGTCGTTTTCGAAATACCAGTCAATCCACGAAGCTCAACCTGCAGCACCGAGCCTTTATCATTTTGTAAAATGATTCGAGCATCCTGAGAGGTTCCATCTGGATAAAACAGAATGGACCTCAGGCTTTCAGCACCACCAACATCAGCCGCCGCTGCTGCAGCACGTCCATCCATTGCCGTTTCACCGGCGACGAACCGGACGCCGCGCGGCATCAAATCTTTTTCGTAGTCGGTGTAGTTACCGTTGGTCACAAATTGCTGACGTTTTTGCGCGATTTGAGCCTGCTCAGGAAAACTGTAGAACGGAGCAACGCCGAACCAGGATCCCTCGGGCATAAAAAACACGGCATACTCTTCACCGTTCTTGATCGCTTTGACTCGAGCCTGCCCCATGGCAACCCTCAACCGATCCGCACCCTTTTGCAATGCTTGCTGCGCAAACGTTCGATGCACCGCAGGCGCGGCAATCGATGCGACAACCACCATGATCGCGACCACGAGAATCAACTCGATCAAGGTGAAACCGCGTGAGCGGCGAGCGGATTGTTGCAAAGCAGAATACAAATCAGGTCCGGTTCAAAAAACGGAAAGTCGCAAATCGAATAAAGTAAAGACGTCTAATTTGGGTCGCGAAGACAGCTTCAGCGGTGGCTCTGTCCTCGGCGGTTGAACACGTCACCACGGGCGACGATCAGTCATCTAACTCGAATAAAACAATTTTGTTAGTCAGCGAGCGGCACAATTGTTGTCGCGTTGGACGACGATTGTCATGAATCCAAAAAATCCTCCGGGCACGAAATCGCGCACGGAGGATTCAAATACTCGGATAAACGACGTTAGCCTTGACCAGTCGGATCAGGCACGTCGTCTTGGGTACCTTCCTGACCATCAGGACCGGCGGAAGTGATCATGACACGATCGTTTAACTCATCCGCAGCGTACTTGTATGGACGCTGCCAAGGATCAGCTTGGATCGGCTGCTTTAGGTAAGGTCCGCCCCACTGTGTTTTGGAGAGGCCGCTTGGATTCGTGAACAAGTCATCCAATTTGGCCGGGAATCGACCGACGGTTAGCTTATACATGGTGCAGGCTTCTGACAGCGTGCTGATCTCCATGAAAGCCGTCTTTTGGTACGACGTTTTCTGCAGGTTCAAAATCGCAAATGTTGAAAGTGAAGCCAACACAACCAGGATCGCCATCACGAGCAAAAGCTCGAGCAGTGTAAAACCAGTTCGTCGGTTGCGGTTAATTCTCATAGCTATCTCCGAGTTTATAAATTCTGTTTTGAGTTTCAATTATTGAGTTTCGTAATTTTGGTTTAAAAGTTTGCATGTAAGAAAGCGGTGGGTCTGAGGTGGATAGAGAATCGAAATTCCAAATTTGAAAATTTGAAAATTTCAAATTTCAAATTTCAAATT
>CAZQQR010000264.1:0-2001 GCA_964595515.1 uncultured Pirellulaceae bacterium
ACCAGCAGGAAACGACCAAGGATCTTGGAAGAATCCAAAACTTTCCTATTCTTCAAGAAGTATCTATCTGTGCTAACCAAATTGACTGATGTGAAGTACTGATTCTGAGCCATTTGAAACGATCAAAACGTCGAAACGAAACGATATTTTGCTGGTTTCGGGCGAAACGTTATTGCATCCACAGGTTGATGTTAGACAATCTTAGCGGAAAGGGACGTCACGTTAGAAATCTATCGTGTTTCGGTGTTGCCCTCCATCCATTTAACTATCCATTACTGGAGACGAACGTGAAGTCCATTTGCAATCGCAAATCTCTCGTGCTGGCATTGATTTTCAGCGTGATTTCGATGCTGCCTGCGAGCAAAGCATTTTGTCAAAGTGCACCTAAACCTGCAGTGGTTGTTTCCATTGCCAAGTTCAGTGAGCAGCTAAAAGACATTGAGTACATTTTGACCGCATCTGGATTTGCCCAGATGAAATTCATGGCCAAAGCCATGATCAGTGGTTACACAAAGGGGCTTGATCCCAACAAAGACGCTGGAGTGCTTCTGTATTTTGAAGAAGACTCAGAGACGCCTGACTTTCTTGGCTTTGTTCCAGTTGAAGACATCGACGAGATGCTCGATGTGGTTGCTACCGTAATGGAAGTCGAAGAAAACGACGACTTCATCACCGCCGTTGCCGACGATGGAACAGAAATTCTGATCAAAGAGCAGAACGGCTACGCTTACATGTCCAACAAAAAAGGCAGGCTAGGCAGCCTTCCGGACAATCCGGAACAATTGGTTGGTGACATCGCAGGAAAATACAATCTTTCAGCCCAAGTCTTCGGGCAACGAATTCCAGAAAAGCTTCGTACCCAACTACTGGATACGATCAAGGACAGCTCAGAACAAGCGCTTGATGCGATGGACGAGGGAATTCAAACCGAGCTTCAAAAGAAGAATCTTGAAATGCAGATGCGGCAGATGAAGATGATGCTGACTGAATCAGACCGGCTTTTGATCGGAATGAAAGCAGATGCAGAATCTAAGCGAATGACGACGGATGTCGAATTCACAGCACTGCCGGGCTCAAAGCTCGCAAAAATGATGACGGAATCGAAAGCTTCCGCTCCTTCTCGGTTCACAGGTTTTTTGATGGACGGTGCGACGTTCACAACAAACAGCTGTGCCCGCTTGGGAAAAGAAGAAGCCGAACAGTACTCAAGCATGCTTGAGGATCTTCAAAAGGCTGCCATCGAAGAGATGGATGCTGATGGCGATATGAGCGAACAAGACCTTGCCGTTGTTGAAAAAGCCATGGGAGAAATCGCCGACGTTTTGAAGGCGACCATGAAGGAAGGTTTGCTCGATACGGGTGCCGTATTGATGCTCAAAGATGGCGAAATCAACTTCGCTGGTGGTGCTCAAATCGCTGATCCGAAAAAACTAGAGAGCACAATCAAAGATCTTGTCGCCATGGCAGAAGAAAAAATGGACGGTGAGATCGAAGTCAACCTGAACAGTGGAAACCACAAAAACGTGACCTTCCACGAGATTCAAATCCCGGTTCCCGATGATGAAGAAGAAGTTCGCGATGCCATCGGTGATCAAATCGAGGTTATCGTCGGAATTGGAACAAAAGAGGTTTACATCGGAATTGGAAGCAACCCGATGGCGACTCTTAAAGCTGGCATGGACGGGACCCAAATGGCCAAAGAGATCATGCAGTACAACTTGTACCTGCAACCGATCATGGAATTTGCCGCCAACATGGAAGGTGACGAGACGGTCGAAGCGATGGCTGAAGCTTTGAAAGAAGCAGGCAACGACCGAATCAGCATGACTTCTGACTTGATCGAAAACGGTATGAAAATGCAGTTTGAACTTCAGGACGGAATCTTGGGATTGATCAAAGTCGGATTCGACGCGGCCCAAGGTGGCGGTGGTGGGTTCGACGATGACTTCACTCCCTAAGCTACCCATGCTTAGAGCGGAACTTTGACGAGCTCTGAGTTCT
>CAZQQR010000264.1:2101-7754 GCA_964595515.1 uncultured Pirellulaceae bacterium
TGGTTCCTCATTTCCAATATCGAACGTCATACGAAACCCCGACGATCAACGTTTACGAGAATCTGAACACGGAACAAGCTGCCGCAATCGCTTTGGAACAAAAAGAGCTGGTGATCGAAAGATATCATGAGTTTTCGATCGGGCACATTGAGTTCGATGATCAAGGTCAGGCATGGGACCTTGGACAATTGGAGGCGATCGTCGCGGATTTGACTTCCCAGCGAGAAGACACTTCCGAAAATGGCGTGATGATGGTTTGCTTCATGCACGGTTGGAAAAACAACGCAGCTCACAATAACGAAAACCTGAAATCGTTTCGTGAGATGCTCAGCAGTCTGGCTAAAACGGAAACGACGCTGGCCAGTCGAATGGGGCTCCAACCACGTCGTATATTTGGCGTATTTCTGAGTTGGCGAGGTGAATCAAACAGCATTCCATTTGCAAAAGAACTTACTTTTTGGAATCGGAAAAAAACGGCTCACAAAATTGGGCGGGGCGACCTGGGCGCGATCCTTTCACGACTCGAACAAGTCAGATTCAGCGCTCTCTTGGAGCGTTACCAGTCCAGGATGATCATCATCGGACATAGCTTCGGTGGAGCCGCGGTCTTTTCGGCCGTAGGGCCGTCCATCCGAACGGTTACCGAGGGTGAATACCAATCCGCCAAACTCAATCAAAAAAATGCGATCTCCAGAGTCCAGGGTTTCGGCGATTTGATCATTCTAGTGAACCCCGCGTTCGAGGCGCAGTTGTATCATGGCTTTAATGAACTCACACGCTCGATACGCGCCTACTCCAAGCAACAGCACGTCGTCATGATGACGGTTGGAGCCGAAAACGATTCCGCCACCGGGCTCTATTTTCCCTTCGGTCAATTCCTAGCTCGCTGGTTGGAAAAAAGAAGAGACTTGGTCCAGTTTCAACGTATCACGACGTCTGTCGCCAATCTTGATTACTTCATCACGCACCGGCTCGAGATGCGAATCAAGAACAGCAAGGTTGCAAAACCAATCAGCAAGGCAAACTCGGTTGAGCCTTTTCAATATGAAGAAAAACTCAAAGGAAGCGGTGAAGGCTGGGAGGACTTTATGCCCAGCGACTCAGACTGGACGATCGTCGAGAATCCCGAACGACGCAGAATGCCAGACAATTTCGCTTTTATGACTGTGAATGCAGAAAAAGAAATCGTGGACGGTCACAGTGGAATATTTCTGCCTAACTTCATTGAGTTCATTCGTGATTTTGTCGTAGCCCAAGACATCTACTCCTTCAGCGTCCAATCACGTCCATCTACTTCGGATGCTCAAACGATTGAAATTTCCGAAACAGCGGTCCCTGTCCCTAAAAGCCGATCCGGTTTACAGAACAAAAATTCCGCCGGTCTAACCAATCGGTTGAATTAAAAAAGGCCGAACTCATTGAGTTCGGCCTTGGTGAAATCGTTTTTGCAAACCTGTGAGTTGGGTTAAGTCTAAGTCAGGCTATTGGGCACTTCTGAGGGTTGAGTCCGCCCTTCAGAAGCCATCAGCAACAACCAACTAGCTGACTACTTACTTACTAACCACTCGATTTAGTTTTAGTACCCACAGCCTTGGCAGTTGCCATTGCCGCAGTTTGGACATCCACCGTAGTTAAGTCCATTCAGGGCACCACTGTTATCGGGATAGAACGCTTTCTCGAACAGGCTGTCAATCTTGTCGACGTTCTTTCGGAGTTGCCGAGACGCGTTGGAGATGAACTTTCCATCACCAAAGTACTGGCCCAAACCTGAACCTGTTCCCTGGCAATACATTTGCCACTGCTCAAACGTCAAACCACGTGAACGGCAAATGCTATTCTCGTAAGCGTTCTGACAGACGTTGCATCCGCCAGCACAGTTGTTGCAGTGCGGACATGATCCGTAGCCTTGGTAGGCCATTCCAGAGTCCATCACTTGAGGTCTTGGAGCCAACAAACCACGCTTGTAAGACACTTCGTTCGCGTAGTGATTCAACCAACCCATTGTTTCCGAAGACACCATCGTGAAGTCAATCACGCCCGGTTGAGCGTTCACAAATTCGCCTTGATCATTGATCGTGTTTGCTCCAGCACTACCGACATTGATGCCGATCAATCCGACACCGTCGACGCCCGCCGCAAGTACTCCATAGCTTCCATCTGGAACGCCACTGAATTCAAAAACTCCATAATTGTCGGACGTGGTTGACGCGACAACACTATCGTTTTCCAACAAAAGAACTTTCGTTGTTCGAACGTCTACCGGCCGACCACTGATAGAGTTCATTTGGTGAACGCGGCCGACCAATCGTCCATCCGCCGTTTTGGAAACACTGTGACTCGAGATCGAAGTCGCTGGAACGGCGCTAGGAGCGTATTTAACTAACCCGTCAAAACCGTATTGATTTTTCGGATCGTCGCGGCCTTCGCCATCTTCATATCGCCCATACACTCGGTAAGAAACTCTTGCTGAATAATGTTGAATCCAATCGGTGTTGATCGAAGTCTGGTTTTGGAAAGCAGTGGCTTTAACTGTGCTTGGAATGTCTCCCGCAAGCTCTGGATTATGAGCAAGAATGTTCAACCCAAAAGCAAAGAACCCGCGATCTCCCCAACCAATCAACGAGTAAGCACCTTGGCGAACGTTATTGAATTCGAAACGGCCGGATTCATCCAGGCTAGTTTGCTTGACCAGTCGTCCCATGTTCATCAAAAACACGTTCATTGTCGCAACGTTGGCGTTGCGTCCAGGTTGAACGCTACCACGGAATCGACCATTTGCATCAACCATGATCCAGTTGGCTCGCGGCGTGTCTGAAATACGCTGATTCCCAAGCCCCGTCGAGGCTTCTTCCCAACCCGCATATTTCGAATTGATCAAAACGGTTTGACCCTGCGTTTCTTCGCGGTCACGTGGTGACTGGAATGACCGCGCTGGTAGACGATCCGCTTCAGGGCGAACAGTGTCCGCCTCTCGCTGATCGGTGCTACGAGGGTCCGAATTGAAAGGCTGTTGCGCTTGAACATTTTCAGCAAACAGGGCAACAACCAACCCGGTCACAATCAAGGTTAGTGGCAAGCAGTCAAATAGCTTTTTGGTATTCATGGTTTCTTCTTTTCTGTGCGACGCCAGGTTTTCGAATTCCGATCGGAATGAAATTGCTGATACAGTTTCTTGTAAGTTCGTGGTTCCAAGTAACACGCTGATGCTCGGCGTCCTTGCTAGAGCCCTCAATCGTCGAATCGACAACTGAGCAGGCAAACGAGACTGAAAGTACAAGTTTGATTCGTTTACGCGAAAACAACGTCGGCTTGCAACAAGGTTGAATTCATTTTCGATTCCAATCGTTGTTCGCGTACTGGCGAATATTCGGGATGGATTCTGACTACCAGTCGTTCCTTTGATCAGACTAAGTCCAGCATTGACCAACATCCGAATTGGTCTAGCCAACTCATCGTCCCAATCTTGATTGGCGACAACAAGATTCGAAAACTCACAACCGGTTCATTTTAACAAGCGAAAAAATCGATTGTTCACAAGGCGATTTGCGTAGACTCAAAGACGGCGCGAAGCAGGGCGCCGAATCCTAGTTAATTGGATAACCGTACTACTGGCATTCCCGTCGTAGGTCATGCTGTGCATGACGAAATCCCGTTTGGAACTAGAAGCAATCAACGAGTTTTTGAACTACTTCAACAATTCTTTTATTTCGTCGATATCTAAACGGAGCGGCGAGACCAATTCTTTGAGAGCGGCCAACTCAGCTTTCAAATCCGCCACCTGAGATTCAAGCTCTTCCAATCGTGACGGATCTAAACTTGGGCTGGCAGAAACCGCCTTGGACGCAGTCGGCGGCGATGGAGAATTTACCCTGGGCGCAATTCCCCCAGCGAACTGCTGCTTGAGTCGTTCCAATTCTTCGGGCAAATACAAATTGTGGGTCACCATTTGGCCACGCCCCGGAGGAGTCAATTCGACGATCAGATCTTTTTCAATAAGACTAGCAATGATTGGCCTCAACTCACTTTGACCTTGAATCTTACTCATCCTTGAAGCCCGTGCCCGCAGATCGCCCAGCGTTTGCTCTCCGCGAAGCAACAACTCGCCCATTACCGCCAGCTCCGTGTTCTCCACACCCAGCCAATCGTAAAGCTGATGCTTGTACTTTGCGACACGGCCGCCAGAATGAACTTCAATGACTGCTCCCATTTCGCGAAGCTCACACAGAACATCGTCAACTTCATGCTCTTGAAGACTTAATTGAGGGGAACGATTGCTTTTTTGATTGGAACCCGTTTTGACTCCGTTGAGACTCATCGGATAAGAATCAGGCGTCGTTTTCGACTTCTCGATCAACACGCCAGCCACTCTTCGCTGTAACCGATTCAGTGGTTTCCACGTCCGCTGTGACTCGTTTGAGGAATCGTTACTGGAGTCTTCTGAATTCACGTTATCCACAGTTCACTCGATCGTTCAAACTTCCGTTTATTGATTCGACGCCAAATTGATTGTGGTCTTGTTGGCAACAACCATGACGGCGAAACTGTCATTATGTTAAACCAATCCGATCTTCTTGAAATCATCAGCGGACGTCAATCCGGAATATTCGCTGGGGTAATCCGAATGGGGCTCGGCTGTTTGACACCAATCTATCGAATCGCAATCTGGATTCGAAATCGAAGATTTGACAAAGCGATCAAAAATGAAAACGCCGAGATCGTTAAAAAAACCAGCATCCCCGTTATCTCTGTTGGCAATTTGACCACGGGCGGCACAGGTAAAACCCCAATGGTCATTTGGATCGCCAGATACCTCCGAAGCAAAAACGTCCGAGTGTGTTTGATCAGCCGAGGATATGGTGCCAAGCAAGGACGTAATGACGAAGCACTTGAACTTGAACATCGTTTGCCCGACGTTCCACATCTGCAGGCTCCCGATCGTTTTGAGATGGCTCAAATTGCAGTTGAAGAACTCGAATCGGAAATGATATTACTTGATGACGGATTTCAGCACCGGCAACTACATCGCGACCTCGACATTGTGCTGATTGATGCGACGTGTCCGTTTGGATACGGTCGACTCTTACCGCGTGGATTATTGCGTGAGCCGATCGGTTCATTGAAACGAGCTGACTTAATCGTAATCACGCGAACAGAACTGGTTGGTTCAGAAAAATTGCAGACAATCAAACAAACAATCAAAACGCATGTGGGTGAACAACCAATCGCGTTTTTGAAAACGATTCATAGGAGTCTGCTTCAGTACGACGGGCGTGAAACGACAGTGCAGTCCATCGCAAATCAAAAGATATTTTTGTTTTGTGGGATCGGAAATCCGTCAAACCTGAAATCAACGTTACAAAATCACGATTTGAATGTCGTCGGTCATCGCACTTTTCCCGATCACCACAACTACACCCGTCAAGACATTGTAGAAATTGGCCATCAAGCCATCCAAACGTCAGCAGATGTCATCGTCTGCACTCACAAAGATTTGGTTAAGATCGAAACCAATCAACTCGAAGGCATTCCGATTTACGCTTGGCTGATCGACGTTGAAATATCGTCTGGACAAACCGAAGTCCAATCAGCGATAGATCAAATTCTGGCTGCCGCTGGTCAGCAGGTCGCCTGAGCGCTAGATTATAACGACGAT
>CAZQQR010000265.1:0-4086 GCA_964595515.1 uncultured Pirellulaceae bacterium
AGAAACATTATCGGACGTTGGGGTGGTGTGAGTTTTACCCCGTATTTGTCGATGTTTGGCCGATTGTGCGAGACTTGGATAACGGCTGGATGGCTGCTTAGCGGAACGATGTATCGCGGATGATGAGTGGTTTTTTGTTGCGATCGACAATAGCCAGAATGGGGAACGGTATCCAAGTTTTGTTGTGATTAGCTTTTAAGAGCAGCTGGCTCAGTCAAACAATTCTCTTGCATTACAAAGCAGATCCTTCCATCATAAATGCGTCAATCGTTCTTGATTTCGAAGTTACTTCATGGCCCAACAGAACAAATTCGAAATCCAATTTTGGCAGCTCGTTTTGGGTTGTACCATTCTGGCGATGTTCGGTTGCAAAGACGAAACGACGACCTCATCGGGCGAGAAAAGTCATCCAGCGTCAGAGCAAACTTCACCTCCTGTTTTTCAGCCCATTTTTCAGCCAAAAGGCGATGGGAAAATCGTTGTCGAACTCGTCGGCTTGCAATCAGAAAAACCCGCAAAACTCTGTCGCGTTCAGGGCAACCATCTCGTGGACGTTCTTGAACTAAAAGGTTCGGAATCTGAAACGATCGAGCTGGAATCTGGGTTCTACACAGTGGTCCAAGGTAATAGTGAACTTTCGCGGTATCCAGTTCCAGCGCTCTCGGGAATAGTTGAGGAACAACCGCTTAAGATCACGCTCGAACCGTTCCCAGCAAACGAGTCTGGATGGTGTTGGATTCCGGGTGGACCAACCGTCATGGGGGATACGCTTGGAGTGGGTCGCGAAGACGAACGCCCTGCCCGCTTGGTTTCTGTTCCGGGTTTTTGGATGGCAGAACATGAAATTACCAATCGCGAATACGCCGGATTCCTGTCGGCGATAGCCAAAAGCGGAAAGACAATCCCAGAAGATTGGATTGACCTTCGTAGTCGAAAATGTCGGATTCAAAAATCAAAAGCTTCGACGAACGATCGCAAGTTCGAAAGCGACGCCGACGAACTTCCCGTAGTGATGGTCAGCCTAAAAGGCGCACTTCAGTACTGCGATTGGCTTTCTCAAAAAACCGGACAAACGTATCGGTTACCTTCAGAATTAGAATGGGAAAAGGCAGCTCGAGGCCCTGAGTTGTTTGTCTACTCTTATGGCAACATATACAAACAGTCGCTGGCAAATCAAGAAAGCGGTAAACTGAAACCGGTCGGGTCTTATGCCCCAAACTCTTACGGCCTGTACGACATGACAGGAAATGTTTTTGAATGGATGTCTGATGTCGCGGATCCATCGAAGTCAGAAACAGTACTGAATCACAGCCTTCGAGGTGGCTCGTTTATTCTCGATGGGATGTATCTACGAAATAGCTTTCGAATGCGTCAAAGCCCAGAAGTAATGACGGACGATATCGGCTTTCGCGTCGTCCGCGAGAAAGTTCAAAACTAAGCTCCGAAAACTCGAAATTTAAAATTGGAATTGAGTGGACATGAAAACACAAATCAAGAATTTACTACTAATTGCGATCGCATTCGGCGGCGTAGCTTGTATCGCTGCTTCGGCATCGACACCCGTTCAACAAATGGAGATTCGGCTATCCGAAGAATATCAAAAAAAGCAGTTTGCAAAATCCAAGCCGGCCATTGGCGACCAAGCTCCAGAACTGGAACTGAAAACGCTTGAGGGAGAACCGGTTCAGCTTTCATCCTTTCGTGGCAAAAAAATTGTCGTCGTCAAAGCCGGATACACATGACCTCCCATTCGTCGTGCTGCCGCCGGGTTGCGTCAGCTTCATCGAAAATACACCGAGTCCAACGCTGCTGAAATCTTGATCGTTTATCAAAAAGAACCCCATGCTGGCCAGCTTGCATTCAAAGAAGTCGCCCAGCCGAAAAACTTTGAAGAACGTTGTTTGCTCGCCCGGAAAATGAAAGACGAATACGAGTTGCCGATGCAAGTTCTCATCGACACGATGGAAGACCAAAGCCGGGCTTTGTTTAGTGATTTGCCTAGCCCCGCATTTGTGATCGATGAAGACGGAATCGTCCGAGACAAATTCCCTTGGGCAGACGCGGCCTTGATTGAAACTTCCGTGGCAAACCTGGACAACATCAAGAAAAAGAAGTCACGAATGAACCCAGCGTCCTACGTCGCAATCTTCTTGCCGCTATTCGTTGTCTTCCTGGTGCTAATGACACAAACACAATCAAGGGCTGGGAAGGCAGGCGAATCCGGGGCCAGCAACCAGGATCCATCACCGGAATAAAATTCGAGAAAATTTCAAAGCGATGTCCCCTGCCCTTTGGCTTCTTCGTCACCATTGCGTAAGACGCGAGACATTCGTGTCAAAACATCGCACGAAAACCAAATCCAGGAGAATTCAAAATGGCAAAATTCATGTTCGTGTACCGAGAAAACGGTGAGCCTCAACCAGAAATGCCGCCCGAGCAAATGCAGAAAGTCTTTCAAGTTTGGATGGACTGGATTCAAGGCGGTATGGAAGCAGGTTGGATCATTGACGGCGGGGACGCTTTGACTCCCGAAAGCCGAGTTGTGCATCCGGACCTTACCGTCACCGATGGCCCGTTCGCTGAGTCAAAAGAAGTCGTCGGTGGATTCTCTATCATCGAAGCAAAAGATTTTGATCAAGCTTGCGAGTATGCAAAAACTTCGCCAATGGCAGCCTCCGGAGGCTGCGTTGAAGTCCGCATGTTGGCCAACGTTGGCGAGCCAGCGGAAAAGTAAGATCGTTGTTGATACCGTTCAATGTCGTCGTCGAATTTCGGCGACGAACATTGTTCGATGCAAGCCATTGCAATTCCATGAATCAATCCGATCAACAAAACCATCTGGTTGAGAACTTCTTTCGACACGAGTCAGCCAACTTGATTGCAGTACTGACTCGGGTGTTTGGAGTTCGTCAAATTGAACTGGTAGAAGACACCGTTCAATCCGCGATGCTGGAAGCGATGCGATCCTGGAAACAAAAAGGGCCACCCGAAAACCCTTCGGCATGGATCCACCGGGTCGCGAGAAACCGAATCCTTGATCATTTGCGACGCGACAAAGTTCACGAACGTGCACTCGCGTTTGCCGGACATACGATTGAAGACACCGAGTCATTGGTCGACCAATGGCTAACGGAAGAAGAACTTCCTGACAGTTTATTGCGGATGATTTTCGTTTGCTGCCACCCTGCCCTACCTCGTTCATCTCAGATCGCGTTGACTCTGCAGATTCTTTGCGGATTTGGGATCGAAGAAATCTCCAGAGCACTACTGACACCTGCCGAGACGATCAAAAAGAGAATTCAAAGAGCCAAAAAGAAGCTGGCGGAACTTCGTATCGCCGTAGAAACACCCGCTCCTTCTGAGTTGGCTTCCCGGCTGAACTCAGTCCACGACGTTTTGTATTTAGCATTTAACGAAGGCTACAGTTCCTCTCGTGGTCCGGCGCCGATTCGGGATGACCTGTGTGAAGAAGCAGCCCGGCTGTGTCACATTCTCTCGACCAATCCGCCCTTTGACACACCGACTAGCCGCGCACTGATAGCGCTCATGCTCTTTCACGGTGCTCGATTAGAAGCTCGCGTCGACGAACATGGTGATCCGGTTTTGCTAGAGGATCAAAATCGTGAAGACTGGGATCGCCCATTGATTCAAGTCGCCAACAATTGGTTTCATCAATCGGCAACCGAACATCTATCACGATTCCATTTTGAGGCCGCCATCGCTCAACAGCATTGTCGCGCAGCGAGTTTTGAGGAAACCGATTGGGACACGATTGTCAAAATTTATGATCGATTGATCAAGTACTACGACTCACCGATCTATCAACTCAATCGTGCCATCGCACGTGGGCAATCCGGAGATACAACACTGGCAACGAAAGAACTCAACCAATTAGCCCAGCATCCAAGCATGGAAAACTATTTCCTGGTCGAGTGCGCCCGCGGGAAACTTTTTGAATTAGAAGGCAATTCAACTGCGGCAGTCGATTGCTATTTGCGAGCCATAAATGGGCGAGTTGCCGAGCACGAAAAGAATTTGTTAAAGAAAAAAATCAAGGCTTTGACCACTGCAGACATTACCGAGTAA
>CAZQQR010000265.1:4186-7696 GCA_964595515.1 uncultured Pirellulaceae bacterium
GATTAACAAATTGCTCGCCAACAAACCGAAAACCGAAATCGCAAATCGCAGGCTAAACGGCCTGGCCAGTCTCTTCGAATACGCCGATCTTTCGAAACCGCTGGTAACGTTCTTCAAGCAGTTGCTCGCTCGGTTTATCCATCAGTTCTTTGAGATTCTTTTTGAGATACGACTTCATCATCGCAGCCATGCGGTGGTGATCTCGATGAGCTCCACCAAGCGGTTCGGCGATCACGTCGTTGACGATTTCCATTTCTAGTAAGTTCTTGGAAGTAAACTTCAAAGCCGTCGCCGCTTTTTCAGCGTGTTCTGCGCCCTTCCAAAGAATCCCCGCGCATCCTTCTGGACTGATCACCGAATAATAAGCGTTTTCCAGAACCGCGACTCGGTCCCCTACCCCAATTCCAAGTGCGCCGCCACTGCCCCCTTCACCAATCACGATGCAAATGATCGGCGTGTCCAGCCGAGACATCTCGTACATGTTCTCGGCGATCACTTGAGCCTGCCCACGTTCTTCCGCTCCGATTCCAGGATAGGCACCGGGCGTATCGATCAAGCAAATCACAGGCAAGTTGTACTTGGCCGCCATTCGCATTTTGGCCATCGCTTTTCGATAACCTTCCGGATGAGCGCAACCAAAAAAGTTCTCGGTACGGTCTTTGAACGTTCGACCTTTCTGATGTCCGAGGACCATGACTTTGGTCCCCTCTAAGGTCGCAAATCCGACTCGCATTGCACGATCATCACCGAACAGTTTATCACCATGCAGCTCCACGAATTCGTCAAAGACCAGCGATAGGTAGTCGGTCGTGTGAGGACGGTCTTTGTGCCGGGCAACCTGGACGGTCTCCCAAGGCGTCAAGTTTCCGTAAATCTCTTTGGTTGTTTCCTTGAGCTTCCGATTCATCTCTCGCAATCGTTCGGCCGACTCGACCGATTCGTCAGCCGAGGCTTCGAATGACTTGATCTCTTCGTAGAGGTCCGCCATCGGTTGTTCGAACGCAAGGAAATCCATGATTCATCTCGTTTTCAATGTTGCAGTGATACCGCCGGTGGGCGGCTGAATGAAGCCTATATTTTGTTCAGGAGACGACTTGAAACAAGTCAGTCTTTAAGAAAATAACAGGAGAAAATATTGGGAGGAACAAGCCTGGGAAACCCTGCCCTTGGATTGCAAAAATCGACTAACAGCAAGAGTTGATTCCAAATGCCGCAATAGCCGTTGGCAAAGCGTTATTTCAACACGCTATTTTTGATATCCCTCGGGTCGTTTACCAGGCCGGAACATTTGCGTTTTTTCGAATTCGTGCAAAAAAGCGTCCATCGATTGGAACCGGTTCTCAGGTTTCTTTGCCAACATCTTCTTAACCATAGTCGCAAACTCTTTGGTCGCATCACTGTAGGCTTCTAGTGACGGAACGGACGCTTTCAAGTGTTTCTGCAACAGCTCATCAGGTGAGTTTGCACTGTACGGCGTCTTGCCAGCCAGCAACTCAAAAATCACACAGCCCAAACCATAGATATCAGATCGTTCGTCAGGGTGCTTTCGGCGAATCTGTTCCGGTGCCATGTAGCTTCGCGTCCCACGAATCGTTTTTGGGCGACCACTCAACAACCCGGCCAGCCCGCCTTTCTTTTTGGCTTTGACGCAAATCGAAAAGTCAATCAGTTTCACGTTGGCTTTTTCATCCGCCAAATAGTTATCCGGTTTCACATCGCAATGAATCCAACCTTTGTCGTGCAAGTGCTTAAGCCCCTGGGCGCATTTGCGAATGATCGGAGAAAGATACGGATACATCTGCTCGCGATTTTCTCGCATCGCGATCTTGAGGTTTCTCGCGTTGAACAATTGCATCGAGACAAGAGGATAGCCTTGCTCGTCGTGGTAACCAAAAATCTTGATCACGGTAGGATGGTCTAGCTCCCCACCAACATTGGCTTCATGCTTGAGAGCCTGAATTTGCTCTTTGTCCTTACGATAGTCTTGCAAGAGGACCTTGAGCGCGATCCGATCCTTGTCTCCTGTTTTGAGTGCTTCCCAAACTTGCGTTGTCGAACCGGCGCGAATCAATCGCAAGAGCTGAAATGGCCCGATAAAATCTCTACCAACTGACACGGCATTTCCAGCGGAAGGAAAAAATTGATGAACTACAAAAGAAGCGTTGCCCCTATTCTAGTCCACATCGACATCAAACCAAAGTCGGCTTGAATCTACCGCCGTTCGCAACGCTAAACTTTCACGAATCCCAACGCACCCAGCACCGCGTATCCAAAAAAGGCAACGTAAAGCCCGCAAAAAATCCAGCCAGTTTTTCGCGTGATCCGTTTTCGGTACCACATCGTCCACATCGCGACGGCTGTCAGAACAAACAGGAACACTCGCAGTCCAACCACTCCGGCAAACGTCTCACCGTTGGCTCCCTTTAACGAAATTGGCGCCCAATCGGCAAGATAACAACTCACCAATAATGGAATCGACATCCCGATACAAATGTCAAAAATGTTTGATCCGAATACATTCGAGACGGCCCCCGAATCATCTCCCCGCCGCGCCGAGCCCAATGACATAAAGGTATCGGGAATTGAGGAAACGGCTGCCGTCAAAATTACCGCAATAAAAAACGGGGCAACGTGCAATTTCTCTGCAGACTGGTTCGTCAACTCGACCAAAAAATAACAGGCCAGTGCCGCCACCATTGTTGCGACTACCAAAATCACTGTCGCCGAAACCGAATTCAGTTGGACTTCTTTAGATCCAAAAAAGATCTCTGCTGTATCACTGCTTTCCTGGACTTCAATCTCACCCGCTTCTAGCTGGCCTCGGAATCTTCGAGTCGCAATGTAAAGATGAAAAACGTAACCCGCGTAGGCCATCAAAGCCACGACTCCCATCCACCAATAAAGTTTTGGCTGGAACAAGAAAATCAGCAATCCAATCTGAGTCCAGACGACCCACATCCCATCTCGATTGACGACTTCTCTGGAGACTTCGATGTATGGTTTCTCTTTGCGAGAATAAGAAACTGCGATCGCGCAAACTGCAGGAATCAAAATCAGGTTGTAAATCGAACTCCCCGCGCAAGTCGCAATCGTTGATCCGTATCCCTCTGCACTGTCGATCATCCGCTGGGCTTGATCTTTTGCGCCCGTCAAAGCGACCGTGACGAAAAACAATCCGGTAAACAGCTCCGGCATGCTACTGGCAATCGCGTCCAGTGTGGCTCCCCGAACAGAAGACGGCAGTCGCAATTTTATCCCAACCCATTGCGCGGCGTCCGCGAATGGATCGCAGGCTTCACCAATCAGAATTGCGATCGCCGTTGCCGCTGCCAAAATAAAGGCAACTTCGAAATACCAGCCAGGGCTACTGGTTCGCAAAATATGAAAAAGCCCAACCAACAAAAGACTGACAACGAAAAGTGCAGCGGACGAATACCACCAAGGGCTACTTGGTTTCGATGAGTCCACGATTGGTTCCGACATGGTTTGGGTTGAACGCCTTTGTTTTGT
>CAZQQR010000266.1:0-5192 GCA_964595515.1 uncultured Pirellulaceae bacterium
TCACCCGCTTTTTTGGCCTGCGTCCAAGTTTTAAATTGGTTGGCAACTGCTTTGAAATACCACCCCAACATTTTCAGTCGGTTTGTGGGCGGCTGGTCTGACGATCGGCGATCGACATCAAGACTTTGTTCGTTGATCAGACGCTGATCATCCGTCGTAAATTGGTTCGATTCAGATTGACCAAGATAAAAAGTCCGAACAGTAAATCCGTTTTCCATTAAAAAATGAACCAACGAAGCCATTCGCTGTTGAGCCCCCGTGGATCGTCGCCAAAACGGGACGTCCGTTGCCATCAAAATTCGGTGCTCACTCGATTTCATACCCAAGTTTCACGGTGATCAACGAACTTGTCAATGAAAGTTACGATCGATGGGTTGTCAAATTGTTCGAGCCCACAAGAATAATGCCGACCGACAACATAACTGCAAACATGTTTTTTGAGGAAAGATCGATGGAAGACGAAGAGCTTGTACGGTTGACAGTTGTAGAGTCTGAAGTCGATGCCAACTACATCAAGAACGCTCTCGAGGATCAGAACATCCAAGCGATGATGACCGGAAACGAAGCATCCGCTTTTGGGATGTCGCTTGATGGAGCAGACGAGGTCGAAATTTTTGTCAAAGCTGACGATCTCGCCAAAGCCAAGGTGCTTGTCGAAGAACTGATGTCTGAAACCGGCGAACCGATTCCGGCTTGGACTTGCAAGTGCGGTGAAGACGTCGATGAAGGCTTCGGAATCTGCTGGTCTTGCGGTGCTGAGTATCCCGCTGAAACGACATCGTAGTGGTCGTTCTGCATGTACGACTTTCACCTAAATCGATGTTCGCGTAAGATCTCGCTGGAGACTTAATTCTTGAAAAGAAAACGCGATGGCGAAATCCAAATCGAAAAATAAACGGAAACGAAAACGCGGGTTCCCACCTGCCGCCGAGCCAGTCAAACAGGCTCCTAAACCTTCGGCACAACCTGGCAAACCACAGATGAAATGGGGATTGGTTGCGCTGTTTCTCGCAATCTCAATCGGTGGTTGCTATTTGTTTTTGTACTTGATGCCCAAGGGCGAACGGTACGGGTTCAAAGTCGAAAAAACCTACCCGCACGACGCGACGGCTTTCACTCAAGGATTACAAGTCGACGACGGTTTTCTCTGGGAAAGCACGGGACGCTACGGTGAATCCACCGTTCGAAAAATCGACCTCAAGACTGGTGAAGAATTAGATCGGCACGAACTGCCCGACGACCTTTTTGGCGAAGGCATGACGGTCCTTGGCGATAAAATTTACCAAGTCACCTGGAAAGAAGAAAAAGGAATCGTTTACGACCGCGAGTTGAATCCCATCGACGAGTTTAAATACGAAGGGCAGGGCTGGGGACTGGCGACCAACGGAACCGATTTAATCCTGAGCAATGGCACGGCCGAAATTAAATTTCTCGACCCGAAAACGTTTAAGCAAAAGCGTTCGATCTGGGCCAAAAAGAAAGGTGGTCTGCGAGCCGGTCAATTGAATGAACTGGAATACTACGGCGGACGAATCTACGCCAACGTTTATCAAACCGATTTGGTTTATGAAATTGACCCCGATAATGGTGCGATCACCAAAATTATCGACCTAACAAATCTTTGGCCAATCAAAGACCGTCCGGCTGACGGCGTTCTCAATGGAATCGCAATTAATCCAGAAACGAAGCGGTTCCTGATTACAGGCAAACTCTGTCCCAAAATATTTGAGCTGAGCTTGTTCAAGTTAAAATGATCAGGACCAAGCGGCGATCAGCGACGAGTTGGGTTCTATCTTTGCCGCAAGCGAAACTTGCCCCAAGAAAACTTGAGCGCCTCCACCGACTCAGCCGTCTCCACCGCTCAGTTGATAAGGGGGACCTTGTCAACAATCCCGCCCTTCGTTCTTAATAGCTTGGCTGTCGCGAGAACATTTGTCTCCAGACGAGTTGCGGGAACACCCAAGCATCTTTTGCGTATCGTTTCACAAGTCGTTTTGGCTGGGTACACATTCGATGAAACCACTCAAAACCCGTTTTCTGCATCCAGACAGGCGCCCGCGTTTGTTCGCCAGCTAGAAAATCAATCGTGGCCCCAACACACAGCGCCGCTTTGGCATTCATCTGCTTGTGATGCTTGTTGACCCAGATTTCTTGCTTTGGTGCGCCCAGTCCCACGATTACCACGTCGGGACGGCAAAGTGCGATTCGACCTAAAATGAAATTGCATTCCTGTTCATCATGCTCAAAACCAAACGGTGGACTGTAAACTCCAACCGTGTCCACGTTGGGCCAAACTTGTTTCATGTTCTTGGCAGCCGTCACAGCGACTCCTGGCATTCCGCCAAGCAAAAAGACCTTTAATTTCCCTTGCTTGTTGAAGGAATCAAACAGTTTCGGGACCAGTTCTGATCCAGCAACTCGTTCCGGAAGCGGCTGACGCAACAACCTTGAAGCCCAGACGATCGGATGACCATCCGCCAAGATCATGTGTGCATCCTTATAAGCCTGAACCAAATCCTGGTTCTCTTGCAAGATAACTGTGTGATCGACATTGGGAGTCACCACGTATTTGCAAACGTCTGATTGCTGCTCGCCTTCGATCCAATCTCGGAGCCGATTCACAGCGTCGTTCATTCGAAATGCATCGATGTTGATCCCAAAGAGCTTCCTTTTCTCAAGCTCTGGCTGCGGTGGCAATTCTAAGTCTGTTGGAGACATGTCTAATCCTGGAAACGATCGATGTTGATTATTGGAGGCGACAAATAGGGGAATTCGTTTTCAAACTCTACGTCGCAACCGTTCGTTTCACGCTGCAGAACAATGGTTCTGGTGGAAAGCCTAATGGGGCGATCGGATTACAACGACTTTCTCGATTACCCCGACATCGACGAGGGATTGGCGAAATTTCAAAGTTCTTCTTTGGCCAAATTCATCATTCGTGACCAACACTTGGGCGCCTGTTTTTATCTACCATGACTTTCTGCTGTGACTTGCGACGCAAACTAAATGAAGACTTGGAAATCCAAACTGATTGAAACTTACCGGTTTCTCAGCCTCCCATACCGCCACTTTTCATTCTCGAAAATGTGCCGTGATGGAACGGTTCCGGTCTACGTTTTGTTCTACCACCGCATTGCGGATGAATTCCCAAACCCGTGGACGATCAGCCGTGACGGATTTGCTCGGCAGATTGACTGGATTCAAGAGAACTTTGAAATCGTAGACCTGCAGGAATGTCAGCGGAGAATTCAAAGCGGAAAGAACTCTCGCCCCACCGTCGCCATTACTTTTGACGACGGCTACGCAGAGAACTGTGAATTCGGTTTGCCGTACTTAATTGAACGAAGAATTCCGGTCACTTATTTCGTCTCACTTGACCAGACAAAAAATCAAACGCCCTTCCAACATGACGTTGACCGTGGCCAACCACTACCGACGAACACAATCGAGTCATTGCGAGCCCTCGACATGGCTGGCATTGAAATCGGGGCCCACACTCGAACACATCCTGATCTTGGTGCGGTGACTTCCGAGCAAGAGTTGTTGGACGAAACATTGGTCGCGACGTTGGAACTTGAACAACTGATCGGACGTAAGATTCGATATTTTGCTTTTCCTTATGGCCAAACCGAGAACTTGCCGCCGAACGTATTTTCGATCCTCAAGAATGCCGGACTACTCGGCGTTTGTTCGGCCTACGGCGGTTGGAATGAAATTGGAGATGACTCGTTTCACATTCAACGCTTGCACGGCGATCCTAGCTTGACGCGTATGAAGAACTGGTTGACCTACGATCCTCGAATCGCAGGACAGAAACGATTTGATTATTCTGATGGGCATTTTGATCCTCGACGAGTGGAAGAAGCAATTAAGCTATTCCGCGATGTCGGAACCGAAGCCCTAATTCCGACCTCGGAATTGCCCCTTCCCGGCGTTTCGACTCCTTACCCAACGCAACAACCATGAACACGGAACCCAAACCGCTCCGAGTAATGTTTCTTCTTTCAAGCATGCCCATTGGCGGTGCTGAAACTCTCTTGGTCAACTTAGTGCGACGAATCGATCGCTCTCGCTGTATTCCATCCATCGCTTGCCTCAAAGAAAAAGATGTCTTGGGCGAGATCATGGCTCAAGAGGTCAACGTCTTTGATAAATTGATCAATCACAAATACGACGTTGCGGTGACCGGACGACTAAAGAAGTTGTTTGTCGAACACCAAATCGACGCAGTGGTAACCGTCGGCGCTGGCGACAAAATGTTTTGGGGAAGAATTGCCGCGAGACGAGCGCGTATTCCTGTGATCTTGTCAGCACTACACTCCACTGGCTGGCCGGACGGAGTCGGAAATCTAAACCGAATGCTTACCGGAATCACGGATGGGTTTATCGCGTGTGCTCAGCAACATGCCGAATACCAAATTCAAGAAGAGAAATTCCCCAAGGAAAAAGTATTCTTGATTCCTAACGGAATCGACACGGAACAATTCGTGCTCTCAAGCCAGAGTCGCCACCAATGGCGAAGCAAAATTGGAATTGAACCATCCGCGCCCGTCGTTGGAATAGTGGCGGCACTTCGGCCAGAAAAAAATCACGACTTGTTTCTCCAATCTGCCAGTCTCTTAGTCAACGAAATGCCAGAGGCGCGATTTGTAATCGTCGGTGATGGTCCCGAGAGAGAAAGACTAGAAGAGCTTGCGAGAGTGACCAAGATCGAAAAATTCGTACACTTTCTCGGCTCCGTCCAAGACATTCCCGGCGTGCTGTCGATGATCGACCTGTTCGCTTTGACCTCTCACAATGAGGCCAGTCCGGTTTCGATTATGGAAGCCCTTTCTTGCAAGCGGCCTGTCGTCGCCACCGATGTTGGTTCCATCGACGAGTCGGTCTTAGAAGGCGAAACAGGATTCTTGGTTCCGGCTGGCAACGCGAATGAAATGTTCAAACGTTGGCGTCAAATTCTGACTGACTCCGAATTGTCAGCTTTCCTTGGTGCCGCTGGTCGTTCCCACATCGTCAAAACGTGTTCACTCGAGTCGATGACCGAGGGATACATGTCTTTGATTGAAAGGCTGTACGCAAAAAAGACAGGACGCAAATTCGAAAAAACAGCCGACGGCGTCGGAACAGTGTCTTGGAATATGGATATGACCGCGAACGATTCCGTTCATTAAGTCGCTGGTCGGCTGCCAATT
>CAZQQR010000266.1:5292-7600 GCA_964595515.1 uncultured Pirellulaceae bacterium
TTTTCTAGCAAGCCGAACTTGAACCGTTCGTTCGAATTCTTCAAACGTTAGCATCCGGTTCTTGTCAGAATCAAACTCCCAAACGTGCTGCCTTCCAGCCAAAGGAAGCTCCTCCCACACAAGCTGCTGATCCTGATTGGTATCAAATTTCTCGAAATACGTTTCAGTGTATTGCTTTGCTTGGGCAGCGATCTCGGGTGTAACTACAACCGTTTGTCTCTGGTTGGATTTTCGTTGCTGAGTTATCTTCGTTTTAACTCTCTCGGCCAAGTTTCTCGGAACTGAAACGTTAAAAAATCCGACAGCCATTTCTTCCCATGTTTGATCTCCCCAAAGAACATACTGAGTCGGATCGGGATTGAACGGGTTGTCAGCCGAATTGTCAAAACGAATTTCGACATCGACAGACTCAACTCCATCAAGCTCAACAGCTTGCTCAAGCTCATAAATGTGCTGCCAGTTAAAATCGTAATTGGGAACTTTGACGACCGTTCTCTTGTTCGTCTCACCTTCGCCCCCATTTTGTCGCGTGATTGTGCAGTCAAACGATTTCCCGCGATAATGCATGTGGGGCGAAATGCTCAGCAGTTTTGCACCCGCAGGAAAATAGTTCAAACTGGATTTAGCAATGGCATTAGATTCATGGGGCGGTATCTCAAACTGCTGATTGATCGCCATCAGCGTGATGAGTTCTTCTTTGACTTCTGATTCGTCAACAAAGACCAAACCGATTTTGGTGGTGTCTTGCTGAGCGGTACCGCTGGGTGTGTAGTGCTGTTGAAAAACAAGCTTCGACCCTGCCAGAATTTTTCTGGCTCGATCAGGTTTGTAAGTCAACGGCTTCTGCCCCGGCACATAGGCTTCCAACCAACTCAATCCAGTCATGCTGTTTCCATCGGGCGGACGGACGAACACAATGCTGTGATGGACCGCACTTCGCGCTCCCGGGACAACCTCAGCAGCCACCACCCAACGGTCCGTTTCGAATCCTGGATCAACGACGAAATACTGGTACTCGACCGAGCCGTCCGCGGGAATTTCAAACGGTTTTGCCCGCATGGGAACGACCAAATCAGGTTCTTTGGGAAGCCTCCAACCGGCGGTTCGTTTGATTTTCTCAGGAAGCTTACCAACATCACCCAAGGGCGAACCTTCTGCCACCCATTTTCGAACAAGTTCTTTCTCTGCCTCGGAAAGGCCTCGCGAGTTTTTGAATTTTCCGTGCTGAGGATCCGCGTGCCAAGGCGGCATTCTCCCGTTGTCGATCGTCTCCACGATCATGTCTCCCCAGCCGACGATCTCGTCGTAGTCATCAAGTACAAATGGTCCGATATCACCATCCCGATGACACTCAACACAATGCGTTTGGAAAAGTGCAGCAATATGACTGGCAAAGGTTACCTCTGGTTTTTCGGAAACCTTTCGAACGCGTCCAATCAAGCAGCCTTCTGGCTGAGTTACTGCAACGGAAACTGGTTTTCCGGCAAGAAGCTCCTGAATCGCGATTTTCAAATCCTCACGTTTCACCGAACTTCGCGAGACGCCCGGAGAATACTGGTCATCGATTCGGCCGCGATATTTGATATTGCGATTCTCATCCAGCACGATGACTTCAGGCGTTCGCTCAATTTCCATCAAATCTGCGATCACGTTGTCACGGTCCTTGATGATTGGAAAACCGAACTGATTCGACTTGGCAAATTCAAGCCACTCTTTCTTCGAATCCTGTTGATTGCTGTTGATCGCAACAAAATGAACATCTTGGTCACGAAACGCTTTCGCAAGTTGAACAATCCGACTCGAGTAGAGCTTTGCCAGCGGACACTCCGTTCCAAGGAATACGACAACCGTCAGGCCCGAGTCACCGGGAATTTCCAGTTTCGTCTCAGACCACTGTCCATCTGAATACTGCATCGCGTCGGCAAAGACCAACTCTTGTTGCTGCGCATCAGCGTGAACGGTTGTAAAACCAAGATAGAAAACGAGACACGTTATGAGCAAAAATCTATTCATTGATTTGCAACGATTGGTGATGAAGCGAAACTCATTCAAAAACAAGATCGCGTGTGGAGAAAGCCTTACAGGTAAATTACCGCCAAAAATGGCACGCGACAACGTGAAAGTTCAAAAGCAATTGCCATTCAACAGTTTCGGCCGTGTCGAATCTCTTGGAAGCGAACCTCTTGGAAACTTTGGTGCCGTCGGCAGCTTTCCTGGCGTTGGAGCAAAGTCGAACGACCGACTAAAGCTCCACCCCAGCGGCATCATCGATGTAAAACGTAGGCGGAGTTGAGGGGCGAATAAAATA
>CAZQQR010000267.1:0-1881 GCA_964595515.1 uncultured Pirellulaceae bacterium
ATGCTGGAACACCGCATGATTCGAAAGATGGAGGTCGTTTTGAATTGTGCGATGACCTATAGGTGATTTTCCGCGCACCTCAAAGAACGTTTCGGCACATCGAAAAAGCGTTAAACTTCGAGGTTTCTTTTGAATAGGATCGTACTTACGATCGAATATTTATATTGCTCACAAGTACGAGATTTCAAACTTGAACGAATTCGACAAAACTCAAATATTCGAAAAGCAGTCGTTCAATACTTCAGACGGAATGTCATTTGTTTTTACACCAGCGGCCAATGACGAAAGTAGATTTACGAAGTTTGATGAATCGACGCGGGAACTTTTGAGATTCCGGTTGATTGTAGCTGCGACCACTACTCTATTCTTGTTGCTGGCGATAAAGGCGTTTTCATTCACGATGGATGGCCTTTCTCTCAATGATCTGCTTTATCGGTTGACCGCTGTTACTGTTTTAGCCGCGACGTGTATCTATTTAAGCAAACGTCCGCAAGTATCAATGACTACTCTCCGCATACTGGAAGTCGTTGTATTCGCAATTCCGGTCGCAGAAGCCCAATTGGTAATGATTCAGGAAGTGCAGAAAAGAGTAGTCAGCGGTGAATCCAGAACTTTGACTCGGGCGAGAAATCTAAAAGAAAAAATTAACCGATAGAATATGATTCATGCCGTCACTTTGCCGGTCGACGAACTGATTCAAGTATCCAATTTCCGTTCTGAATTTGGAGTGCGGACAACGTTTGTAGCCGAACCCAATGAACGCTCGATTTTGGTCAAGCCCACTGTTGGCTCCCCAATCTGTATCGTTCAGATTAAAAAAGACCTCATCCCACATGACGAACGAGTATTCTGGACAGTTCGTTAGAATTTTTTGACCTCGAACGAGTTGACGCCAACGAAGTCCCACGTCATCACCGGTCTCTAACCATCGCTGTTCAAAGCGGCTTCTGTGCAAGAATTTCCAATCCCCCTTGGATGGAGTGGCAGTCCATTGCTGCCAAAATCGATGCTCATCAAAGTTGTTGCCAAGCACAGGAGCTGTCTTGATCCAAGCATAGCCTGCCCAAACGGTTTGCTTGTCATCGATGGCGTAACCCAGGCCTGGCCGGATGATGCTTTGATTGAATCCGCTTGTATCGTCTCGCAAGCGATAGTGGGCATCGAACCACCAGCGCAGGGAATCTTCGTCGGATAGAGACTCAAATTTCCCATTGCTGAATGCAGCGAACCACAACCCCGTATCGTCAAGCGTTTGTGCTTGGGTGGCGTTTGGCGCCCAAACGATTACAAAGAGAAGTGACACTGATGCGAGCAATCTCGACATGTCTCAACCTCGATCCGATGGTATCAAATATTCTTCATCCTTCTCTCGGATGCGACTCTAGATTGTTCGACCAATTGAGGTGTCAAATATTAACGAAAACAGGCATTTTGCGGATTGTTGGACATTGAAACCACCTTAACGTAGAGATGATCGGCCGCCGCTTGACGTTGACGGTCAAGGACAGGATCGCCCATCAATTACCAAATGTTAGATCGGGATGTTCAGAAGTGACATCGTTTGCGTTGTTGGTGATTTTTAAATTTTTCTGTAACGGAACCTGAATCGGCGCATAAGTGTTTATGAAAGCCAGCATTTCCCAAGTTGGTAATTACTTAACACTACTTAAATACGATTTCGGAGAGAGTTATGAAAGTTCAAGCTTTGGTCCTGGCGACGTTGGCAACCGCAAGTCTTTTTGTTTCGGGCGTTGAAGCACAATCTCCTTCCAATTGGGGAGTACCGGCACCTCAAACGTTTAGCCAGCAGGCTTATCCGGTTCAGCCGCAATTTCAGCTGCCATACCTAACGCATTTTGAACAACCCAATTTGGGCCAGCC
>CAZQQR010000267.1:1981-4368 GCA_964595515.1 uncultured Pirellulaceae bacterium
CCAGGACATTCCGTGATGCCGTTGCCGTATCCCAATCCGACGCCACGTTATCGGTTGCCGCAACATCCAGAAATCGTAACTCCCAACCAAATCATTGGGCGAAATCCGTTTGGTGGAATCAACACGGGAAATCGACAAATCGACAATACTTATTTTGATCCAGCCAGAAACATGAGCGCAAACAATGGAACCAAGCGATATGTTAATCGGCCAGTTTACGATGCCAACGGACAGATTGTTGGATACGAAAAGGGCTACGTTTGGAACAATTCAGTGACGGGCGTCGAGCATGGCGAGTTGAAATCGGTCACCGATAATGGGCAAGGCGGAGTACACGAGCAGATTCGGTCGATGTCTGTTCCTATCAAATAGTTTTCGAAAAACTTCGATCTAAAAGCGATCGAGCAAGAATCACGGCCGCAACTCCAATTGAGTTTGCGGCTTTTCGTGTTTCTTTGAAGATCGGTCGCGTGACCAACGCGATGGGACTTTGGTCAATTTACTTTTTCAATGCGGCTTCGATCTTCTTTGAAACAGCAGCAGTGGTCGCGGCAGCTTTTTCCAGCGGTAGTCCTGCTGGGATTCCGGGCCGAAGGTGACCAACTTCGGATAGCCACGCCAGATGTTGAACGGATCGGCGATTGCGAACGAGCTTTAACACCGCCTGTTGTTTAGAGGCTTCCGCGCCCTCGGCGTTTTGAGATGCTGGCAATTCAAGTTTCGAATACCCAAGTGATTCCAGAATCACATTTCCCAGCAGAGTGTGACCGCGTTTGTCAAAATGCACGCCGTCATTGGAGAAAGTGAAATTCGGATCCTGTTTTCGCACTTCGACCAAATACTTTTTGATAGGTGTGTGAATGTCGATTACGAGGCAGTTCGGATGATCCAAAGTCATCATCCACTCTGCATACTTTTGGATGACTTCCGAATCGTAGTTCTTATAGATCGTTTTCCAAGAGAAAGATTTGGCGTCTTTGTCTACTAGTTTTCCAGCTTTTTTTCCCGGAAGCGCGTCAAAGGGAGGCGGTGTGAGCAACACCAATGGAGTTTTTGATTTCGCGTGCTCGGCGACGATTTTGAGAATCCCATTTTGGAATTTCTCAAATCTGTCTTTGGAGAAAGGATGATAAATGCCATCGTTCATTCCGTAACAAACAAAAGTGATGTCCGGTTTTGCTTTCTCCAAAACGCGTGTCAATCGTTCTTGAACGTTGGGGCGTGGAAATGGATGGATCGGCTCAGAAAGTCCGCAACAGGTTTCACTGGAAAGGCCGAGGTTGATGAACGTTGGAGGAGGAGTTTTTGCATCGGTCGATCTTTGAAGCAAAAACGCTGTTTCAAAAACGTTGATGTACTCGCCTGAATGCGTGTTGGAATCGCCAAGGAATACAACGTGATTGGCATTGTCGATTGCCGTTTTAAAAACTTCATTTGATTTCGGTTCTTGTCCTGCACAGTATTGCGGCAGCAAAACTTGCACAGCAATGAAGATGTAGAACGCGTTGCGAGCAAGAGTTTTTCCTGCCATGATCGTCTCCGAAATTAATATCTATGATCGTAAGGTTGAGAATGCCATGCGTATTGTACCTGCCCAAGAGGCTAAGTGTCTTGAGGAGTGAGCGTCGTTCGTCACGAGGGAGTCGGCCGATGTTAATTGATGTTAGTCTACGGCCAACAAACGACGTAGAATAGATCGCACTTCCGATTCGACCATGACTTAACGATTCAACTTTCAAGACGGCGATGTTTGCCTGGCGTCGCCTTTTGGAAGAACATCTATCAATTCGGGAGCTTATGAAAATCTCAAACGAACATCACGAGGACGATTCCGAAATTGGATCGAATGAAGTTACCTCGGCAGCAGAATCATTCTCAAAAATTGGGACAAAGATTGGGACTACTTCGTTGCATTGGTTCGGGAGGGGGGTGGCAGGTGGCGTGATGCTAATCGCCGCAATCAACGCGCTCTCGTACTTTTTCCGTACCCGAAGTATCTCCGATCTAATTGGCAAAGACCAAAACGTTACCGAGTCGGTTGGGTTTCCATTCGAGATATGGGAAGAGGATAAAATTTACTATGGCTCGATGTTTGTCGACTACGGCGGGATGGCGTTTAACCTATTGGTCGGCGTTTTGCTGGGTTCGTTGTTTGGCTTAGTTGGCGTGTTACTCAAATCGCAATTCAACCGTTGGGTCGATGATTTTGAGCAAAACCAAAGGGAATCAAAACCACTCAATTTGCAATTTTCCGTCAAGAGCCTATTGGTGATGACCACACTGGCTGCGGTGTTGATTGCGATCATGACGCACTGGCATGGAACACCTCAAGTGTTGATTGCGATCTATTTCTTTGGACCGATCTCGTTAGTGAGTATCGCGATGGC
>CAZQQR010000267.1:4468-7559 GCA_964595515.1 uncultured Pirellulaceae bacterium
CTGTTTTCTTCGTGGTGATCAGCGATTCCGACTTCGCCTACTTTTAGCCCAAAGGCGATATCTCCAAACGACTTGGCCATTTTTGCCCGCGCGAAAATCTTCATTTCAACTTCTTTGATGCTTCCGAATGTCCTTTCGCCGTGGTTCGCCATCGTGTAGGTTCCCAAGCCAGAATCGTCCGTTAGCTTCATTAGTTGGCTAAAGTCTTCACCTGATTTTGCTTTCTCAAGAACTTCGTACGCGAGTTTTTTGGCTTCTTCCTGAGAACGCTTGGCTTCGATTCGATAAATTCCCTTAAAACTGATCAAGACGTGTTGGACGGTAATGAAATTGGGTTCGCCATTTTCAAGAATCTTAAGCGTCGTATCGGGACGCTTGAACATGTTGTCGAGCTTCTTCTTTTGTGCAGTGTCCTGCTGCATTATCTCCTTGGCTGACTTGCGAGGTTCTTCTGGATTGGATTCACATCCAGTGAAAATTAGACTCGAACCAATTATGAGCAGGAACTGGAGTGACAAAATGTGGAACGTTTTCATTGCAATGAAATTTCAAAGTTGTTTTCGGAAGGCGGGCCTAATTATCGTGTCGCCGGTATCTTTGTGCAATCCACTCAGGTGATGCCCCTAATCGAAAGGCAGAGGAAAGAAGCCAATTGGTTGCAGTTTGGCGGAACGGACCATGCTTTTCCCATCGACGCGGGCTCACGAAGGTTGGGCCTTCTAGCATTACGAAATTGGTATGAGAACGGATCGCCTGAGAGAACGCGAAATCTTCCATAATTGTGATATCGGGGAAACCGCCGAGTTCGCGAAACAGCGTGCTCTCGATGAACATGGCTTGATCACCATAGACCAAACGCTGATGCTGGCCCCGCCACTGGTTGCCCTTTTCGATCAGGCGATAAATGAGTTTGCGACTTTCGATTCTCTGCTTGAAAAAGCCCGCTCGAGAATTGGAGTCAGTCATCGCCTCAGCGATTTGTTGACAACCGTTCTTGACCAGCCAGTTGTCGACATGCAGGAAGAGGATAATATCCCCAGTAGCCTGCCGAGCACCGGCGTTCAATTGAATTCCGCGGCCGGGTTTTGATTCAACCAAGACACATTGACTTGTTTCAGCGATTGCTTGGGTCCCATCGCGACTACCACCATCCGCGATGATTACTTCACCAGCACCTGCTTCCCACGCCCGATCGATTGCGATTGGAAGCTGTTTCGATTCGTTGATGACCGGAATGACAATCGAGGTACTAATCTTGCTTACCACTTGGAGTCTCGACGATCTGCGTTCGAGTCAGCGGCAGCTGTCTCACGATGGTCACGCGAGCTATTTGTCAGTCGTGTTTTTTGTAGAAGCTGTACGAATGCTGTTTGCTTGTGCAACGAAGGCCTCGACCGTTTGAGGGGTTTGAGCACCGCGAAGATAGCGACGGACCCATTTTCCTTCTTTTTGTTCGTACATGATAAGCTGCGGAACGCCGCGTGTGCCAATCAGTTTTCGCGCGAGTGGTTCTTGTTTGTCCAAGTCGACAGTCGAAAAATGAAAATCCTTGAACGCTTTTTTCTGAAGTAACTGAGGAATGGTTGTTTTCTTCATAACTTGGCAAGGCGGGCACCATTCGGCTGTGACTAAAACCAAGAGAGGTTTGTCACCTTGTTGTGCTCGTGAAAATGCGGTTTTGTAATCGACCGGATGCTGAGCATCGGCTTGTTGGGAAAACAGGCCGGTAACGACCAAGACCAAAAGGACTGACAACGATTTCATTTTTCTTCCTTCATCCGTGACCGAAGAGGTGGTTCCGTTCCTGATCAATTCATATTGTGCGGCGTCACCAGTGCTATCATCTCATCGGCGAAAAACGAAATCATGCTTTGGAAGAATTGGTGACAAGCTTTCACAATTGCAATTTGAATGAAGTTCCTACTTGTTCGACCCGGATGTTCCGAACAGTCCGCCCCCTGAATGGCTGGATTGAGAATTGATGCCTATGAGTTTTGTCAACGATTCCGTTTAGTCAAATTTTGCCGATCAAGTCTTTGGTTTTGGCTAGATGTTGACTCCAGAACACAAAGACGGAGGAATTCGACGTTGTTTTTGGCATTGGGAAAAACAGGTGATACAATTTGTTGTTCCAATTCTCTCCTTAACCAACTGACTCCATTATGAAGCTGCGTGTGGGTTTGATCGGTTTGGGGGATCAATGGGAAAGTCGGCACTTGCCGGCTTTGCGTGCATTGTCGGACCGGTTTGAAGTCCGGGCGATCTGTGGTGAAGTCGCCGAGAAATCAAAGCTCGTGGCTAAAGAATTCGACGCCGTAGCGTTGGATGGGTTTCGAGCGATGGTCGAGCGAGATGACATCGATGCCGTGCTGGTTCTGTCGCCAGATTGGTACGGTCCGCTCCCAATTCTCGCCGCCTGTGATGCCGGTAAAGCCGTTTACAGTTCGGCTGCCTTGGATATTTCAGAAGGCCAGGCACTCGACATTCGCCGGAGGATCGAAGGCTCGGGCGTTGCGTTCATGGCTGAACTTCCTCGTCGATACGCGCCGGCAACCATTCGACTAAAAGAACTCATCGCGACTCGGTTGGGACCTCCGCGACTGTTGTTCTGTCACGAACGGATGCCGATGGAAAGTCAGTCCAATTCGAAGAGACGCGGCGAGTACTGCCCGTTGGCTTGGCGAAATCTGATGGAGTTGGTGGATTGGTGTCGTTATCTGGTCAACTCGGATCCCGAGTCGGTGATTTCAGCCATTCATGAGCAGCATGATGACAAAGCGGAATTGTATTACCAAATGATTTCGCTGTCATTTCCGAAATACGCAGATGAATCCTGTAACGGATCGACCGCCGGTTGCTCACCGCAGGCACAATTGAGTGTTGGGCATTATATTCCTGAACGCTGGACGGACGCTCTTTCGTTTAAACGGCCGGCCTCGGTCCAAGTCTGTTGCGAGCGCGGAATGGCTTTTATTGACCTTCCGTCCAACCTAGTCTGGTTTGATGACGCAGGCCAACACACCGAAGCCCTGGATTTTGAGCGTGCAGTGGGTGAGCAAATGTTGGATCGATTTTATCGGGCTGTTACGAG
>CAZQQR010000268.1:0-5513 GCA_964595515.1 uncultured Pirellulaceae bacterium
CAAGCTGTAGGTCAGGCTGTGCCTGACGAATCCAACATTCAGGCACTTCTCGCAATACTCGACTCGCCCCAACAGCAACTCCTGGAACTCCCGATCTTCTTACGATTAAGCTCATTCGTAAATAATCAATCTATTCCTCTCGTCAGGCACAGCCTGACCTACCGGTAGACCGTCTAGTATTCACCGGTAAACGAAGAACCCATCACCAAGAACCCATCAGCTAATTCCGGGTCAAAATCTGCTTGCAGATAGTGCAAGCGTCGAAAGAACTCTGAATGCTTGCGACCCAAACGTCCGGCAAAACGTAATTTGATTCGATTCTCAACAAGAATCATTGTCCCCTGCGTAAAGGTGTGACCGAATAATCATTCAAAGCCGCAAGATCAGTGCGGCCGTTTTACCGATTGGAGACCCGACCAATCGTTTTTGAAGACGGAATAATCATGACCCAACCCGCTAATTTCCGCGCCCCGCTGCGGATTGCGTTGACCATTTTGTTGACGACGCTGTTTGCACTACCGCATGCAAACGCCGACCAACTAACGCAAGGCACCAGTAGTAGCCAAATAAAATCCCAAGCCATCCGAGCGATCCCGTTTGATCGAATCAACAATCAGGGACGAACCAAGATCTCGGATGTTGTCAATAAACCGAGTGTCTATCGGCGATTGCCTGTCACTTCGATCAACTGCGACGCGGACTATTACAAGTTCTTGGTTCGATACCCGGAAGTCATCGTCAACATCTGGCAGTTGATGGGCGTCACTAAAATGACAACCGATCGCACCGGCCCCTATTCAATCGCAACCAACGACGGTGCAGGCACGATCAGCGAACTCGAACTCGTTTACGGCACCGACAACTTGCACGTTTTCTATGGCACGGGGACTTACGAAGGTCCGGTCTTGAAACGAAAACTGAAAGGCAAATGTGTACTTGTTTTGCACTCCAAAGGCGGCAAAGACACAACGGGCAAATCCGCAGTCACAAGCCAACTCGACGTGTTTCTAAAAATCGACAACGCCACCGCAGGATTGATTGCAAAATCAATCACTCCAATCGTAGGCTCAACGGCGGACCATAATTTTGTTGAGTCGTTGAAGTTCGTTGAGCGGTTGAACGAGACCACTGAAAAGAATGGTCCAGGCGTTCAGAAAATGGGATCACGACTGGACATTAGCAGCGAAGTTCGCAGCCAGTTTAACGAAGTCGTTGACTTGGTCTTCGAACGTTCGATCAACTCCGGCCCATCAACAAATCGTCGTGCTGAAGCCAATGGCAGTGTCACTCGGGCAGCTTATGCTCCCGCGAGTAACTCACAATCAATGTCACAAGGACAAGTACAGCCGGCCGCAAATCAAACTGGCTATGGCGCGCCAGTCTACAACACATTCAACGACGGACGACAGGTTCAACCATCGGACTACCGGTCCAACCAAAGAGCATTTCCACCGTCTGCAGGTCAACGAACGGACACCAGCCAGTATTTACCGCCGGCTCGCGGATCCCAGGCTCCGACCTATCCGCCTTCCTATGCCGCGGGACAACCTCAGTATCAGCAGCAATTTTACAACACGCAAGAATCTCAACGGCTTCAACACGTGCAACCTGCCAGTTGGCGACAACGTTAAAGTCATCCGGTCTGTTCTTTTCGGGGCGAATCGCCGGCTCGTCGAGCCAGTTCATCAAACCACTGTTGTTTGCCGGCCAAGCTTCAAACCAATACCGTTTCGCCTCGTGAGATTCGGCCCAGGTCACGAAGCCACGCTTCGATAACGTTGGCTTGGCTCGCGTTCGCATAAACTTGACGATGCACCTCGGTTGAACGCTCGACACACCGAGCAGCAATCTCCGCTCCGCTCATTTCGTCAGCAGAAAAATGAGTCGCAGCTGACTCGGCAAAAGATTTAAGCTGCGGATCAAGCCGGTCGTCATCCAAGCCCGCTCCGCTTAGTTCCACAAACAGCTGACGGTAAAACAGGATCGCCATATCGCTGACCCAAGCCAACCTCGCTCGTTTCGTCGCGCCGTCTTTGCCACCGGCATCCACAAACCCGGATAGCACCGAGCCAAAATCGTCCTTGGCTGGATCAAGGCTTCCAAGTTGCTCAAACCACGAACGTCGAAACTCCATCGCTTCGGGTTCGGCCAATCGAAATGCCATTTGCACGCTCCCGCCTGATGCGGACGCGAGATCTTCGATTGCAACCTCCGACTCTTCTGGCGGAGAAGATTGCAAAACCTGCAACACCTGGGCATTGGTTAACGGATCGAATCGAATGACTTGGCTTCGAGAGACGATGGTTTTTAGCTGCCGTTTCTCACTGGTGCCAAGCAGAATCAAAACCGATTTGGGTGGCGGTTCCTCCAGTGTTTTCAGCAAACAATTCGCGCCCTCTTGATTGAGAAAATCTGCGTCATCAATGATTGCGATCTTCCGCCCGCCTCGAAACGGTTTCAAGCCAATGTCGTGGCAAAGCCCGACTCTGCGCCGATGCTCTTTGTCACCGATGAAAGTCTCAACTGGAATGAAGGCTTTGTCTTTGGGTTTAGAAATAAGAATCAAATCGGGATGCGTTTTGGCACGGACTTGCTGGCAACCCGAACAGGTACCACATGGTTCAAGCTCAACTTCCGGATTAGTCTCACACAAGATGGCTTCCGCCAACTTCATTGCAAACGTTCGTTTCCCAATTCCCTCTGGACCAACAAATAGATACGTACTCGCCAAACGTTCTGTTTGAACGCTACGCCGAAATCGCTCCACGGCGGATTCGTGATTTAAAACGGTTGCCCAGGACATATTTTTCTTTTTGCGTTTCTTGGTGTCGTTCGTTGAATCTGCAGCGTGTCGCTAAGTTGCAGAATTTCTCTCTATATAAGCTGCCGCAATCTCACGAATCTCGTTCTGAATTGATTTCATGTCTCGATCGGCGTCGATCAATTCCACACCGGTTGGCCATCTTTCTGACTCAGCGATGAAGCCAGCTCGGACTTTTTCGAAATACTCACTGCCGCGCGACTCCATTCGGTCTAGCGAATCTCCCAGTCGCTTCATTGCTTTTTCGATTGGCAGATCCAGAATAAAAGTCACATTTGGCATCAGACCTTCGGTGGCGATTCGATTCACCGTCCAAAGTTCATCCGGATCTAGCTGACCAGCGTGCCCTTGGTAAACGATGGTTGAAATGATGTATCGATCAAGCACCACCGTCTTCCCTGATTCCAGTGCCGGTTTGACAATCTGCTGAATCAGCTGAGTTCGGGCGGTCGTGAACATCATCATCTCTGCTCGCATCGAAATTGGAATTTCATGCTTGCCCAGCAAAACAGCTCTGAGCTTTTCTCCCAATTCCGTACTCCCAGGGTCCTGACAAGTCACCACTTCTCGCCCTTGCTCGCGCAGCCAATCAACGAAGCTTTCGAGCTGGGTAGATTTTCCGGCGCCGTCGACGCCATCGAAAACAAAAAACATACGGTCGTTCATTTGATAGTGAATGTTAAGAACCGGCGTCATTTTGGACTTAAGAGGGTGTCCAGTGCTAGCCGGCTGAGCTGCAATTTCGATGCATCATGGGAATTCGTTTTGATTCAGCTGGAAAAAATACAATCGCTCGATTTGAAAAACCAGCTGGCTTGCCTAGGGCATGGTATTCGCGAAAGAATGGGGTGCGAATCAAGAAATCGGCAAACCTTATGGCGGTTCAGTTCGTATATCAAACGTAACCAAAAGATCGACAAACGAGTGTCGACTATCTAGCCCAACCACCATTCAAATGGTGGTCTCGGATCGGGCAAGCCCAAACGACGTTGGGCATCACACTGAGTATCAGCGATTTGAATTTCGTTTGAACTCATTAAGACAAACCTTTGGTTTTGAAGCCGAATCCAAGTCCGCGTTTAGAGCTGCGGCCTTGCTGATCCGTTCTCCAATCGAATCAATACAACCGAAACAAATCATTCAATGAACATGACCACTACGGCTTAACAGACTCGTTTATGTTTTTGTTCAATTTTAGTCAGTTGACCTAAACTCGGCACGAAACAAAGGCTTTCTGGCCGTTATGACCCGACACCGTTTGTAAATATTACATGTACAGAACCAGTTTTAGTCTTTTATTAGTCTGTTTCTGTCCTACCTTTCATCGACGTTGCGAAGGGCAATTGGTCGTGCGCTAACAATTGTGCGCGGTGCCTCGCTAATCAAGGCTCAAGAAGAGCCGCCTATATAGACGCCATTTGGAGTCAAACGAAATGTTAAACATCAAGAAACTAATCATCTCTACAATCTTCGCCGCAACGATGGTCGCGTTTGTGCCAAGTGAAGCACAAGCCGACGGTCCACTGCGACGTTGGTTCCGAGGAATTCTGGGGCAAAACCGAGCCCAGTCCTGCAACACTTGCAGCACTCCTCAAACTGCAGGGCAGTATGGCTACTACCAGCCAACACAAGCTCCTGTTACTCAAACAGCCAATTACGCTCCGAACGTTAACAACCTGCAACCAGGTCAGTGCATGAAAACGTGCCAACAGACTTGTACTCGCACTGTTGTCAATTACGTTCCGCAAACGGCTTATCGAACCAACTGGAATCGTGTACCGGTGACGACTTATCGTCCAGTTACCAACTCGGATCCAGTGACAGGCTGCACGGTAACCTGCATGCGGCCTTGCACTAATTACACGTACCAGTGTCAGCGAGTGCCTTATACGACTTATCGTCCGGTGTACCGACAGGAATCTTACAAGGTTCCAGTCACAACAATCACCAACGATTGTGCAACAGGAAACTGCAACACCGGATGCAATACCTGTAACACCGGAACGGTTGGCGTTACACCTCAACCGAACTTCGGACCGACTCCGGCGACAACAACAGCGAATTACGCTCCAGCGACCTACTACGGAACGCCGGCTTATGTTGGCAGTCAGACTTACTCAGGACCAGCGACATTTGCTGCTCCTGGAACCACGGGCTACACAGTTCCACAGCCAACAACTACGACGCACTACGAAGTTCCGACGGGTGGAACACTTGGGTCTCAAGGTGTTTACGGAAACACACCGGCGGACTCTATCCCTTCGGTCAATAACGGAGCCTCACTGCTAAACGGTGTTGCCAATCCGCAAAATACACAGCGACCATTTATTGATCGCTTTAACGAGCGAACCAATCCCGGATTCAAGCAAGCTTCTGCAACTCAAACGCGGACTCCAGCTCGATTCAATCTGGATCGCACAGCTCAGTCACCAGTTCGCAAGCAATTCAACTACTCGCCGATTCGAATGGCAAGCCATCAAAAGAACAATAATGTTCGAACTGTTTCGCAGACAGCTTACTCTGGCCAACTACAACGGTCACGAAACGCTGCACCGCGAAATGACTCGAAGCTAAACGGCTGGGCTGAAGTCAACTAAGCTGACTCAATCTGACCAAAACGAAAACACAAACGGACACCAATTTGGTGTCCGTTTTTTTATCGATAGGACTTTTATCGATAGGACTTTTATCG
>CAZQQR010000268.1:5613-7499 GCA_964595515.1 uncultured Pirellulaceae bacterium
GCCTCCACATCGTTGACTTTGCCGATTACAAAACAGAGACCGAACAGGCAACTTCTACCCTCAGGCCAATACGTTCTTTTCGACCTGCGACGCCCGATCTTCCCTTAAAGCCAAATACAGTACCCGAATCACTGCTTAAGCAAGGGAAATTGAGTTCAGTTCTTTACTAATCGGGTTCCATTTAAGAGAATTACGGGGGCTGGTTCACCGTGCAATCGTCGACGCATTAGTTGAGAGCTAACTCGTCGAAATATGGAAATACGAGTATCTGCGAGAACTACCAGCCAAGCGTCAGGGCAGTCTTCGACCCAGCGGATCCATCGGGTAGCGAAGAACTGCAAAATGTTTAGAGGAGCACTGCGTAAAAGTTGTGCGCTTCTAAAAAATCAACGATGAGAATAGATCGAGGCGGAACATATGTCGGACGTGATCAAGTCACAACCTAAAGCATCAGACGAACCTTATATTGAGCAAACGTTCGATGCGGACCCAGCTGAAACCCAGGAATGGCTGGATTCACTTGAATACATTTTGAGCAGCAAAGGCACGGACCGAGCGAAGTACTTGCTTTCGGTTCTTGAGGCCCGCGCCCGCCACGAAGGAGTTGATTTACCAATCAAGTCCAACACGGCGTACATCAACACTATCCCGACCAAGGACCAACCGCCGTATCCGGGTAACCGCGAAATCGAACGTCGTATCAAAAGCTTCGTTCGCTGGAACGCGATGGCGATGGTTGTTCGAGGCAACAAAGCGACGCCTGGAATCGGTGGACACATTTCAACGTTTGCCTCATCGGCGACACTTTACGAAGTCGCTCAGAACCATATCTTCCGGGGTCGCGGTGAAAGCGGTTTCGATGGCGACCAAATTTATTTCCAAGGTCATGGTTCACCTGGTATGTACTCGCGTGCCTTCATGGAAGGCCGGCTGGCTGAAGAGCATCTTTTGAACTTCCGCCGCGAACTCCAGGACCACCCAGGTCTATCGTCCTACCCACACCCTTGGTTGATGCCAGATTTCTGGGAATACCCGACGGTTTCAATGGGACTTGGCCCGATCATGGCGATCTACCAAGCTCGATTCAATGAGTACCTAAAAGATCGTGGCATCAAAGACACATCCAACCAACGCGTTTGGGCGTTCCTCGGTGATGGTGAATGTGATGAGCCGGAATCCTTGGGTGCCATTACGCTTGGCGGTCGTGAGAATCTTGAGAATCTGAAATTCGTCATCAACTGTAATCTTCAGCGACTTGATGGTCCGGTTCGTGGTAACGGAAAAATCATCCAAGAACTCGAAGCTCTATTCCGCGGTGCCGGCTGGAACGTGATCAAAGTCGTCTGGGGAGACGATTGGGATCCACTGTTAGAAGAAGACCACCTCGGCCTACTCGTGAAACGAATGGGCGAAGTCGTCGATGGTCAGTACCAAAAATACGTTGGTATGCCGGGCGAATACACGCGAGAACACTTCTTTGGCAAGTATCCAGAGTTGCTGGAGATGGTGAAGACTTATTCGAATGAGAAACTGCTGAGAATGCGTCGCGGTGGTCACGACCCGGAAAAAGTTTACGCTGCGTTCAAAGCGGCCGAAGAGCACAAAGGTCAACCAACTGTCATCCTTGCCAAAACGATTAAGGGTTATGGACTCGGAGAAGCAGGCGAAGGCCGCAACATTGCTCACAACCAGAAGAAGATGAACGAAGCAGAATTGCTTGAGTTCAGAACTCGATTCGGAATTCCGATTTCTGACGAAGAGGTTGGCAAGGCTCCGTTCTACAAGCCGTCGATCGACAGTACTGAAATGAAGTATATGAAGGAACGTCGTGCTGCCCTTGGCGGTCCAGTCCCTTCTCGCCCGACGACCGTTCCAAAAATGGAAGT
>CAZQQR010000269.1:0-7449 GCA_964595515.1 uncultured Pirellulaceae bacterium
GTCAGCGATCACCACATCCAGGCGATGCATCGCCAATTCACCAAGCAGCTCATTGATTTTGCCTTCAAAACAGACGATTTGATACTCATTCTCATCGCATTCAAGTGCAGGTCTTAACAACTCGTAGGCAACGAGTTTGGGAAGCGCACCCTGCACGCCAACCAGGAACCTCGAACGATCTTCTTCGATTCGATTGTGGAGAACATCGGAAAGTTCGCGTCCTAGCCCGAAAATCTCGTCGGCATATCGGTATACCAAGCGTCCCGTCTCCGTCAGCACGAGTGTTCGTCCTGATCGTTCAAACAGTGAGTGACCGATCGACTTTTCAAGTTTCTTGATTTGGCTGCTAAGTGTTGGTTGGGCGAGATGTAGGACTTCCGCCGCCCGCGATACCCCGCCTTCTTTGGCAACGGTCCAAAAGTAAAGCAAATGGTGGTAGTTCAACCATTCCATGATTATCACCTATTTGTTTTTTCAATCTAACTAGCCTATTTAATCTATTGGATCAATAGTACCTGTTGGTCGTATAGTTTCATAGGTAACTCAGGTTCATTCCTCGGAGGCACTGATGAAAAATCTTAATTTGACGATTCAAGACAATCAGGAGCTGCTTTGCAAATTCGACCGGTATCAAGTCGAAAGGATGGTTTGGCTTCGGCTGGCACCCGTTAGGTCTAGCATCCGTAGCGTCAATTTCCAGATTCATGAGGTAGTCAACGGAAAAAAGAAGATTGACTGCGTTGTAAAAATTTTGACAGAGTTAACTGGTGGATCAATTGTCCGGGTCGAAGCCGTCTGTGATGCCCAGATGGACACCATTTTGACGGCGACGGAGATGATGGAAGATCAAGTCCGAAAGCAGGTCAACGTTGAGAGCATGAAGGTGTTTGCACTAATGCAAGGCACCGCGAATTTGTGCAGAAAGATGTTGGCCAAGCCTTGGGGAGAATTGTCGTCCCGCCTCAATCCAATTCAAAATCGTTTCCGCGGGTGGCTAGAAACTCAGGGCAATGGCGACCAAGCCAATTCGCCGATTGAGTCCAAAGTATCCACTTAGAGCTGGCTGCCAAACTTCAGTTTTTATTGAGGAGATAAACGTATGAAGATTCTAGTAAACAACAAGAAAAAGCAACTGCGGGAGCAGGCGATCGAGAGGACAACGGAGAAGGTATCCGCGACATTTTCAAGGTTTGGACCAAAAATTGTCTCTATCGAGGTTTCTGTGAGCGATGTGAACGGGCCACGAGGCGGAGTGGATAAAGAGTGTCGTCTGTTGGTCAGATTAAAAAAGATGGAGGACGTGATTGCTACCGTTCAAGATGTGTCATATACCAAAGCAATTGATCGAGCGATCAATCGAGCCTCACGAGCGGTGACACGAAAGATTCAGCGGCGTGCATTGCGAGACTCGGACCGCAAAAAATTTAGTTTCGTCATTTACCGATAGGGTAAGGTTAGTCAAAAATGGAGAGTCAAAGCGATGCCGCAGAAGGATGCCTGGTTGGTGTGATCATGGGAAGCCGTTCTGATTGGCCGACCATGAAACACGCCGCCGACATCCTGACGGAGTTCGGGATTCAGCATGAGGCGTTGGTAGTTTCAGCCCATCGAACACCTGAATGGATGGTCGAGTACGCAAAAAGTGCAGAGACTCGTGGACTCAAGGTCATCATCGCTGGTGCCGGCGGCGCGGCCCACCTACCGGGGATGGTTGCATCGTTGACCCGTTTGCCTGTTCTCGGAGTTCCGGTCCAAAGTAAGGCGCTCAATGGCTTAGATTCGTTGCTGTCAATTGTGCAGATGCCAGGCGGCGTTCCCGTTGGCACGATGGCGATTGGAAACTCCGGAGCAAAAAATGCTGGTTTACTTGCTGCTAGAATTATCGGCAATGAAGACTCGTTTGTTCGGGCTCACGTAGAGAAATATTCTGCTGGTCAAACACAGGAAGTTTTGGAAAACAACCGACTATGAAAAGTAATTCAAACACTGAAGCTTTGATTCTGCCTGGATCAACCATTGGGATTTTTGGTAGCGGTCAATTGGGGAAGATGACAGCGATTGCCGCGAAACACATGGGGTATCGCGTTCACGTTTTTTCTCCCTCTCATGATTCGCCTGCGGGTCAAGTCGCAGATCTTGAATTCCAAGCGTCGTACACGGATCTTGCGGCAGTGGAAGCCTTTGCCAAGCAAGTCGACGTGATCACACTTGAATTCGAAAACGTTCCGATCGAAGCACTTGAGACGGCCCAGCGTTTCACGCGAGTCAGCCCTGGTCCTCAAACACTTTCGATTACCCAAAATCGGAGTCTTGAGAAGCAGTTTTTAACGGACCAAGGCATTCCGACTTGTAAGTACCACATTGTTAGGACGCTCGACCAGTTGAAGGAAGCTTGCAATGAGCTGATGCCGGCAATTTTGAAAACGACAACCGATGGATACGATGGCAAAGGCCAAGCCGTTATCCGGGACGTGTCAGACATTGAGCCCGCGTGGGAATCGCTTCAGACCGAAGAAGCGATTCTAGAGGAGATGATCGAATTCGATTTTGAATTTTCGGTGATTGCAGCCCGAAATGCGGCTGGCGAGTTCGCCGCCTATCCCGCGATCCGAAACGAGCATCACAATCAGATTCTGGACGTTTCATTGTCTCCGTCTGGGCTTCATGCGCTGGCGAACAATCTGGCAACGAAAGTAGTTAACCAAGTCATGGGAGAGCTTGAAACGATTGGCGTGTTATGCGTAGAGTTTTTCTTCTCAAAAGGCGAGATCTTGGTCAATGAAATTGCACCAAGACCGCACAACTCAGGGCACTTGACCATCGAAGCCCACGAGACCAGCCAGTTTGAACAACAAGTTCGAGCCGTCTGCGGACTACCCTTAGGAGCAACCGATCAACCAAATCCTGCGGCCATGGCGAACCTCTTGGGCGATCTTTGGGAAAACGGCGATCCAAAGTGGGAGTTGGCTCTCGGGATGCCGAATGTAAAGCTTCATCTGTATGGGAAAGATGCTGCCAAAGCCGGTCGTAAAATGGGTCACTTAACAGCCACCGCCGGCACCATCGACGACGCTTGGGAAACAGTAGTGGCGGCGAGAAAGCTCTTGCAGCCGGTTTGCGCAAAGAACCCGCAGTAACTACGGGCGAGTTTACGATCACAGGTCTGACGTTTTGATTGGAAGACAGAGGTTGATATGAAACAGTTCAAAAATGTTCTATTGGTTGCACCACTGAATGCACAATTGCTTTCGCAAGCAAAGTCCCTGTTGAAAACCAGCCAGTCAAAGTTGACCTTGATGTCTGTCGCACCGGTCCTTGATGAATCATTAGTCAAAACAGACTCTGGCAAAACGGTAGATTTGCAGAAGCTTTTAAAAAGCGATCTTGAGGAAGAGCTTGCCAAACACGCAAAAACTCTCGAAGGCGAAGATTTTCGAGTTCGAACGGTCGTCACATCTGGCCAGCCGTTTATCGAAGTGATTCGGCAAGTCATCTCAAAAAAACACGACGTTGTCATCATGTTGGCGGACGGAGTAACAAGTGTCCGAGAGCAACTGTTCGGAACGCTCTCGTCTCACCTAATGAGAAAATGTCCGTGTCCAGTTTGGATTATCAAACCAACTCGTCGCAAGAAACTTCGAAGCGTGTTCGCCGCCGTTGATCCGGATCCTGCCAATCCGAATCGGAACAAATTGAACGTCGAGATTCTGGAACGGGCTTTGACAATCGCTCAATCTCACAATGCCAAGCTTCACGTTGTTCATGCTTGGAATTCAATTGGAGGCGATGCTTCTCGAAGTCGTCGCTGGATGACGAAAGCTGAAATTAGGATCTATGTCGAGCAGGTGGCTAGGGAGCATAAACGTCGTTTGAATCAGCTTTTGGAATCTAGCGGAGACGGAAGTGAGATTGTTCACATGATTCAAGGCCATCCTGGGACGGTAATCTCAGAGCTTGTTCAGCGTGAAGATGCCGACCTGCTGGTGATGGGAACGGTTTGCCGAACTGGAATTCCAGGCTTCTTCATTGGTAATACGGCCGAAATGATTTTGAGTCAGGTCGATTGCTCAGTGCTCACTGTGAAACCCCAGGAGTTCGAGTCACCCGTCAAACCCGTTAAGCCCGTTAAACCAAAATAGTTTCAATGCCTGTTGAATACTCCAGGCGAACACGGTTCATCCGACTGACCCCTAAGAAACTTCACTTCCAACTGTCAAAAACAATGCAAATTCAAACCAGTCCCAAACGCATGCAATGCCGCGAGATCGTGGCAAGCAACCTGGCAGCTAGTAAAGCTTACCGGGCACAGGGAATCGATATCTACGTTGAAAGTTCTCCTTATCTGGGAAGCGGGACTGGCGGTGGGGATGTTTACTATGTGACCACCTGCGACTCTGCTGAATCGGGCAAAGTGACACGGCTGATGTTGGCTGATATTAGCGGGCATGGAGAATCAGCAGCGAAACTGGCAGGCTCGCTGAAAAGCTCCCTTAAACGGAACGTCAATCGAATTAGCCAATCGAGTTTCGTACAGAAGGTAAACCAAGACTTTATCAAAACGTCTCCATCAGATCAGATGGCAACCGCTGTTGTGGCGACGTTTTTTGCGTCGCAGCAACGACTGGCTTTAGGGATGGCAGGACACCCAAATCCGCTGCTATTTCGAAAATCCGACAACCGTTGGTACAAGATTGACGAAGAGGTAGTCGAGAGTCGAAATCGTCTCGACAATGTTCCGTTCGGAATCTGTGAAGGCTCAGGCTTCCCGACGCGGAACATTCCTGTCCAGGAAGGCGATATGTTTCTGTTGTACAGTGATGCGTTCACCGAGTCGTTGGATAGCAAAGAAGAATATTTGGGCGTGGATGGGGTTTTAAGATTGCTAAACGGCATGACCGATGTTGCCGGGCATGAGTTGATCCCGACTCTCAGGAAAAAAGTACGTTCTTTGAACGCTTACAATTTACACGGTGACGATGCGACTTTGATTCTCGGGCGACTTTCTGATCGAGACACTCGTCCGGTAAACTACCCGGCACCGTTTTCGAAAGTCAAATTGGGATAGTGCGCGGCAAATTGGTGTGGTTCGGACAAATTAAAGCGATTATCCCCGACCCCCGAAGATCAAAATGTGATTTTCGATTATGATTGGCGTCGCCTCGTTTCAACCGTAACACTTTCGTGATCAACACCACTCGATGCTTCCCTCCATTCTTGTAGGAATCGTATTAGCGATCGCGACGATAGCGATTCATGCGCTCGGAACGTCCAACTGGATCGATTTTCTTCAACGGAATGAAAATCAGTTCCAAAGTCGGTTCGGGGAGACGAAGGTCCTCACATTCACTTCGGTGGTCTTGCTTTTGATTCATACTTCGGAAGTCTTGCTCTGGGCGACCGCATATTTTTTTCTCGTAGATGCGGAACAGTTCAAGTCGTTCGAGGACGCTACTTATTTTTCAACCGTCACATTCACTTCGCTCGGCTACGGAGACATCGTACTGGTCGGGGCTTGGAGAATGCTGAGCGCTTTCCAAGCCATGACTGGTTTACTGGTATTTGGATGGAGCACGGCACTGTTGTTCACGGTTGTTGAGCGAATTTGGGAGCATAAATACGAACCGTAGACGCAAGCGGAAATAGATTGAGCAGCCGACGACTTAATGCCCGCGAATTGATCGGTCGCGACGTCGGCGGTCAATGTTGGCTAAATTTGGTTGACTCATTAATTAGGTGCTTAGTCAAATAGGTGCTAGACGATGAACGAAATTCACTCGGATTTACTTTGGTTGGGGCATGCATTTGATGTCCGAGAACCAAAGCCATTGTTTGAATTCCAGATTCGAGCCGTGGTTGATGTTGCATTCGAAGAACCGTGTGCTCAGCTTCCCAGGCAGCTAAGCTATTGCAGGTTTCCACTTAACGATGGCGGCGGAAACGATCCAGGGACAATTGTTCAAGCAGTCCACACATTGACTGGGTTTCTAAAATCTGGGGTACGAACCTTGGTGGCTTGTTCGGCTGGAATGTCACGGTCGCCAACGATTGCTGCGTTCGCTCTCGGCGATTATCTCTCAGAAAATCCTGCAACGGTTCTTGAACGAATTGCAGGAATGAAACCGATCGCAGTGAACGGAAAGTTCTGGAATGATGTGGCAGAAGCGATTAAGGATGATGGCAAAAAATAGCAACTTGAAATGAGAGAAGATATGAAATTTGATGAATTGATTCAGCATGCAGAAAAAAACAAAGACTGGATTTTAAATCTCCGGCGTCAAATCCACCGTCATCCCGAGTTGATGTATGAAGAAGTTGAAACGAGTAAATTGATCCAATCGACATTGTCTGAGTTGGGCGTTGAATTCAAATCCGGATTAGCAGAAACGGGAGTGCTCGGAACCATTGGCGGTGGCGATGGACCGTGTGTGGCTTTGCGTGCCGACATGGACGCTTTGCCAATACATGAGCAGACTGATGTTGAGTTTCGAAGTGAGGTTGATGGCAAAATGCATGCATGTGGGCATGATTGTCATACGGCGATGCTGCTTGGTGCAGCCAAAATTTTGAAAGAGCGTGAGTCGGAGATTCGCGGGACCGTCAAACTTGTTTTTCAACCAGCCGAAGAGGGTGGGGCAGGTGGGAAGCGGATGCGGGATGAAGGAGCTTTGTCCAATCCCGACGTTCAACGAATTTTTGGATTGCACGTTTGGCCGATGGTTCCGACTGGGACGATCACGAGTCGGGCTGGAACGTTTTTGGCGGCCACCACCAGTTTTGAGATCACAATCAAAGGTAAGGGTGGTCACGCGGCGATGCCAAACCTTGCGATCGACCCTGTGGTAACAGCAGCCAAATTGGTCGCCGATGCTCAAACGATTGTGTCGCGAGAGAACGATCCTTTGACGCCGCTCGTCATTAGTTTTACAGCCATCAAAGGCGGAGAAGCATTCAATGTGATCCCGTCGGAGGTCACAATCCGAGGAACGATTCGGTCTTTAACAACGGAGCATCTTGGTTGGGGAAAAGAGCGATTGTCCGCGATGACGAAATCGGTTGCCGAAACAAATCAATGCGATGGCGAAATCGAATTTCGAGGAAACGACTATCCTGCGACGGTCAATGACGGCGAGCTATGGGATTTTGCTCAGTCGATCTGGAAAGAAAGTTTCGCCGAAGAAACAACGCTTGAATCGCCACCGATCATGGGTGGAGAGGATTTTGCTTTTTATACGGAGCAAGTTCCAGGTTGTTTCGTTGGACTGGGGATTCGAAATGAGTCAATCGGCGCGACTTATTCTGTTCACCATCCGATGTTCAAAGTGGATGAAGATGCGCTGCCATTGGGGTCGGCGCTGCATGTTGGGTTCGCTCTCAAGTCATTGGCGGAGTTGGCAAAGACGATGAGTTGAACCGTTTTTGGGTTCAGGGCCATTCGCAAATCCTTGACAA
>CAZQQR010000270.1:0-1319 GCA_964595515.1 uncultured Pirellulaceae bacterium
ATCATTTTTGCGGCCAGTCCAGCACCTTGCCTGGAGCCTGTTATCGTTCCCGTTGTTGAGCAAGTCTACGTTCGGCCAGTCTATGCTGAGCCGATTCCAACTCCGGTTATCACTGAGGTGCCTGTCGTGGCCCCGGTTCCTCCACAGGTTGTCATTCAGCCGACACAGATTTCAAACATTGAACCGACAATTTCCTCTGAGATTGGAATTCCTCAAAGCAGTTTCTTTGAGGCAAACGCTAACCGAATTTGGGCTACCGTTGGCTCTGACTTTGACGGGGTGGATGGTGGCGAACTGGGGGTACACTTTCAGTGTCCAGGAAGTTTCGGGATCGAAAGCAGTGTGGTTTCATTGCGAGAGTCCGGAACCGCGTTCCGCGATCATCTTTGGATCGGCGATGTGAATTTGGTTTACGAGGTTTTCAACACTCAGCACTCTCGAGGAAGGCTGGGGGTCGGGGTCAACTGGTTGAGTGATGCTTGGGGAAGCGAAGCAGGGATGAACTTAAATGCAGGAATTGATGTCTTGTTGACGGATCGACTCGTGTTTGCCGGCGAGACAAATTTGGGAACGCTTGGCGATGCCGACTTTTTTAGCGGACGAGTAAGTCTTGCTCGTCAGATGGGCGAATTTGAGGTCTTGGTTGGCGGGGAGCATCTGAACATCGGTGGTGCAGAAATCAATCGCTTCTTTACTGGGATTCAACTTCGATTTTGAATTCGAACGATTCAGAAAAATCGTTTGGAGTCAAAGTTGGCGATCGTCTCGGCAAGAGCCCGAGGCGATACTCCATGCTTGTTCTCCTTGTCCGGATTGGCTCCGTTCTCGATCAAATATTCAATGAAAAAAGAACTGTCATTTCGGTAGTTCATCACTGATTGCCAAAGCGGTGTGTTGCCATTTTCGTCGCCGATATCAACGTGGCTTCCCAGTTCGATTAACAGACGGACAAGCGTTTCGTTCTTTTCGAAAACCGCGAGATGGAGAGCGGTTCGACCCGGAGGCATACGCTGAACGTGATTGATGTTGAGGCCATTTGAGACGAGAGACTGGATGAATTTGGCAGGGCTCACGTCAATGGAGTCAGCGTTTTTGACGAAGTAATGCAGCAGGTTGTTTCCATGCTGATCAAACTCGTCCACTTGAACGTTGTTCAAGATAGATTTGGGATCAATGGATTTGGTGTTGATCAATTTCAGCTTTAGATCGTCTAGCATTTTGTAGTACTTCAAAGCGTGGTTGGTAGACGATCCTGCAGTTTAGGTCGCCCACTGAGAGAGGCTAGGAAAGTTGACGCTTGTTTTCATGACGGCGCTGAT
>CAZQQR010000270.1:1419-6184 GCA_964595515.1 uncultured Pirellulaceae bacterium
AACGGCTCATCCCAGAACGGCTCATCCCAAAATTGAGTTTTGACGAACCACTAATTTTCTTCTGAGGAATCCTTGTTCGTGGAGTCGTCATCTGGCGCGTCTTCATCCGAGGAATCATTTCCCAACTCGACCCCCAAAAGTGCATCCAGTTCGGCGTCTGCGAGTGGGTCGTTGTCGTTGATGCCGAGTCGATCATCGAGATCCAAAACAAGCGCTTTGAGTTCGACCTGTTGTTCTTCCGTAAGCCCTGCCTGGTCTTTGATGAAATCACGTTCCAGTTTTTGCAGCATGGCTTCTATTCGAGGAATCGTTTCATCGTATTTGGCGAGTTCAAGGTTGTGTTTTTTGATGCTTTCGGTCCATCCCTTCAAGTTCTGAAGTTCCATTTCTGCTTTGGGATCGCCTTGCGCGTCGGCGACTTTTCGAATCCCTTTTTCTTTGAGGAATGTCACCGTCTCGTTTTTACGTTTTTCAAGTTTCTCAATCGCACGAACCAATTTGGCTCGATTCATGTTGATTTCAGTTAGCTTGGTTCGAAAGTCAGCCGTTGTTTTTAGTGGCTTTTCCTGGCTAGAGCCGTCTGCGACCACGCCGATTTGTGAATCCAGATTACCCATGTAAAAGTAGTAGCCAATTCCAAGGGCCAAACAAAGGGCGAGGATTGTTATGAGATTTTTCATGACCAAGCTTTAAAGTACATTCACGTTTCAAAAAAAAAGCCAGCCGAAACGTTTCGGCTGGCATGAATATCACACTGGGCCTTACTTGTCTTCGCCAGCCAAAATGCTGTCGAGCATGTCTTGGGTTGCGTTCAGGTCTGTTGGTTCAGACAGGATTTCATCGACAGCGGAAGTGTTGCTGTCGAGATCGCTCATTTGGTCTCTCATTCTGTCAGACTCCATATTCAACGCCGCTTCGACTTCAACTCCAAGGTCTTCAATGTCTTTAGCCATCAATTCGAGTTCCTCGCTAATTGACTTGTTGTCGCCGGCAATCGAGGTGGATTCTTTCACGGCGTCAACGGCAATTTTATTGGCATCGATTTCCGAAATCTTCTGCTCCAGCTCTCGCATCAATTTCGTTGATGTTTCTTCTTGGGTCTTCAAAAAACCAACCGATTTGGAAAGTGCTTTGTAGCTTGTCTCTAGACTCGCAAGTTTAACCTGCTCGGCTTTGTACATTGCAGCAACTTCTTCGGCCAATTTTTGAATGTCTTCAGCAGAGTGCTTCTTGCCATTGCGCTCGATCTCACCATCACTAGAGTCTTTGACATTGCCGACAAGCTCTGAAACTTTGCCAACTTTGTCGCGAATAGAATCGAGGGCCTTTTGAGATTTTTCTTTCTTACTGGCTAGAAGATCAAGTTTTGCTTCGGTCGTGTAACGACTTTTGCGAAGTACATCCAATTTGTCGTGTAGTTCAGTTTGCTTCAACTCGATCTTTTTACGTTTGACGTTTAGATCGCCAAGCGCCTTGTCAAGTTTGGCTATGATCTTGTCTTTGGCGACCTCGACCCGCGGACCGCAGCCGACCCAGGATCCAATTCCAACTGCTGCAACAAGCAGTGCGACTAATAGAAAACGCGACATTTTTAACCCCTAAGTGTTTTTCTTGATCGAGCCGGATTGTGGTTCCAGATTCGCTCGATTGACGATGATTTTCGTGCAGATTGATTTTAAGCTTGGCCTACCCGGAAGTAATGGGTCGCCTCCACTAATATCGATTAGAACTACAATGCACGGGAATTTCAAAGGCTTTGTTGAAAAACTTTGTCGAAAGACATTTGGAAAATCGCTTTTAAGAATTTTCCGTTTTTATGCCAAGATCTAAGATTCGGAATAGTCGCTTCATTCCGAGTTAACGCATTTACTGGCCAAGGTAATTTCCAAGCCGGTTCTTGATTTCCAGCTTTATCATTTCTTTTTCCTCTTCCTTGAACATCAAAGTCGTGAAGGCACAGCCGAGGCAAAGAACCATTGCCGCCGGTACCGCGAAAACTGGCCCGAGCAGCAAAACCATTGGAGCCACTGCCAACACCCAAACGCCAGGGTCGATCCGACATTCGAACTGATGATTGAGCATCAGAATCAAACTCAGAACCGTTGCGTTGCCGGCAGCGGTTGCAAAAACGGCTCCCTGCAAACCGTAAATTGGAATCAAAGCCAAATTCAACCCAACATTGACGGTCAAACCAAGTGCCGTTGCGAGTACGGCCCATTTGCCTTTTTCCGCAACCCAAAGATAGATTTGCCCAACGCAGTACAAACCAAACCAGATGCAGTAGACGAGTGTCATCGGCAGGACCATCAAACCATCGTTGTATCTGCCTTGAAGAATCCAGTCGAACAATAGTGGTGCCACCAAAAGTATCAGCACTCCACCAAGAGTGAATCCGAGGGCGGTTAGCTTAAAAGCCCATCTCAAAAGGGCCTCTGCTTTTTTTCGGTTATTCGCTTCCCAGGCTTCGCTGAGGTACGGCAATAAAATGCCCGCCAACATCGAAGCGATACTAACCATCAGCAATGGTACCACGCGTCCGCTATGGTATTGCCCGACCATCGATTGAGCTTGGTCAGCCGTGCTGCTGGATAAGTGAATCAACATGCAACGATCAGAGACTTCGAACAGGTTGTGAAGCAAATCTGAGAACCAAAGCCAAATCGCGAAGGGCGCAATTCGTTTCCACATCGTTCCATGTCCAAGCTTCGTTCCCGAGTCAGAGAGTTCGGAACGAAACTTTCGCCAGACATAGATTGCAGGAACCATGCCGATCAAGCAGCTGATGGCAAACGCGGTTGTCGCAGCGGATGGACCGTCGACCCAGCCCCATATCAGCGTCACACCAAAAATCGCAAATGAGGCACCGGTCAAGAACCGCATCCAGGTCACGGTGCGAACTTGACGCAGCGACTCCATCAACGAAGTCAGGAAATTGGAGGCCGTCACAAACAAGATTGCGACGCCGAGAAACCGCACTAGACCCGCTTGGGATTCATCCCGGAACAATATGTAAGCAAACTTTTCGGGAAAAATGAAAATCGCGATCGACATGAGAGCTGTGGTCAGGCAGCTGATCTTGGTGATGCGAGAAAGGAATGTTCCCAACTGCCCTTTTTGACGATAGTGCTCGGTAAATTTCCCAAAGCAACCGGGAAGGCCCATTACCGCCAGCGGTGCGAGCAACATCAAGTAGCTCCAAACCATGGACCATTGCCCAAGCTCTTGGTCTGTCATTAAACGACAAAATAAAATTCCGCGACCAAATCCGATGATCCGCTGGCCAACAGTCAGCACTAGTGCAAACACCACGCCGGTCGCAATCGAATCCGAAACAAGCTTCATTTTTGAAGCGCTTGAATCGTGCTCGAAAACACTAGTTAGGTCTTTGGATGGCGCAGAAGACATCAGTCAGGAATTTTCTCAGGCAAGGTTTTGGGTAGGGCAAGAACCAAAATGTTAGTCACGAACGACGCCAAGTAGTGGATTCTCAGAGTCGGCAAACGGTTTTGCGGGGAACTACTGGATTTCGAACAGAATGTTCGGGTCCTAACGATGGCGCGGATTGACTTGAAGGCTGTTGTGGGCGTCTTGCCGACTTCACGGCGGATGTTTCAGAGTCGTCCAGCTGGAAAAAACACGTCGCTCAGTTCAAGCGGGGATTCAACGTTCACGCTATGGAATCAAGGCATGTCCAATGCGTTGTTTTTAAGAGCCCAGCGAGAATGCTCGATCACAATAAACTCGTTTACCCTGTTTATTTAAGGCTTGAAACTGATAAGATTGTGACTGACTGGACGGTGGATTTTGCCATTGTTTTGAATCGTTCCTTGCCACGCTGTTTATGAATCCATGCCAGAGGGCGCACCTAAATTGGCTTGGATGATCCTATGAATGTTGACTTAGCTATTGTCGCTCGGGACCTGAATCTCCCGCCAGAAAAAATCCAGACAACGGTTGAGCTGCTCGACGCTGGCAACACGATTCCGTTTATCACTCGGTTTCGAAAAGACCAAACTGGAGCGCTGAACGAGAAACAGATTCTCCAGATCAAACAGCGTGTCACCCAGCTTCGTGCTCTTGGTGAAAGAAAAACGTTTGTCCTGAAATCGATTGAATCGCAGGGCAAGCTTACCGACGACTTGAAGACGTTGATCGATAAAGTTGCTTCCAGTCGACGACTCGAAGATTTATATCTTCCCTTCAAACCAAAAAAACAATCTCGTGCCGCGACAGCGCGGCAACAAGGACTCGAGCCGCTTGCCAACGAAATTTTCGAGGGCGCCTCAGACGTTGATCTTGCAGAGCGAGCCACGCATTTTGTTCGCGTTGACAAAGGGCTTTCATCCGTTGACGAAGTGATCGAAGGTGTTGGGCATCTTGTCGCTGAAAAATTCAGTGAAGACAATCAGTTGAGGTCGGCACTGAGAAAGATCATGTGGACTGAAGGCAAGGTCGCTTGTGAGTTGATTCCGTTGCCCGAAGAAAAGCCAAAAGAACCAGAGGCCTCTGGTACCAGCGGAAAGCCGGCTGAGCAACCAGAGTCTGCTCCCGCCGCAACGACAGAAGTTTCTGCGTCAGAAAACTCAGTGGCGGAAGCTGCACTGGATCAGCCCACCGAAGAAACTACAGACGTAAATCAAGCGACGTCCGCTCCAGCCGAGGATTCTCCTGCAGCGGAAACCGCCAGCGAGGCGACTGGTTCGGATGTATCGTCAGTTGAGCCAGTTGCTACGGTGTCAGAGTCTTCGCCTGAAACTGCTTCGCC
>CAZQQR010000270.1:6284-7404 GCA_964595515.1 uncultured Pirellulaceae bacterium
CAGAAACGACCGTCGCCAAACTGGAGAAAGCTCCTGAGGAAACATCGGCTTCTTCAGAAACTGTTCCGGCCAAGAAAAAGAAACGTAAGAAAAAGAAAAAGGTCGCTCCCGATCCTTTCAAAGACTACGAGAACTTTAAACAGCCCGTCAAACAAGTTCCTCCTCATCGAATCTTGGCTGTCAATCGAGGCGAAAGAGCCAATCGAATAAAAGTCAAAATCGAAGTTCCAGACGACAAACTTTCTGCCACCGCAAAATCATCGTTGGTTCCAGAAGAGCATCCATCGCGTGATTTTTTGCTCAAGTGTACTGACGACGCATTGAATCGTTTGATCGTGCCCAGCCTCGAACGCGAGGTTCGTCGCGAGCTTACCGATGCCGCCGAGGCTCACGCGGTAGAAGTCTTCGCCAACAACCTTCGCAACTTGCTGCTTCAGCCTCCAATTCGGGACCGAATCGTGTTAGCGATCGACCCTGGTTTTAAACGGGGTTGTTCAATTGCTGTGATCGACGAATGTGGCAATCTGTTGGATTCCGGGCATGTGTTTGTCGTCGGAAATCAAACGCGACAACAAGAGGGTCGTCAAAAGATCGTCAGCTGGATCAATAATCACAACGTCAATCTGATTGCGATTGGTAATGGTGCGGCTTGCCGGCAAACCGAAGAGATGGTTTCCGGGTTGCTCGCTGGTGAGTTGGCGGAAAAGAAGCTTCAGTATGTGATGGTTAATGAAGCAGGCGCCAGCGTTTATTCAACCAGCGAAATTGGCCGCGAAGAACTACCCGATCTTGCGCCGTCTATTCGGAGTGCACTTTCGATCGGACGACGTCTGCAAGATCCGCTTTCGGAGTTGGTGAAAATCAGCCCGGCCAGTATCGGTGTTGGTATGTATCAGCACGATGTAAAAGCCAAACATTTGAGCGATTCGTTGTCGGATGTCGTTCAGTTTTGCGTCAACCAAGTCGGTGTCGACGTTAACACGGCCAGCCCTTCATTGCTCAAGTACGTTTCAGGTTTGAACGCCTTGACCGCCAGACGGCTGGTGGAGCACCGTCAGGAAAAAGGCAGTTTTAAGAATCGAACTGAATTGAAAGAAGTCAGCGGGTTTGGCGACGCGAC
>CAZQQR010000271.1:0-2643 GCA_964595515.1 uncultured Pirellulaceae bacterium
TCAACTTCGGGAACTCGCCCTTCTCCAAATCCGGAGTTGTTCGATTTAATTTTTAGGCGATTGAACTCTCGGCCAAACGTTGAGCTTAGTCGCCAAGCACCCGTGCCGCTGGAAACAAAATTCTTTAGAAAACAAGTGCCGCTGCGGCTGATGGCGGTGTCGCGTCGTTTTACATAGAGCCGCAGGCTTAATTCATTGAATCGACGAGGAAGACCCATGAACCCGACATTGCGAATGCAGGTCGCGATCAAGCTGACGTAGGTTTCGCCGTTGTAGTCGTCCAGTTGCAGTCCGCCCGGAACGTAAGGTTCAAGAATGTCCCGATCGATGGCGAAATTGACACAGACCAGCTCCGTGAAAGAAGGTTTGATCAGCGTCTTTAAATCAATTTTTGGATTCGGTGGAGGCTTGGAAGTCGTAACCATTGAGATCTCTTTGTTCTCTAATTTGGAAGTGGTTGGTGAAGGTTCCATCCCGATGCTTCGGCGGATTTTACTTTTGGATCGTTTCCTTTTTGTCTTGTTGCAATCTGTTCCAGTTTTTAATGGCCATCGAGCGAGTTTCGTCACTCGAAAAACCGGCTTTGTTGAATATGGTTTTGTCTTCTTGAACTGCAGTCTCTTCAAAACCAATTTCAGAAGGTGAGCCTTGCTTGATGCGTACCGCGACTAGCAGGGCCAAGTCCCCGAACTGAACGGTCATTGGCACCAATGGGGCCGGTGACAATTTCGAAGCTGGCTGTTCATTGGCCGCGTCTTGATTGGGGCGGCTGAAGTACTTACTCATCAATGTTTTGTCATCAAAGGCATTTTCGAGTTTCGAAATCGCAGACTCGTCGCCGAGTGCTTCGATCACTTCGAGTGCAAATGTTCGGGAGCTTTTGTGGAGTTCACGGTCCATGATTCCGTTGAACGCGAGATCTAATTCTTCCTTCAGATCGAATGCCTTAATGATTTCCAATTTCGTCATGTACATTTTGGCTGAATCCGTCGGGAGCTGCTCCATAAAACTGCGGATCAGTCGTTGTATCTCAGGAAGGCAACCATTGTTCTTGACGAAATTTTTTGTGTTGGTGTTGGTAAGTGCGAGCTTGATTCGTGACAGGCTGTAGTCATTGATTGGGATGTGCCCTGGTGTCCCGTCATTCCCCGGAATTTCTATGGACGCAATGAATAGTACCGCTGCGAGATTGCCGATTAGTTGGTTTGATTTTGTGTAGCTGGAAACACGAATGTATCGGCGGATGACGTCTTGGAATTTCAGGCTTGTCATTTCCCTGCCGTTGGGAATTGCCTTGATCAGTGTGGGCTGGGTCTCGTGGACATCGACAAAGAGTCTTCTGGCTGGGCGAGATTCACCGGCGATGGCTGAGAATTCTGGCCAGCCATCAAGGCTGATCTGGTCAGTTTCTCCGGCGAGGAATGCCTGGACGTTTTTTTCGTATTCCCTTCGTTCGATCAAAATAAGCAAGCGTTTGGCTCGCATCCGGATCTCGCTGTCGGGCGCGTTTTCGGAGTCGTAAGCAACTGCCGTTCTGAGTGGCTCAATGGCTGTCGTGCCAATTTTGACCAATTCGTTTTCCGCCAATGTTCGAGCAGCGTAATCCGGTGACCCAAGTTCGCCAATCAGTTTGTTGATGTCTTCAACGGACTGGTTCTCAGAATTGGTCACGTTTGCCTGGATCAATCCCAGCGAAGATTGCGGGGAGATCTGTAAAGCAAAACAGGCAACCACGACCAACGCAGCGGGAGCGCAAGTGCGAAGGAGCAGCCGAATTGAGACAGATGTCTCGCGTCGGCCGACAGGTGCTTTGCTTTCAAAAAACAACGAACGTCCATTCTGAAAATTGATAGGTAATACGTCCTCGACCAGTTTATCAGCTTCATGAGGGCTCAACAAACATCAATCTGATTGAAAGCCTTGTTTCGCTGGTCGTAGTTCTGGGTAAGCTTGTACCTTTTCGCCTCCGTTTTCGTTTTAAAATAAGGTTCAATTCAGCCCAATGATTACAGTCCTGTTTGACATTGATGGAACTTTGATTCGAAGTGGTGGTGCTGGAATGATTGCCATTGAACAAGCAATGCACGAACTTTATGGCGTCCAAGGACGTGCCGAGGTCAAAGTTCATGGGCGAACCGACGAGGGGATTTTGGGAGACGTGTTTCAGTTTCATGGATTGTCCTATTCGGAGAATCGAGAGGAATTCTCAGAGCGATACTGGGAGCTGTTGCCATCGACGATGAAGCAATCTCAGGGTGCTTTGTTACCCGGAGTGAAAGTGTTGCTAAAGTCTTTAGCTGAGATGGACAACGTGGAGCTTGGGATATTGACCGGGAATGCGCGGCGAGCGGCTGAGATTAAGCTCGAGCATTTTGAGATTGAGTCGTATTTCAAGTTCGGTGGTTATGGTGACTTGCACGCTGACAGGAACGATGTCGCCAAGCTTGCCTATGACGAAGCGGACTCATTCTTGGACCATAAGTTTGATCCGAATAAGTTGTGGGTCGTTGGCGACACATTGGCTGACATTGAATGCGCACGTTCGATTGGGTCCAAGGTGATTGCCGTTACAACGGGCGGTTGTGATTATGATACATTACAAAAGGGTGCGCCTGACAAGGTCTTGGACGACTTGCTAGTGCC
>CAZQQR010000271.1:2743-7383 GCA_964595515.1 uncultured Pirellulaceae bacterium
GTTGTCGCAGCCTTCGGTGCTTGCGTGAGCGATTTGTCCGGCACTTTCGAACCGTTTAAGACTTCCGGTCGTAACGATTGTCCGGGCAGGGCTAGATGTATGGCGCAAAAGGTTGTCATGGCGGGTGGGAACAGAAACAAATATTCGTAGATATGAGCGGGCTGTACTGATGAAACAGTTGAAAATTCGAGGTTTCGAAAATAGACTGGGATCTTAAAGTTGACTTTCTCAAATCGTCGTTTTGATGCGTTTTGAAGTGTTAATTTTTGTTTAACGGACATTCCCAGTTACACCTTGTCCCACCGTCACCCAGCAGATCTTCAATGAATAACAATACTTTAACGCTGGCTCAAATTGTGGCTGCACTCAAGCGTCACAAGATCAAAGCAATTTTCACTTGGCTAATGGTGACGCTTTTTGTGGCAGCATTGTTTGTCGTTTGGCCGCGCCAGTACGGATCCGAGGGAACGCTCTATGTTCTGATGGGACGTAACAATGCCAGCATCACGCCGACCTCTGGGTCAGCGTCAGTGATGGTTCAAGACACCAGGGAGACAGAGATTCGTTCGGTGCTTGAAATGATCAAGAGCCGAGCCGTTCTGGAGTCGGTTGCAGAGGAGATCGGTCCGGAGGTCATCCTGAAATCGAAATGGTCGCATCTGGTTCCTGAAATCAAGCTTCCCAGTTTTCTGGCCAGCGAAGGCGACGACGGGATGTCAATTGAAGAATACAACAAGCTCAAGAAGAAAGAAGCCGCGACTCGTAAACTTGAAAAATCTATTACCGTCCACGCAGAGAAAAAGACATCCATTATCTCGGTGTTCGTGAAAGCAAGTTCTGCCAAGCTTGCTCAAAAAATCGTCAATCGAATTTTTGAGCAGACCCGAAAAGTCCATTTGAAAATTCACGCCGCGAAAGGTTCTGCCGTCTTCTTTGACGAACAGTTTGACAGTCAGGAACAGAATCTCGTCAAAGCAGTTAACAATTTGGCTAAATTTCGAAACGAGAAAGAATTCCTTTCAGTCGGAGCAGCCCGTGACACACTGCAAAATGTGATTGGATCTCTGGATGGGAATCTGGTTAATGCAGAAGTGGCCCAGGCCGAAGCCGAAAAGCGTTTAGAGAAACTTCAGCTGTTGATTTCGCAAACTGCTCCTCAAATTGCAGTACCAACCAAGGGTGTTGAACGGCTTTCGTTTGAGGATTCGAGAACCGAGTTGTTCAAACTCGAGTCGGAGCGAGAGCGATTGGTGGCAACTTATCATGAGCAACATCCAGAGGTCATTCGAGTCGAGTCACAACTCAAACGAGTCAAGGAATCGCTGGAGGGCATGGCTCAAGACCGAACCGAATCTGCCATGGCGTCCAACCCAGTCTTTGAAGATCTAAAAGTCGATTGCTTGCGAGCCGAGGCTGAAAAAGCCGCTGCCGATTCTCGTGTGAATGCTCTCGCGAAAAAGAAACTTGAAGCCGTTGCGCAAATGAAACGACTGAACCAGGACGAAATCGAAGCCGACCAACTCCAGCGCGATGTCGACATTGCCCGTCAGTACCTCGGGATCTTTACCCAAAAACGTGGTGAGGCAAAAGCACTTTCGAGTCTTGATGATCGAAAAATCTCCGACGTCGTCGTCGCTCAAGAAGCGAACTTTAACGTGAAGCACGTTGCTCCCAAAGGCAGTTTGGTGCTTCCGCTTGGCTTTATTGCCGGACTGCTAGGAGCATTGGCGATGGCACTTTTCTGCGACCGCAACCATTTGAGTGGGACCTTGAACGAGAGCGAAGTCGAGCAAGTGCTTGATTTGCCTGTTTTGGTAACGCTTCCAAGAGTCTACTCAACCCGCAACATGGTGAACTAACAATGATTGAAAATACACGATCCATCAGCCAGCGTGACCTACAGCGCGCCCGTCGAAAGGGTGTGGCTCCCAGTGCCAGTTTACGCCGGCACTTTTTTGCTCTGGCTCGGCAAGTTCGAAAATGGTCCCAGCAGCAAGAACGACCTTTGTCAGGTCGTGGACTCGCGATCGGCGTAACCTCCCTCACAAAAGGGGCTGGTAAGAGCACGGTTGCGTTCAATTTGGCGAGTTCGTTAACTGCCCTAGATCGCTCAAAAGTACTGTTGGTCGAAGCTGATTTGGGTAAGCATTATGTTACGCGGAGATTGGGTTTTGCTCGGGCTCCGGGGTTGAGCGAATTATTGCTCGGCGTATGCGAAGCCAATGAGGCGATCTTCCCAACAACGGTTGATGATCTGTTGATCATGGGGGCCGGGCGAAAGTCAGATCAAGAAGCGTTAGAGCTTCCGTTTGATAGTCTTTCGAACCTTATGGACGAGCACTTGGGTGAATTTGGGTTTTCGATTTTCGATTTGCCGCTGGCGAATCATTTGACGGCTTGTCATTCGATTACTCCACATTTGGATGGGATCATTTTGACCGTCGAGTCAAATCTGATTGATCGTCGGCAAATCGAGCGATTTCGTAAGCAAGTCGAAAGCTACGGAATCGAGATTATCGGTGTCGTTCTAAATAAAGCCTGATCAGGTTTTTACGCTTGATCAACTGGCCCGCCTCTACGATTATGAATTCGCAGGAATAATTCGCAGGAATTCGACTGCGATTGGCCAATCCGCCAACCTTACCTCTAGACCTACTTCACTGACTTTGGATTTGGAATGATTATCCGTTCTCGACGCAAGAACGAGTCGCTACTGCGCCGTTTTTTCAAGGGAAAAACTTTACCGACCAAGAGCGAGTTTTTGACTTCTGAGCAGTTTCATTTGGAATTGCTGAAGGAAATGTATCGCTCCGATCGCCGACAAGCCAATCGCGATTTGGCCATCGTTCGGCTGTTGGTTTCCAACCCGCAATTGGATGCGATGATCGAATCGGATGCGATGTCGTTAGTCAGTGGACGACTACGAATCTCAGACTCGATCGGTTGGTACGATTCAAGTCTTGCAGTTTTGCTTCCTGAGACGGGCAAAGATGATGCCCTGGTGGTTGCAAACTCAATCGCAAAAATTGTGGAACAGGAAGGTTTCAAAGTCGACACCGAGGTTTCGATTTACCCTTGGGACGATGATCTTGTTTCACTGGCTGACGAATTGAAATCAGGGTTCAGTAATGAGTCCGACTTTGATAACGATGAAGATTCAGGAGATCCGGATCGAACGCAGTCCAGCCAGCCGTCTGCCAATGGCAGCGACTCCCTCAAAGCCGTCGAAGCATCCCTTCAATCGTCCAGCGTTTTGATGAGCCGCTACGATTTCGTGAAGTCTCACAAGACTCCTTGGTGGAAGCGGGCCGTGGATGTTGTTTTTTCTGGTTGCGGATTGATCGCTCTTTCTCCTGTGCTTATCGGTGCTGCGGTTGCAATCAAGCTTTCTTCTCCCGGGCCGATTTTTTTTAGTCAGCTTCGTGAAGGAAAAGACGGAAAGCAGTTTGGAATTCTTAAATTTCGCACCATGGTGATTGACGCGGAAGAATTGCAAACCGATTTGCTGGAACAAAGTGAACAGGATGGTCCGGCGTTCAAAATGACGAACGATCCACGGGTCACCAAGGTTGGGAAATACCTTCGAAAGTCTTGCGTGGATGAACTTCCGCAACTCTACAACGTGTTGATTGGCGAGATGTCTCTGGTCGGCCCGCGTCCATTGCCTGTCCATGAGTCGCTGGGCTGTAAGGCTTGGCAGCGAGCACGTTTGACGGTTCTGCCTGGACTGACTTGTATTTGGCAAGCTCGCGGTGGGCGCGATGTGAAGTTTGCCGAATGGATGCGAATGGACTTGCACTACATTGAAAAACGTAGCTTTTGGTTTGACATGAAATTGATCATTGAAACCGCCTTTATTGCATTACTCCACCGTGGGTCGGTGTAAACTCGCGCCGCCAGTCCTTACTCAACTCTTCTTTCATGCCAACCTTCGAGCAACAACTCGCGATGAATGCTGAATCTCTCGGTGAAGAGGTTGTTGCGGGTATGTCTGAAGAAAGCTCCGATTCCAAGGTCCCGGAAGTAGAGAGTTCTGATTCATCAAAGTTTCAACGCTTGATTGAAAAACTCAAAGATGGCGAAGTCCGCGATGTGTTTGCGACTTTTCTCACCACGTTGTCCGTGTTTGGGATTTTTCTGATTCAGGGAATCGTGATCGCTCGAATTCTTGGTCCCGCAGGGCGGGGAGAGTTTGGGACGGCGATGTTTTTCCCGCGTGACGTTTTGCTGTATGCCGGACTGTTGGGCGGGATCGAAATCGTGAACACCTACGCGGTCAAAGTCTCAAGTCAGCGGAGTTTGGTTCGGTTGAAATACTCTGCGGCTAAACTTGGGTTGATCAGCGGGACGATCACCGCTTTTGTGGCTGCCGCAATTGCGATCGTCGTGATGGTCAGCGTTGGTAAAACCTACTTGATTCCGTTTTGTCTACTTTGTTGCATCTTCGTTCCTTGGGAGCACATGCAATTGACAATCTCAGCCGTTGATCGCGGTAATCGGAATTTTGGATTCTATAACATTAACCGTTTAATTTACGCGGCTTCGTTTGTTGTTCTGGTTGGCATCGTTTATGGAACTGGGCTGGCGGCAGCAATGGGGCTTTCAAACCTGTTGCTGATTTGTATTCTGTTCGTGATCTC
>CAZQQR010000272.1:0-7379 GCA_964595515.1 uncultured Pirellulaceae bacterium
AATCGGACTTTTTCGGCGTGATCGTGCTTGACCGCGAGCACTTCTGCCGTCGCACCATCAAATTCTACCGAGTCACCCTTTTCCGGAATCTTGCCCAAGCGAGACATCAAAACGCCAGCCAATGTATCCACATCGGCTTCGTCAAGATTCATTCGCAACGCTGTTTCGACTTCGGTAATCGGCGTGTTTCCGAGAATGATGTAATTACCATTGCCAACTGGTTTTATCCCAGGCTCATCAGCGTGATCAAACTCATCATCAACTGGCCCAATGATCTTTTCCAAGACATTCTCAAGCGTACAGATTCCGATAATCGTTCCGTACTCATCAACGACAAACGTTAGGAGCTGATGAGTGTTTTGGATGTGCTTGAGAACTTCGCTGATCGGAAGATTCTCTGGAACTTTTTCTGGCGGTCGCATGACCGTTCGAATATCAAAATCCGTATTCGCCGCATCGATTCCCAAAAGATCTTTCATGTGAACAACGCCCAAGAGCGAATCCAATGAACCATCACAAACTGGGTAACGGGTATGGCGACTTTCAAGTGCACTTTCCAGTAGCTCATTAAACGGTTGGTTCACATCAAAAACCTGGACTTCTGATCGCGGGACCATCACGAGCCGAACTACCAGATCATCGAACTCAAACACGTTGTTGAGAAGATAATGCTCCGAACCGGTCAATTGGCCATGAATGTGTGCCTCTCGCAGCAACCCCCGAATCTCGTCTTCGGTATGCACAGCATCGCCGTGAGCGGAATCACCGCCCAGCCCAAGCCAACCCAAAATCATTTCCGTGGCCATGTTCAAAACGTACATGAACGGGAAAAGCAGGTAGTAGAAAAACTTCATCGGAAGCGCACACCAACGCACGACTTCTTCGGGTCTTCGAATGGCAAAGATTTTTGGAGCCTGCTCCCCGATAACGAGATGCAGCGAAGTAATTACAGAAAACGAGATTATGAATGCAATGATATGAAGCAACCTTGGACTCGTGACGCCGAGAGCTTCAAAAATTGGTGTTATCAGAAAGGCAAACGCGGGTTCTCCGACATAGCCGAGAGCCAGCGAAGCCATTGTGATACCCAACTGACAGGCCGAAAGAGAATGGTCGAGACGTTCCGCGAGCCAGCCCGCCATTTTGGCGAACATCTTCTTCTCTTTGATCATCTTGTCGATTTGACTGTAACGAACTTTGACCAGCGCAAATTCGGCTGCGACAAAGAATCCATTCAAGATGACAAGGACCGCTGCGATCGTAAGCATGATCCAGGGGTTGAGGGTTGTTCCCTCGGTCGCGTGCTCCGCCGTTGTGGGATCGCTGAAGGCTGAAGCAAAAATAATTCCGTGGTTAAAAAACGAATGGCCAAGAGCCATAAATCCGTCCATTATTTACCGTTCCCTGAAATTCAGTTTTATAAGTTGCCTCGACATCGCGAGGGCTTGGAAAGCCCCTCTATTTTGCACTTATTTTTGAACTCACGGAAGCACAGTTCGACGTTCACTTTTCGAGCTTCAACCCGATGGATTTCAAAAGCGTCTCGTTTTGTCAATATTTTATCGCGTGAACCGGTCGACAACCAATTTGGAACGAGCCAATAGGATTCTTAGCGAACCACGAAATTATTTCAAAAGAGGGCCTAATAAGTCCCACATCAATTCGTTTAGCTTTGGTGAAGCAAACCCGAATGAGTATTTCCATGACTAAATCCGAAAACAGATCGATCACGACTCTGCCGATTCTCGATTCCGTCTCCATCAGCACACCTTGCCCAATGAGTTGGAGCGATTTGGATGGCGACAACGCCAAACGGTTTTGTTGTCAGTGTGAAAAAGACGTTCACGATTTTTCGGAATTGAACGCAGCTGAAGTGGAATCGATTCTGGCTTCTGGAGAAAATGTTTGCGCAAAGATTCAACGCGGGACCGATGGAAAAATCATTACGAAAGATCACGGGATCTCTCGCAGAGGTTGGCTGTCAACTTTGGCCGTCTTTGTGTCATCAGTTCTCTTTTCAGGATGCAACCGGAAATCTGATGAAGTCATTGGCGATGTTGTTAGAACCGATCGAGTTCCACAGATTTTGGGGGAAGTCATGGTCTCAGTTCCAGATGACTCAGAAAACGCGGTACTTGGAGTGGTCGAACTCGATCCACATCAAACGGCTACCAACAAGCCCCAAGATTAGATGTGTCTCGTCAACGCTGAACAGCGAACACGACGTCACGTGGCCCGCAAGCATGAGAATGGGAACCTATTGGACTGTTGGCTTTGGTCTGCGGTCTGCGAGAAACAAAATCAGACTCTTCTACGCCGAACGCTTACACCGATCATTGCAACAACAAACATGGTGGCAGCTGTTGGTTCTGGAACACTAGCGGCGATCAGAATGGGTCGAATGTTAATGAACATGCCACTCCCATCCATCTGAACTCGTGAAGAAGTGATCAAGCTGTTGTATTGAGCAACCGTCAAATCCGTGTTGCCGTTAAGCACTGGATTCATCAAATTGTCTGTGCTCGAGGTGTTACCAACGTGCCCCAGCCCCAGGTTGTGAGCGATTTCGTGGGCTGCTAACTCCGCCCCACTACTTCCAGCGGCGAAGTTCGAGTTGAGCACTAAATCATTTCCTGGCGTATTAGCACAGCCAGCGATTGTAAATCCCGGACTCGCGGGTCCACCGCACCACTGGATTGCATCCACAAAGAACATATTAATTGTTGGGGTCGGATCGTTCGTTGGATGATTGAATAGTGCAGACAACTCTGCTCCATCATCAATGACCAACAAAGTCGAATCAAAAATCGTTTGCTGAGCGAGAAAACGAATATCAATAGGATCTGTGAAGCTCGCCTGCGAAAACACCGCATCCATTTCCGCTTCGTTAGTCGTCACCATACCCGCGTCAACGCGAATGCAACCGAATAACGCAACAATAACACCAAGGATTAGTCTTCGCCCCATCACTTGCTCCCTTTTCAAAAAGCGTTTCATTGTTGCAAACCGGGTTACGACTTTTGCCATTGAATCCGGTCACACCCACTTCGAGTCTCCATAGCATAAACACAATTGTTTGGGCGTGCTTAAATAGACACCGCATATTTGAAATAAATATGCGACAAATTGTTAAGCTGTCTTCTATTGATCGCGTTTCTCATTCGTTCATTTCGTCAAACCATTGCACGATGTTCCTACTGCTTCAAGATCAACGAAAGTTGTCAGCTGTTGGTCACAACCATATTGCGTTGCAGAAATCTGAACGCCTTACTGCTGGCAACTTGACCCGTCGTCAATTTCGAACTTAAACTGAATATGCAACCGAAATATTGATTTAACCCAATAGTAATATGACCAATCAAAACAAAACGTCTCGTCGTCGATTTCTTAAAAACACCGCGGCCGCAACAACCGCTGCCTCGATGCCATATTTTTTCTGGCAGCCAAACACGCTTGCGAGCGAAGTCCGCTGTTTAAATGATCGCATGCCGATTGGATTGATTGGCGCTGGCGGAATGGGTAACGGCAACATGAAGTCCGCCAAAGACTTCCTTGATGTTGTCGCCATCGCAGATCCTGATAGCGGCAGAGCGAACTCTTCAAACAAGAGTTTGAGCGGAGGCAAGGCCGACGTTTACGCCGACTATCGGAAGATTCTCGAAAGAGACGATATCAAAATCGTCCATATTGCGACGCCTGACCATTGGCATACCAAACCGCTGATCGAAGCGATGTTGGCTGGCAAAGATGTATACTGCGAAAAACCGCTGACACTGACCATCGACGAAGGAAAGTTGATTCGCAAAGTTCAAAAAGAAACAGGGCGAATCGTACAAGTCGGTACTCAGCAGCGAAGCTCGTTTTCGTTGTTCACCAAAGCGATCGCATTGGTCGCCGCGGGTCGGCTTGGCAAAATCAAAAAGATTCAGTGTGCAATCGGCGGAGCTCCAACCAGTCCGTCGATTCCAGTAGCAGACGTTCCTAAGAATCTTGACTGGGACAGGTGGCTAGGCCCTGCACCCAAAACTGATTTCCGGCTATTGGAACAAGAAGGTAAAAAGAAGCGTCCCAACACGAATTGCCATTATGAATTCCGCTGGTTCTATGAGTACTCTGGAGGGAAACTAACAGACTGGGGCGCTCACCACGTTGATATTGCAAACTGGGCGTTGCGGGCAAACGGAGTTACTGACCAGCCAATCTCAATTGGTGGTTCGGCTTCGCATCCGGTCGAATTCAAGGACGGCAAAGCTGTTCAGGCGGATCGCTACAACACAGCAACCAAATTTAATTTCTTGGTTAAGTACCCTGGCGGTATCGAAATGACGATTCGAAACGATACTGACAACGGAGTTTTGATCGAGGGTGACGAGGGTCGAATTTTTGTTAACCGTGGAAAATTGGTTGGCAAGCCGGTTGATCAGTTAAAAGGGAACCCTCTTCCCGAAGGTGCATTGAAAGCGGTTTATAAAGGGTTGCCGATGGAAGGATCGGGCCGAAAAGCACATTGGGCAAACTTCCTTCACTGCCACAAAAATCAACTTGAGCCTATCTCGGATGTGCACTCTCACATGGAGATGTTGAACATCTGCCATCTAGCAGGAATTTCTGCACGGCTTGGTCGTGATTTGAAGTGGGACGGTGTCAATGAGCAAATCACAGGCGACGAACAAGCCAACGGCATGCTGGCTCGGCCATACCGAAAAGGCTACGAAATTGAAATGCGAGAAACCGTCAAGTCATAAGACACTGGTTTGATAAAGGGCTTCAACTATTGAAGCCCTTTTTTTGTACCCATTACAGAAAGTCACACGATGCAGTGGAACAAGCGGCCTTTCCTATTACGGATTTCCCCTTCGGTTTTCGCATTGCTGTTAACGGTACTCATGCTGGTTACCCAAGGCCAAGCAATTGTTTTCGCAAACGAGTCCGACTCAGCCACTGTAAAAGAAAAACCAAACGTTCTTATCATCATGGCGGATGATTGCACGCACAATGATCTTCCGATCTACGGAGGCAAGAACGCCATCACGCCAAATATTGACGCGTTGGCGAAAGAAAGTCTCGTTTTCAATCGGGCTTATTTGAGCGAAGCGATGTGTCAGCCGTGCCGCGCAGAATTGTATTCCGGGTTGTATCCACTGAGTAACGGATGTGCTTGGAATCATTCGGCAAGTCACAACGACTTAAAGACGATGCCGCAACGACTTGGCGAATACGGTTATCGTGTTGGGTTGGCTGGAAAGGTCCATGTAAAACCGGCGGCTTCGTTCCCATTCGAATACGTTCCAGGCTTTGACAAAAGCTGCGTTCGAAACCCCACGCAGAAACATTCTTTGACTGGTGTCAATGAATTTATGCTTGATGGCAACACTCCATTTTGTCTCATTGTCGCACTCGTCGAACCGCATGTGCCTTGGGTCATGGGCGATCCTACCCAGTATAGGCCTGCCAAATTAAAACTCCCTCCCAATATTGCGGACACCAAACGAACGCGTGAAGATTTCGCGAGCTACCTCGCCGAGATCACTTACATGGATGGTCAAGTAGGTGAGATTTTGAAAGCGCTAGAAGATTCTGGCAAAGCCGACAACACTTTGGTTCTGTTTACTTCCGAACAAGGCGCGCAGTTTCCCGGCTGCAAATGGACCAACTGGGACACCGGAGTTCACACGGCTTTGGTCGCTCGCTGGCCGCAAAAAATCCCCGCAGGAAAACGTACCGAAGCGATCGTCCAGTACACCGATGTGCTTCCTACTCTACTGGATGTTGCCGGACGACCACAGCAGGAACCAGACGTTCTCGACGGCAAGAGCTTTCTCTCTGTGTTGCTGGGTGAATCCGATACTCACCGTCAATTTGCATTTGGATGCCACAACAACATCCCAGAAGGTCCGGCTTATCCCGTGCGAACGGTTACCAATGGAGAGTTCAGATATATCGTTAACTTGCGATCCGATGAAATTTACATCGAAAAACATGTGATGGGTGCCAAAGGAAAGGACGGCGGTCTCAACAATCCTTATTGGGGAACTTGGGTTTTCGAGGCTTGGCAGAATGAAGAGATTTATAGACTGGTCAAGCGATTCACGAACCGACCACCAGAAGAGCTTTATCATACAAAATCAGATCCGTATGAAATGACAAACTTGATTGACCAGCCGAAGCATCAAAAGATCAAAGCCGAACTTAAACAGGAACTCGAAGCTTGGCTAGAATCACAGGGCGATCCGGGTGCCGACCAAGACACTCATGCTGCCCATCAAGCCGCAAAAAAAGGCAGGCACCTTTATGGGCCGCAAAAGTAGCCTTTTCCAATGATTGATTTGAGTCTGGGTTTGATGAAGCTTCAACGTTTTCGCCAATAGGTTTGTGCAGGGTTGCTTGTGCATGAGAGCACCATGATTTACGCTTGCGTCCTCTTGCTGTTCATTGCGATTCGTGACTTGGATCAATCAGTAAAACTGCATTTGAACGAGCAGCGTGTTCGACGAAACCCACATTCTGCGGCTAAGGTACCATGCTAAAAATCTCCATCGTCCCAGTAACCGAATACCAACAAAATTGTTCCATCGTTTACGATGACAACACCATGACTGGTGTGGTAGTGGATCCTGGTGGCGAAGTACCAAAAATCAGCTCGGCAGCAGAATCGCTAGGCGTGACCATCGAGGCCGTCTGGCTTACACATGGACATTTGGATCATGCGGGTGGAGCGGAAGCCGCCAAGAAACACTTCAATGTGCAGATTATCGGTCCGCAAGAATCGGACAAAATGCTGTTGGATAACATCGAGACAATGGCTGCTGGTTATGGCCTCACAGGAATGTTCAACGCCAGCCCCGACCGTTGGCTGTCAGAAAACGATACGCTCACGATTGGTGAACACGAATTCGAAATACGACATTGCCCGGGACATGCTCCGGGCCACGTCGTGTTTATCAATCACTCCAACAAAATCATTTTAATGGGTGACGTTCTTTTTCGAGGCTCGATCGGCAGAACGGATCTACCGGGCGGAGACCACCAAACCCTATTAGATAGCATCGCCAACAAGTTGATGACTTTGGACGATGACTATCAGTTCATTTGCGGACACTCCGAGCCCTCAACGATTGGAGCAGAGCGAAAAAACAATCCTTTTTTGCAATGAGCTATCGTAATGACCAAGATGGAAATAATCATCCGCTAAAATTCAATCGTCTCCCCGCCTTGGATCGTACCCATCGCCCGAAAGGTGAGGGCCTCGATTCCTTTTGCGATGGCATGCGTTGAGCCATCAGCAAAAGCAAACATTGTCATTCCGCCCTGATGCATGCTGTTGTATTGAGCGAATCCGTGAAAGTGAATCTCTAACTCAACATCGTTGCCGTCTTCGT
>CAZQQR010000273.1:0-7314 GCA_964595515.1 uncultured Pirellulaceae bacterium
AATTGGCGAACCAATTGGCGAACCAATTGGCGATTCGGTTTCCGTCAAAGGCGAGAGCGGGTTTGGATGTTTGGGCGACTCTGAATTTAAGAGAGAAGCTTCCAGTTCCGCCAGCGGCACGAGAGATGGGACATTAGGGGCGGGGACTGCTGTTTTTTCGGTTTCATCCGCGACTTGTTTAGACGTCATATCACCACCCAACAATTCAAGCCAGCGAATTAACATTACATCCTGTTTAGAGGATTTTTCAATCAACGGTTTCGAATTCCCAGCGTGCGGCTGGGTACTGGCGAGGTACAACGGGCTTTCCAGCGGCCGATTCAGATCCAGTTGTTTTGAAACCTGGTAGAGATTTCGCATACTCATACTTTTGGGAATCGCTTCCGCGCGGGATCTTCGAAGCAGCGGCATCACATTGGCCACTGGCTCATGACATTTGGCCGCACTACAGCCGTTTGCAAAGATCTTTTCGATTCGTTTTCGGTAGAACCCCACGAAAGGCTTGGGAAGATGCTCAACTTCTTGCTCGATCTCTGACATTGACATCGTCGCGTCATCGCGTTTGGGAATTGGAACCTGAGCCGTTTTTGAATCAGCAGGTGCCTGTATAGGTTCTGCAACCGGCTCGTCGAATCCGACTTGTGCGATCATTGAATCCGCTGTTCCGGCAGTCCAGTCGTTGTTGACTGGCTGGCGATGATTGGGGGTTTGAATTGGGACGAGCTTGTTTTCAGCAACACTTCGCAGGTCGATGGGCATTGGCACTAATGTCGGTAACGGCTGAAAAATCGAAGTATCAACGTTGCCGAATGCGTGGTCATTTAACGCCACGGAAAACGGTTCTGTCGTTAAGTTTGAATCGCCAATGTTGGATGTCTCCATCGGTTCAATCGGCGCGAGTGTCTTTGAATTGACGGCAACGGTTTTCCGTGCCGGACTCTTTTTTTGGAATGCTGCAGCTATTTGTTGGACTTCTTTTTGTCGATCGGCGTTCAATTTTGAGGTGCGAAGTGCGATCGCTGAATTGAGTTGTCGGTCTAAGGCCACCAAAGCGGAAGGGCTGATTTTCGATTCGGTTAGCAACGCGAATTGATTTTGTGCCAGGTCGAGCAGTTTGTGTTTGAGGCACCAATGGAATAGGTCTTTTTGACCATCAACGTCGAGAGCTTTGGTGCGGGCACATCGTTCCCAGTAGGCTTCTGTTAACGTTCGGCAAACGACTTCCGTTTTTTCAGGTGGAAGCACAATCTTGCTTCCCTGATCGGTTTCCACGACAACTTTGTCGGGTAGTTGAGTGATCTTGCCACGAAGTACTTCGCCGTTTTTGAGTAGCAACAAACCGCGCGTTACCAAGCCCGATTCGCGCTGAGCGAAACATTGGTTTTGGCTAATCACCAAACCAATCATCAAAGCCAGAATTGCCGCCAATGGTTTTTGCATGCGGGACAGTAGAAAAATCACGCTATCACGTCAAACCCATTGGTGAACCGATGGACTGATGTTGCGGCCGAGTATTCTGCTGTAATTGCGTGATAGCATCGAAGCTCGATGCCGCGAATGGCTACACCGTAGCATTGTTTAGAAAAAACGAAGCAATGATCACGATGATTCCCACAACGAAACAATAGTAGGAGAACCAGCTAAGTTTGCTGTTTTTGACCAGTTTGATCATCCAGGTACAAGCCAGCAAACCTGTCAAAAATGCTGCCGCGAATCCGATAAGCAGCGGAATCTCTTGTCCGTTGGCCGCAAGAGACCCCTCCCCATTGGACGCGTCCAAAACGTCTTTGGCGATCTTTCCAAAAATCAAAGGAACGACCATCAGGAAAGAAAACTTGGCGGCCCGTTCCCGATCGATACCCAGTAGAACCGAGGTTGAAATGGTAGCGCCGGATCGCGAGATCCCTGGCAAGATTGCGATCGCTTGGGAGACGCCAATTATAATTGCGTCCACGATACCAACTGATTTGTCAGTCTGCTTGGCTCGATCGGCAAGAAAAAGCAGCACTCCAGTAACTAACAGCATCAGGCCAACCAATAATAGTCTCTGGCTGAATAAAGCTTCGATTTCTTCTTCCCAAAGCAATCCAACAAGAACCGCGGGGATCATCGAAATCACGATTTTGATGCAAAACCAAGTGTGTTCGTTGAGCTTAAATTGAAACAGCCCGCTCAGAATCTCAAGTACCTCTTTGCGGAACACAACCAATGTGCTCAAGGCCGTTGCAAAGTGTAAAACAACGGTCATTAGCATGCCCTGCTCGCCGACACTGTTGTCGCCAAGAATGACTTTGGCAATTTCAAGGTGACCGCTGCTGCTTACGGGCAGAAACTCCGTGAGTCCTTGCACGACGCCAAGAACCGCAGCGGAAATCCATTCGTACATATTTTTTCCAAACTCGATGAAAACGTAAACTTCGCCCTCGAACATTTCCTGACAGCGAATGTCATGAACGAATGACTGTAGGAAAATACGTTAATTCAAGACAGGTGTATCTTCAAATGACCGATGGATGGTCTATGCAGCGTTGTCTGATGTGCTTGTTTTCTTGCTTAAATGATAGAAAACCAATCGCATTCAGATCTTCGCTATCGGGATGGGAACCAAGTTCGTAAAATGGCGGCAACCTTTTGGTATTATCAAGATTTAATCTCCAAAGCCTCTTTTCTTCGACTCAAAAAAGACGTTGAAAAGAGGGACGTTGAAAGAAAGCCATGATCGCTTCTCAACCGCGAACTATGTTCGAAAAAATTTGGGACAACCACTTGGTCCATGCTGAGCCCGGCAAACAATCCCTGCTCTACATCGACCTTCATCTGGTCCACGAGGTCACTAGTCCGCAAGCCTTCGAGGGACTTCGAATAGGCGGTCGTCGGCTGCGCCGTCCTGAGCTGACCGTCGCCACCCAAGATCATAATGTTCCAACGACTGACCGTTCGTTGCCGATTGTCGATCCAATCTCACGCCAACAGATTGAAACACTTCGATCAAACTGCAAAGAGTTCGGGGTCAAGTTGTACGACCTCGATAGCGACAACCAGGGGATCGTACATGTAATCGGTCCTGAGCTGGGCTACACGCAACCAGGGATGACAATCGTCTGCGGCGACTCGCATACTTCGACGCATGGAGCATTCGGTGCGTTGGCGTTTGGGATTGGAACCAGCGAAGTCGAACATGTGATGGCGACGCAAACTTTGTTGCAAACGCGGCCAAAAACTTGCGAGCTGAGGTTCAACGGAAAACTTGCCAGAGGCGTGACCTCAAAAGATCTCATTCTGTACTTGATCGGGCAAATCTCGACCGCTGGTGCGACGGGTTACGTCGTTGAATATACGGGCGAAGCCATCCGTGAACTTTCGATGGAAGAGCGAATGACGATTTGCAATATGTCGATCGAAGCTGGCGCTCGTGCGGGAATGATTGCTCCCGACGAAAAAACGTTTGAGTACTTAAAGGGCAAACCTCACGCTCCCAAGAATTATGAAGACGCTGTCGTGCAGTGGAAGCAGCTGGTTTCTGATGAGGGCGCAAAGTACGACAGGGTCGAGATTTTTGATGCCGCTGAAATCGCCCCGCAAGTGACTTGGGGGACGAACCCGGGCCAAGTCACTCGCATCGACGCCGTCGTTCCAAATCCTTCGGACATCGAAGATCCAAACGACCGACAATCCTGCGAGTCGGCGCTTGAGTACATGGGGCTCACTGCTGGGACACCCATGGAAGAAGTCAAAATTGACCGCGTGTTCATCGGTTCATGCACCAACTCGCGAATTCAGGACTTGAGAAACGCCGCCGCCGTGGTGAAGAACAAGAAAGTCAGCGACCGCGTGAGCGCGATGGTCGTCCCGGGTAGTGGGATCATTAAGAAACAAGCCGAAGAAGAAGGGCTGGATCAAATTTTCATTGATGCTGGGTTCCAATGGCGAGAAGCCGGTTGCAGCATGTGTCTGGCAATGAATCCTGACAAGCTTGAACCTGGTGAGCGATGTGCGTCCACCAGCAATCGAAATTTCGAAGGCCGCCAGGGGAGGGGAGGGCGAACGCATTTGGTTTCGCCCGCCATGGCCGCGGCTGCAGCGATTCAGGGGCACTTCGTTGACATTCGAAAGTGGGACTACGAATAACGAATGAATTCTAAAAAGCACCCCAATCATTCGATACGAATCAACCTAAATCAAATGCTGACACTATGAAATCTTTTATCCAACACACTGGATCTGTCGTTGCCATGGACCGGTCCAATATTGATACGGACCAAATCATCCCAAAACAATTCCTGAAACGAATTGAACGAACGGGGTTTGGCGAGTTCCTGTTTTTCGACTGGCGTTTTACGCCGGACGGGAAACCGATTGATGACTTCGTTTTGAACCAGCCAAAATTCAAAGGCTGTTCTGTTCTGGTGGCGCGTCAAAATTTTGGCAACGGTTCAAGCAGAGAACACGCGGTTTGGGCATTGGATGATTTTGGTTTCCGCTGCGTTATTGCAGAGTCGTTTGCAGATATTTTTTACAACAACTGTTCCAAGAACGGCGTTCTGCCAGTTCGGCTGAGTGCGGAAGAGGTGGAAAGAATCCATCAAAATGTCGCTGCCAGAGAGACGTATGAGTTGACGATCAACCTTAAGGAAATGATCGTTCGCGACAACATGGACTTTCAAGCTTCGTTTGAGATTGATGATTTTCGCCGGCAGTGCTTTCTCGAAGGTCTTGATCATATTTCGTTGACACTGCAACATCTCGATAAGATCGAAGCGTTTGAATCCGAGCGAGGGTTGGAGCCGATCAGGTAAGCCGCGACATTTTGCGGCCTGTTGGAATGTTGGTGCCCACTGGATTTTTGCCAGAAGTCCTTCAGTGCGAGGAATTCTGGCGAATCCCACTACCAAGCGCTTCAGTAAAAAAATCGACGTTTGGCTCGTGGGTTTTGGCTCAATGGGTCTTTCGAGCTAATAGCTTGTAAGCTCAAGAAACAATGGCTTGAGCCTGCCGTCGACTTCTACCGTCAATCCAGAAGTCTGCACCTTTGCGTATCGTGCGGGAATATCGATCGTCGAATTGCCTTCTGAATTGCCTTCCCCTTCTGAATTGCCTTCCATCTCCGAGTCGTTTCCCGATGATGTGTCACCGTCATCTGGCTCACCCATGATCAATGCGTTGGACTGCCTGGTCACGATAATTCCATGCTTGCCAGGAATCGCTCCGTCTCCGACTTCAAAAGTCGAAATCACGAAAGCGCCGTTTTCGTCCGTCACGCCATATCCAAAACTTCCAACTTCAGGCTGTAGCATTACCGACACGCCGGTCAGAGGTTTACCATCTAGATGCACGGTTCCGCTGACGGGATAAGTTGCTGGTTGCTCGCTGGAACAGCCCGATATCAAGATCGCAATTGCTGCGACCGACGTTGCCAAGCATAAAAGCAACGATCGGTTCGCTTTGCGAGCATGCCAAAGCTGATTCGATTCGCTTGAATTTCGTAGTTTCATGTTTGCCACCTCAAATCTGATTCCTCACTGATTATATCGGCAAAACTGCGGTCGCGAATATCAGTCAATGTTAACTTGCGGGTAGAAAGAGATCTTGAAACGAGTAACAATGGACTTTCAAATCATTTTGATAGTATAAGAATTTGCCACACTGGACTGCCTGAGGAAAACATGAGCAAGCTTGGATTGGGGATATTGGGATTGTTCGCGACCTTAATTTGCGGCGTCTTAAATGCACAAGACATCAAGGTTGAAACTGTCATCGAAGGACTGAACAACCCTTGCAGTGTTGCGATTCAGCCAGATACCGGGCACGTTTTTGTTGCCGATAGCGGGGCATTGCGGATCGTGCGTATCGTGGATGGAAAAGCCACCGATGTGATTACGGATTTCCCCAAAGACGTTTATGGGAATGGCCCGAAATACGACATCGGCCCACTCGGGCTTTGCTTTCTGGATAAGGAAACGCTCGTTGTCGGTGGCGGTGGAAAACCAGATGGCGAAGAGCTGCTGCGCGTTTTTCAGGTTCCTGCTGTTGGCAAAGAAGCGATCAAGGCGGACAAAACGCACGGCAAAGCCTTGTCGATTCCGGCGTCTGGAGAAACTGTTGGCGAAGGCAATTTTTACGGGCTCGCGAGAGGCAATCTCGGTGTCTTTGTGACCTGCAATGGTGATGACGAGAAGGGCTGGGTTTCTCTAGCGGGCATTAGTGAAGAAAAAAAGCTGACTGAGTTTTCGCGATCGATCGCAACCAAAGAACTGACAAAGGTTGATGCTCCAGTGGCAATTACGCTCAGCCCCGATGGCTATGTTGTGGTTGGTCAGATGGGCGAGATCAATGTGGCCGGAGATAGCCTGCTGACGTTTTACAGTGAAGAAGGCAAACTGCTTGGAAACTACAAAACAGGTTTGAACGACATCAGCGGATTGGCGTATGGGCCAAATCATGGGCGATTGTTCGCAATTGATTTTAACTGGCAGGATACGGACAACGGCGGGTTGTACAAATTGGTTGGCGAAGGCGAGGACCGAAAACAAGGTTGTAGCGCTGAGCTGATTACGCAACTGAAAAAACCGACCTCAATGGCTTTTGCGGCCAACGGTGATTTGTACATCACGTTGGCTGGAAACATGTCTGAGGGTAGTGAGCAACCAGATGGAAAATTAGTCGTGATCAAGAATCTTGATGTCGATAGCGCGAAAGAGGAAAAGTAACTTGGGCGCGCCTCATTTAGTAAAAATTGGTTTGATGGGTGTGGTCGGACGCTATGAGTCTCCCGACTTTACCGTCTTTCCTCGTGACACCCAGGTCATCTGCAGGACGCCTCGCGGTCTGGAAATTGGACAAGTACTTTGTCCGATCGAAGCAGCTGACATTCCTGCGGCGAGTGAAAAAACGAATGATGGATCAGCAGAGCCAAATGACGGATCAAACGATTCGGTGCTTCCTGAGGGCGAAATTCTTCGGCGAACGGGTTCCGAAGACGAGATGATCCTGGAGCGACTGGAACGCCATCGTGACAAAGCGTTTAACGCTTGTCAAAAACTGATTGGCGAACGGAACCTTCCTGGAATTCTTGTCGACGTTGAACATCTGTTTGATGGCGAGTCGGTGTTCTTCTATTTTTTGGGAGAAGTCGATCCGCGGTTGGAGTCGTTGACTTCGGAGTTGGCAGCGACGTACGAAGCCAAAGTCCGCTTCAAAAAGTTCGCGGAGACGTTGGCCAAAGGGTGCGGCCCGGGTTGTGGAACCTCGGCGAGCAAATGCTCAACGGGCGGTTGTTCCACTTGTGCACTATCAGGCGGATGCGGCAGCAAGTAG
>CAZQQR010000274.1:0-7304 GCA_964595515.1 uncultured Pirellulaceae bacterium
GCCTCCGAAATAATGCTGGGAGCGCCTTCTGCGATCGACGACAAAATGGTGGCACGACTGCGGGCTAATTGATTCATTGTTTCTTCGTGCGAACGATTGCCAACCCAAGAATAACGCGAGTTGGATCTGTCCAATTCCAGCGCACGTTCACACATTTCGTCACTCAACGCCTGGCCAAAATGCAGTATCTGAATTTTAGATTCACGAGGAAGTTGCTCCGCGGCAGCAGCGGCACGAAACGGATCTTTGACCGTTCTCAAGTGACCAATCACAGAAACTTCAAAACGATCACTTCGTGGCTCTGGCGAATTATTAACAGCGAGCGCAGACTGAAAAATCACATGCGATTTTGATTGGACGGTTTCTTTCAATCGCTGGTCTCTTAGATTCTTAATTCCCTCCGGTTCTAACAGAATTACCTTATCCGCGATCTCAAGCGCACGTTTGGCTCGCTGATACTCATCGCTAGTCTCATCCCCTGCAAGATCACGATTGAGGTCGGTTCCTGATAAACAGACCACCAACCTAACGTGCGGAGACTCTTCTTTTAATTGTTTTAGAATCGAAGAACTTCGCGTCGCATGAATTCCGATCACGCATTCGGTCGCTGGTCGCACCGCATTGTCGAAGGAATTCGAGATCGATACATCGTGCCCAAGCTGTTCCAAAATCGACCTCCACCTCCGCGCGGTCACCCCATTTCCACGCGTCGATCCCTTGGGTACAGGTGAAACAATATCGATCTGCATTCAAATCACGTTTTGATTTAGAGGTAAATGATTTCAAATAAAACAATGCGCTTCAGCGGTCAGCGGATATTAATTTCTTTGGGACGCCAAAGATTCTTTAACGTCAGCTCTTCAAAGGGCTCCCAAATTTCTGACCACTCCGTTTTTCCAAGATCAAAATGGGCAACCGCAGCGGTCGGCATGGTCTGCCATTGATCACCGAAATCTTCCACTAGATCTTCCATGCCAGGATTGTGTCCAACGAACATCAGGATATTCACTTCCTCGTTCTTAAACTGCTCTAAGGCTTCTTGATAAACAGTGAATGGCGCGTGGTAAAAATCGTCGTTAAATACCAGTTGTTCTTTGGAGACACCCCCGCAATGCTCAACAAATATTTCACTCGTCATTCTGGCACGTTTGGCTGGCGAACTAATGATCAAATCAGGTGTCAAACCTTGTAGATGGACAAATTTGGCGACCTCAGGTGTGACACGCAAACCGCGTTTGTTTAGCGGTCGATCAAAATCCTTCATTGCTGGATCGCTCCAACTCGATTTAGCGTGACGCATCACCAACAATTGTTTCGACATTAGAATTCCAAATTCTGACAAACGGATAGTCGAACCGAGTTAGACCACTTCGTTACTGGCTATCCCGTTGTCGATCCACCAACACGCTTTTCAACCCGTAAACATTGCTGGCTAAAATGCTGACCAAACTCAACGGTCCCGCCGTCCAAAATCCAATGCGTCAACCAGTACACAATCCAACGTGTATTTCGACTTCAAAAGCCATGCAAAAGCTGCGGCGAAACTCGACCTTAAATGGATTGCCGATAGGATAAAAGGTTGCAAGAGGTTAAGCTAGTCTTGGTCGAAATTCGTTTCGCCAAAATCAATTAGCCAAACCTAAAAACTCCCATACTCGTTTGCGATTGGATGAAACAATCCACTTGCTATACCAGACTTCATGGATCCAGAACGCGCACGAATACAAGCTGACTTGAGCGGCCAGCTCGAAGGAGATGTGCGCTGTGATGTGACCTTTTCACAGATGTATGCCAGTGACGCGAGCATCTACGAAATGCTGCCGATCGGAGTTGTTAGACCAGCGGGACTCAATGACGTGGTCGCTTGCGTCAAATATGCCGAAGAAAATCAGATCCCGATCATTCCTCGTGGCGGCGGCTCGAACGTAGCTGGAGCCTGTGTTGGCCAAGGACTCGTGCTGGATTTTTCTTATGCGATGTCACGCATCAAGGCAGTCGGTCGTGACACGGTCACCGTTCAACCGGGCGCCGTCCTTGGTGACATGAATCGCCAACTCCATTCACACGGTAATTTTTTCGCTCCCGACCCGGCTACCCGCAACGTCACGACGATGGGTGGAACACTGGCGATGAACAACTCGGGCAGCCATTGGGTTCGCTATGGAACGCCGCGAGAACACGTAATGAGCCTTCAAGTGGTCGTTGGAAATGGTGAAGTTCTCGAACTCGACTCCAGTCAAAACGTCGCCTCAAAGGACGCGATTCCGAAGCTTCGAGCACAGTTGTTCGGAGGCCGAATCCAGCGTATCCTTTCTCAAAACGAATCTTTGATCAAAGAAAGCCAACCAAGAACGAAACAGAATCAGGCGGGATACAATCTATTCGACCTCAAACAAGACAAGCAAATAGACTTGACGCGATTGTTTGTTGGAAGCGAAGGCACACTCGGAGTCATCACAGAGGCCACTTTGAAAACCGTGCCGATCCCAAAGCATCGCGGAGTGGCGCTTCTTTTCTTTCACCGCCTCGACATCGCGGCAAAGGCAGCCGTTGAGATTTCAAAAATGGGAATCGCCGCTTGTGATTTAATCGATCGGCGATTGCTCTCTCTCGCGCGGGAAACCAACACCGATCTTTACCGATTGATTCCTGTCGACGCCGAAGCAATGCTTTTAGTCGAATTTCAAGCTGGGGACTCTCAAGCGCTTCGTCAAAAATTGGAGCATCTGGTGCATCGAATCCAACGCAGAAAGAAATGGGCGTTTGATGTTCGTCAAGCGACACAGAAGGATCAACGCGACCTTTATTGGCGGATCGTCCGGCGGATCGTTCCGACGCTTTATCGGCTGAAGGGCGACAAACGCGCGTTGCCGTTTGTAGAAGACATCGCGATTGAGCCTACGAAGCTTCCAGAATTTCTCCAGTCGGTTCACGAAATCCTCAACGAAAACGAAGTCACCGCCTCGATTTTTTCACACGCTCCACAAGGGACCGTTCACATTCGTCCTTTCTTAAGTCTTTCTGATCGAGACGAAGTCGCCAAAATGCACCGGCTGGCGACTCAATTGTTCGAGAAGGTTTTGGAAATGAAAGGCACGGTCAGCGGGGCTCATGGTGATGGGCTTAGTCGAACCTGGTTCCTCCGCCGACAATATGGTCGACTGATGGATGTGTTTGGAGACGTCAAGAAAATCTTTGACCCCGACAGCATTTTTAATCCGGGCAAGATTGTTGGTCATCCGTATTCTGGACTTGGTGACAATGTACGTCCGGTTCTCGTGAGCGATAGTTTTCTTGGGCTGGAGGAACAATCCGATCGGAGTGCTCAAGATCCGTCTGTTGAGAACGACGTATCCACACCTGAATCAGTCGAGACAGATCTAGACAAAAAATCTCCGCGTGGTTGGTTGCGAGGCAACAAATCAAAAAAGAAGGTCTCATCCGCTTTGCCAATTCTCGACCCGGAATTGAATTGGCAACTTCCGGAGATCGCCATTGCGGCCCGAAACTGTAACGGTTGTGGACGATGTCGCAGCAGTTCGCCCAACGAGCGGATGTGTCCAATATTTCGACTTTCGCCAAGGGAAGAATCCTCGCCGCGAGCCAAAGCCAACTTGATGCGGGGGGTTCTAACCGGCCAGCTTGATCCGACCGTTGTCGCTCAGGATGAGTTTAAAGAGATTGCTGACCTATGCGTCAACTGCCATCAATGCAGATTGGAGTGCCCAGCAAGCGTTGACGTTCCGAAGTTAATGGTCGAAGCAAAAGCTCAGTACTACGCGACCAACGGGATCAAGATTTCAGACTGGATCTTAACGCGGCTTGACTGGATGTACGAGATTGCGGGTCAGTTTCCAGGGCTTACCAATCGGATGCTTCAAAGTCGAATGTGGCGATGGGGTTTGGATAAGATCGTTGGCATCGCCCAAGGAAGAAAGCTTCCTTTGTTCTCGCGCACAAGTTTTTCTCGTTGGGCTCAGCGTCAAAAATTAACTCGCCCTTCAAAACGTCAATCACGAAAGATCGTGTATTTTCATGATGCCTACGTCAATTGGAATGACATTGAACTTGGGCAGTCGTTCGTAAAAGTCCTGCAGCACAACGGAATCGACGTGGTCGTTCCCAAAGGCCAAAACGTTTCCGGGATGTCGCTGATTTCAGAAGGCGCCGTCAACCGGGCGAAAAGATTGGCTCAACGAAATGTTGAATCGATCGCCGAATGGGTTCGCCAGGGCTACAAAATTGTGGCGACCGAACCCTCTGCCGCACTCGCACTTCGTCACGAGTACTTGAATCTTCTCAACGATGTTGATGCCGAGATTGTGGCCGCCAATACGATCGACGCGACGTCATTTTTGCTGCAGCTTCACCTCTCGGGCGATCTCGAACTGGATTTTAAGCCCGTCAACGCATCGGTCGGTTATCACTTACCCTGCCATCAAAGAGCACTTGGCTCTGACGTCCCGGCGATTAAACTACTGAACTTGATTCCCGGCCTTCAAGTCGAACTGCTGGACAAAGGGTGTAGCGGGATGGCTGGAACCTATGGAATCAAAAGTAAGAATTACGTTCGAAGTTTGCGAATGGGATTCGCCTTGATCAATGCCATGCGAAGCACTGACATTATTGCTGGAACAACCGAATGCAGCACTTGTAAAATTCAAATGGAGCAGGGAACGACCAAGCCCACCATTCACCCCATTAAGATTCTTGCAATGGCCTATGGGCTGATGCCCGGATTGGACGACCTTTTCAACCGAAGATCCGGCGACCTGGTTGTCAGCTAATCAGCAACTTTAAGATTGAAACCAAGATGCAAGTCCAAGTCGTATTGTTCGCCGTCGCCAAAGAATTGGCTAAATCCGAAACGGTTGTTGTCGAATTAGAGGAAACCGACAACGTGGCTGCACTTAAATCTAAAATGTCACACCAATTCCCCCAACTCAAAGATTTGATCACTCGCTCCGCCATTTCGGTCAATCACGAGTTTGCCACGGACGACTGTCAATTAACCGGCGCATCTGAAATCGCTTTGATTCCGCCTGTGAGTGGAGGATAAAATTGTGAAATCTATCGTCGAAATCACACCCGGCCCCATCGACTGTGACGCAGTTCTGTCGTCCGTTCAATCTGTTGCCGCAGGGGCAAGTGTGTTGTTTGTGGGAACCACACGCCAATTTACCCGCGGCAAAGAAACACTAAAATTGGATTATGAGTGTTACGAAGCGATGGCTCTCAAGAAAATGGAGCAGTTGCGAGACCAAGTTCAGAAAAAATGGGACGTTCAAGCTTGTTCGATTGTTCACCGAATTGGCACCGTCAAACTAGGAGAATCCAGTATTGCGGTTGCCGTCAGTACACCCCATCGAAAAGATGCGTTCGACGCGGCAGAATGGTTGGTTAACGTTTTGAAAAAAGAAGTTCCCATTTGGAAACGTGAATATTGGAAAGACGGATCCCAGGAATGGGTGCATCCCGAAGGTGCATTGCCCGAAGGATTCACTCCAGGCGACCATGCTGAGAACGGTTGAATTAAGACCCTATCCTAAAACCATGTTTGTAATCCTATCCCGACGCGTGAGCGAGGGATTCTGAGGGGTTGGCTTTAAGTTCACCTTGGATCACTCGCGATAAATTAATGACGAATCGGCCAGCCAATTTGAATCAACTCCCAATCGTCGACACGTTCGGACGAGTGCATAACAGCCTGCGCGTTAGTGTTACAGACAGATGCAACATTCGGTGCTTTTACTGTATGCCAGAGACTGTCAAGTTTATGCCAAAATCGGAGGTTCTCACCTTTGAGGAGATTCACCGGCTGGTAACCGTTGTCGCGGAGCTTGGCGTTGATCGGATCCGAATCACTGGCGGTGAACCGTTGGTTCGATCGGAGCTTTGGAAACTTGTTTCTTTGATTCGCAACACGCCTGGAATCAACGACGTCGCAATCACGACGAATGGCATCCTTTTGGCGGAACAAGTTGACTCGCTCAAATCAGCAGGCTTGGACAGAATCAACGTGAGCCTCGATACGATGAACGAGGACATGTTTCAAAAGATCACCCGTCGGAAAGGTTTGTCAAAAGTCCTCGACGGAATTGCGGCCGCCAAAACAGCAGGCTTTGAGAACATTCGTGTAAATGCGGTCTCAATCAAAGGTCTAACGGAAAACGAGATCGTCCCGCTGGCGAAGTTCGCCCGACGAGAAAACTTGGAACTTCGGTTTATCGAGTTTATGCCGCTCGATGGCGACGAAGATTGGAGATCGCAACAAGTTCTGACGGGTGCCCAAGTTATAGAGATCATCAACGATTCGATCGGTGAGCTAGTTGCCAAACCGCGCACAAACCCCAGCCAACCAGCGGTTGACTATCAATACGCAGACGGGCAGGGGAGTCTCGGATTTATCAATTCCGTTTCACAACCGTTCTGTGGAGATTGCAATCGAATGCGGGTTACGGCAGAGGGCAAGTTTCGAAACTGCTTGTTTTCCAGCGCGGAATGGGATGTTCGTTCGTTACTGCGAAGCGGGGCGACTTCGCAAGAAATTACGGATCGAATTCGTGAGTGTGTGACCGCAAAGAAAGCCGGACACGGCACTGACTCAGGTGAGTTTCTTCGCCCCCAGCGCGCGATGTACCAAATCGGTGGGTGAAGCGGTCTACTGCCCTTTGCTGGCAGACGCTCGCGCGGTTTCTCGGGGCTTTCGACCACGACATTTTTGATGGGCGATGTGGTCAAGGCAATTGTCCACTGGCGAACGTGGACCAAGGTACTGTAAACCAAAGCTTGATCACGTAGAATTTGTCCCGAAGTGGGCTCACTACCGAAGTGGCTTACCAATCCAACCAACGCTCTAACGGAACATCCATGTCGATCAAACAAAACATCGTCTACTCTTTGAACCAATCACGAAAAATGCTGGACGGCCTGATTGATACGATGAGTTCACGAGAAGACTGGCTTCACCAAGTCCACCCTAAAGCCAATCACCCGCTCTGGGTCGTCGGACACCTCGGACTGGCTGATAATATGTTTGTCAAACGATTGGACGCTGATGCCGGCGACGACAAAGACTGGGATGAAGTTTTCTGGTTCGGATCAGAAATCTATTCTGATTCTGGAAAGTACCCTGAAACCGATGAGGTACTCTCCTACTGCCATGAGCGGCGCGCCAAACTCCTGGCGGCTATTGACGCTGCAACGGATGACTTTCTTTTGAGTCCGACTCCGGATGAAGGCATGTTTGCGGATGCCCCGAACATGGCACAGATGCTGTTGTTCATTGCTTACCACGAAGGCAT
>CAZQQR010000275.1:0-7212 GCA_964595515.1 uncultured Pirellulaceae bacterium
ATCAACGGAACACTGCGTGACAATCAAGCCCGACCGACTTCGTCACTTTGAGACCGATTATGGAATTTCAACTTTTCGAGATCTGCTCGATCGTCATCGTGCTTTCCGCGCTTTTCGGATACATAAACGTCAAAGTGTTGCGGTTGCCGAACACCATCGGACTAATGATCATTGCGATCTTGTTTACCGTTGCGCTGTTCGCGAGCACCTATTTTTCGGATTTCTTTTTGAAATCTGCGCGGGATCTAATCGCCGCGATCGACTTCCAGCATGTTCTTTTGGAAGTGATGCTAGGTTTTCTCTTATTCGCCGGGGCAATGCACACGAATTTCGACCAATTGCGTGTTCAACGCTGGCCAGTTTTAGTGTTTTCAACGCTCGGTGTTTTGGCTTCGACTTTTATCTGTGCGACATTGATTCATTTTGGATTTGCGTGGATCGGGATTGAGACAAAGTTCATCGAATGCTTGCTTTTCGGTGCTCTTATTTCGCCAACCGATCCGATTGCCGTTTTGGGAATTCTTAAGCGAGCGGGTGTCCCGAAAAAACTGGAGACCAAAATCGTAGGCGAATCGCTTTTTAATGACGGCGTCGGTGTGGTCGTGTTCTTGACCATTTTTAGTATCGCAACCGGAGGAAATCACCCTGGCGTTGACGCACACGCTGACCATGCAGCGGCACGCAACCAAACGCCAATTCAGAAAGTTGTTTTTCAAGAAAGCGCAGACCAAAGCGGCGAAGCCCCACAAAATGCCACTCAACAACCATCTGCCGCGTCCCAACCGAAACCTGAGGAACCAAATTCTGGTGATGAGCACGATAATCATGCCGTAGATCATGAAGAGGCACATGATGCCGGTCATGCAAAAGAGCATTGGGCGATGACGGTCGTCAGACTGTTTGGTACTGAAGTGTTAGGCGGGCTGCTGCTGGGTCTGGTTTTAGGATATTCGACATTCATTTTGCTTCGCACGATCGACGATTATGAGATCGAAGTCATGATCACGCTCGCTTGCGTGATGGGCGGATATTCTTTGGCATCAGCACTTCACCTTTCCGCGCCTTTGGCGATCGTTGTAGCTGGACTGTTGGTTGGCAACGATACGGTCAGAGGTACTGCGATGTCAAAACAAACTGAATTGTATGTCGACAAGTTCTGGGAACTGATGGACATTTTGCTAAACGCAATTCTGTTTGTCTTGATCGGACTTGAGATTCTCGTCCTCACATTCAAAGAAGAGTACGCACTCGCGGCGGGATTGGCGATCGCAATCGTACTGCTTTCCCGATTCTTGTCGTTGCTGTTACCGGTACGATTCTTTTCCAAGAAACTGGACTTCGTTCCTTACACCGCAACCATCATGACATGGGGCGGCCTGCGAGGTGGAATTTCAATAGCCTTGGCGTTGTTGCTTCCAGAGTACCTGAATCGTGACCTGTTTCTCACGGTCACCTACGGTGTGGTTGTGTTTTCGATCATCGTCCAAGGACTAAGCGTTGGGTATTTCGCGCGAAAACTGATCGGCGCCGAAGCGATTCAGGAACCCTCAGCCAGCCATTGACGTGACTCTGAGAAAAGGTGAACGTCTTTCCAAACCGGGAATCAAAACCTCGACTCGATCAGGGATCGACAAGATCACCGAAGAACACGGCGTTTAGAAACACTCGACTGGTCGCTTTCCAGAATCCTCGAAAGTTCGGATTGTCGGCCATCAAGATAAATCGCCCACGCCCTTTTTCAGCAACAACAACACTGGGCGAGCCTTTGAATTTTTCCTGATTTTCGTCGGAGCAATAGCCAGCCATCAGCGGATCTTTATCGTCGTAAATGATCGGATTGCAATAAACGTTTTTGGATGGCTTCAAGAACCGAGAGTGATTTCGAAATACCGGCAGTTCATCACGGGTAAACCCATAAAGCAATGGATGCGTAAGGTCGACTTTCGTTTTGAAAATTGCACCACTGATCAATTTCAACGCCCGTTGATTGCTGGCGGAGTCAAACGGCTGTTGGATACTGCCGTCGCCGCGCGAAGTTGTCGCTAAATTGGAAGACTCGTTGTCACCCGAGAGACTTCGCTGCATCGAAACGGCAACACTGCCAACTCCGATTACTGTCCCACCTGCCTCTGCAAATCCGGAGACTTTTTTCCATACGGAGCTATCAAGTTGTCCGCCAGCAATGACCAAGACTGAATAGTCATCAAGTCTGGCGCGAGTAAAGGAGCTTGATTTCAGATGCGTGACGGGCAATCCAATTTGAGTGTCAATCAAATGCCAAACTTCGCCAGCGGTATAAGCTGAGGCACCACTGCCTGTCAGCATCGCAATTTTTGGTTTCTTTAACACTGGAAAGTTGGGACTGCCAAGATCAGGCCCGCTTTGGCTTAAGCCTGAAAATACAGGAACGACAGTCGCACCGCGATTGACGCCCAGATTCAGCACTCGCTCAATCGCATCACGTTTGTTTTTCTGAACACCCAACATTACTGACAGCGTTCCGTGCCCAAATTCCACAGGTTTGTCATCACCATCAAGCACTTTGACCGGGCGTTTGGCCAAACGAACTTTGACACCGGCGGTTTGCAATCGAGCCAAGATCCAGGGGGCAACGTCATCACGATAATCAATCAGGTAGCCAATCTCGCCGTCTTTTATTTTGAACAATGCTTCATTCTTGACCGGTTTGACTTTGAACGGCAGCAACCCTTCGGAATCCAATTCTCGTTTCAACCCGGCTTGCTCCAAACCATACGCCAGCGGCAAAGTCCAACTTGAGACATCGTAAAAGATGTTTTCTTGAAACCGTTTTTGTCGCATTAAAAGCGACTTTAAAAATCGAAATTCCGATTGCTTGGCAGGAACAACCAGTGTGTATTCGGCATCAAATGTCCGGTCGCCATACTCAAGGTCTTCTTTGAGCGTGAAACTCCGAATGTCGTGCCGGCTTAAAACCTGCCCAAACTGGTTAAGTCGTTCACGGTTATGAAGACCGGTAAACAAGTAAGTTTTGGTCTCATCCTTGTCCGCCATCTTCAATGCTTGTTTATAAAACGAGACTTTGTAATTCAACAATTGTTTTCGCATCTTGCTAGTCGCGCGAAGACTGGTCAACGAAGAAGTAAATTGGTTGGCAATCGTATCGTGAAAGCGGAGCAAACCATCTTGGTTCTTTTGCACATGTCCACGCGAACTCGCCTGCTCAAACAAAATCCCGACGCAACCATGCAGGTCAGGATAGGTTGACCCTTTGCCCATGTAAAAATCGTCAAACCGCTCCTGCGTGAAATACAGGCTACCTCGTTTGTCCAATTCTTTGGCGTGAAACGTGGCGAATTTGCGAGTCAGCTCTTGGTTCCGAGCGGGAGTCAAAGGGTTAGTTCTCTCAGGAATCCCTGGTTGAAAGAAATACGTCGATTGGGTTCCCATCTCATGAAAGTCCAAAACAACGTTAGGCTTCCATTGGTGATACCATTTCATCCGGCCTCGACTTTCAGGATGAACCAACGGCAGCCAATCCCGATTGAGATCAAACCAGTAATAATTTACTCGTCCGGGCGGCCACATTTGGTTGTGCTCGGCATGCTGCGGATCTGGGTTGAGAGTCCGACCGCGATAACGATTGGCCCAGTTCGCAAATCGATTAAACCCATCAGGGTTGAGACTTGGATCCAGCAAGATAACGCAGTCATTCAACCACTGCTCTATTTCTTTACCTTTTGCTGCAGCCAAATAATAGGCCACCAAAGGAGCACAATTGGTTGCGCTTGATTCATCCCCGTGAACCCCGTAGCCCATATTGATGACTGCCGGCAAGTTCTCCAATTCGATCCGATCAGCGTTTGGCTTCGCAAGCATTCGATGCGACTTACGAATTTCATTTAATCGGTTCCGATTTTCAGGCGAAGTAATCGTCAACAACAATAACGGACGACCACCATGAGTTTCTGCATACTGTTGGATACTGATTCGATCAGAAGCCGATGCGAGCGCTTTGACATAGCCAGCAACCTGGGCATGTGAAAGATGACGGAAACCAATATCAAATCCAAAATACGATTCTGGAGTTGGGATAGAATCGTCACATTGGATTCCTTCCGGCCAAAAAACCGTCGATTTCTTGGATTCTTGAGACCAACATTCTGCCGTCAGATTCGCGGTCAGGAAAATCAACATCCAACAAAGCGTGTGAATACTTCGCACGTTCCAACTCCAGATAATTGCCGAAAAGAACCATTATAGTTGAACTTCATGGAACGCGAGTTGAATGACGTAAACGGAGAATCAAACTTGGCAGGAATACCGACGAACATGGTTCCAAAGTAGCCAAGAGCAGCCAAAGATCTGATTTTGCAAAGCCCAACTTTTAGTCCATAATGCCGAATCGTGCTGCTATCTCCTTCCGAAAGTTGGATCATGAACCATCCCGTAGTTACTTTTGACAAGCGTTCACGGATTGCATTCACGTTAGTCGAATTGTTGGTAGTGATTGCAATCATCGCCATTTTGATCGCGATGCTTTTGCCGGCAGTCCAGTCTGTTCGTGAAGCTGCCAGACGGGCAGAGTGCATGAATAATGTCCGCCAAATCGGAATGGCGTTTCACAATTACGAATCGCAATATGAGTTTTTCCCAACGGGCAACACCGGCGGACACACTTGGGCGGCTCACACGTTGCCCTTCATTGAGCTTGGCAACATCGAAGTTCTCTACGACCGGAACTATGCCTGGAATTCACCAAAGAATCAGGCCGCGATCAAAACGCAAATCCCTGTCTTCATCTGTCCATCCAATCCAAACCTTCGAAACACCCTGGATGAAATTGGTGGTGGAAAGACTGCAGCAACGTGCGATTATGCCGCGATCACAGGTGTTGCCGCTGTTGTTTACGATAAAGGGTACGCCAAACCTGTTGACGATAAGAAAGGAGCATTGAATGGATCGCGATGTGAAATTCGTGATATTCGCGATGGGCTATCCAATACGATCATGCTGACCGAAGACGTTGGTCGTCCCGTACACTGGACATCCAAAGGTCGAGGGCCAGACAAAACCACACCCAAACATGGCAACCTACCCATCAGAAATGGGCGAGTTCGTGGGGCGGGTTGGGCGGACCAAGCCAACACGATTCCAGTTCACGGATTCTCCGCCGATGGATTATCCGAAGGCAATGTTCCGATCAATGCGACCAACAACAACGAAGCATTTGGATTCCACACGCAATCGGTGATTGGATTGTTATGCGATGGAAGCGTTCATGTTGTCAATGAAGGCATTACCATGCAAGAGTATTCTGAGTTCATCACTCGAAATGGCGGCGAGATTAATTCTTACAAGCCGTAGCTTGTGCCCAACATCAAAATCTCAAATCGCAATTCAACGGAAATTTCAGTTCAACGGAAATCGCAGCTCTACGGATTAAGAAGATTCAAATCCCAGTGTCTGGATCAGCTGGTTGGTTTCTTCTCGTTTTTTCACCCGTGCTGCCTTGCGAGTTTCGTGTCCGCCGTGGACATGTTTCTCTTCTTCTGACTCTGGCACGACCAAAGGAACCTGAGTCGGTTTTCCGTACTTGTCCAGAGAGACAAACGTCAGAAACGAGATGGCGGCGATACGTTTGTCGTCGTTTCGCGAGCAATCTTCGGTTGAAATTTTGACAAAAATCTCCATCGAAGTTCGTCCAACCGACCCCACATAAGCCTCAAGCGTCACAATATCGTCGCGCTGGATTGGACGATGGAAATGCACTCCATCATTCGACGCGGTCACGACTGAGCCACGGCAATGACGCCGAGCCGAGATCGCTGCCGTTTCATCGATATGCTTCATCAACAAACCACCAAACATGGTGTCGTGGGCATTGGTATCACCTGGGAGGACAATATTTTCCTGGATGGCGTAAGACTGTCGCATGGCGACTGATTTTCGTTCGTTCATGAAATCAGTTTATCGAATTTCACCGCGACCTAGGATACCAGTTGAGAAAATGAACGGCGAACCTTCACTGCGGCGAACCTTCGTTAGGGTTTCGCATCTAGTGAACTGTCAAAGCACCTTGTAGACATCAGATCTTAAACACCAGATCTACGTCTTTGACCAAAAATGCCGTATGCAGGGCTGGTTCCATTACCGGGCTGGTTCGATATTTAGGGCTGGCTTCCTTACTCAATAACCATTCAGGCTGTTTCCTATGAAATTTTCACGACCGATGCAGAGCGCCTGAAGCCTCTCATCTGATTTTGATACGCAGGCTTCCTAGCGAACTTTCAACTCGTTTTGAAAGTTCACCTCTACTCTGCGCATTGGAAATTTCATGTCCCAACTCAAACTGGCGGATCGTGCTGCGCGCCTGCAGCGCCCGCATCATCTCAACAGCAAAAGACAACTTGTTGACCGAACCATCAGAGCCTTCGCGAATCAAGTCGTATCCAACGCTCGTTGTCGTTCCGATTTCTTTCGGTTAATGACTTCGGTACGAGGCAACTCTAGTTTGTTGGCTCAGATTCAGCTGGATCAACCTGCGGGATTGGCTCAAATCAAATCCGTCATTCAGGTCTGCGGCAATCTGGCCCGACTTTCCAAACGTTGGGTACGAACTCCCGAATCCTGGGAGCATCAACATGGCGCCAGTGGTTACGTTCTTCGCGATCTAGTTGATCATTTGTTCAAATCGGATAAACAAAAAACGATTCCTTCATTCATGTACGCTTGCTGGTTCCGCGCCTCAAACAAGAATGCGATGAATCACCAAACTCTGTTTATTCACGCTGCCAATGGGAATAGTCTCCGAGGAACGGAATTTGGCAAGTCGATTGCGAGGAAATCCATCGGCCGGTTATATGATGTCCCAGCCGACACCAGTTTTTCGGATGCCCGACACTACGCATCAACGGGCCGCTTGACAAAAAGAAGTCTAGATTTTGGTGTAATCGTCACGCGTCGGCGGCGAAAACAATGGCGGCATCAAACACGACGAGGCTCCAATATTTTCTGGCCTTCGATCGACGTTGACGATTTCTATCTTACGAAGACCGTCAAAGAAGGGAACGTTCTGGATCGGACCTGGATTATTCGCCAGTTAACATCTGGCGACGCATTGGCCGCAGAGGGAGAGCGGCTGGATCACTGTGTTGGGGAGTATGTCAGTTGTTGTCTCAAAGGAATCAGCTCCATTTGGACAATGGAAAGCCGCGACTTGCTGCGAACGCG
>CAZQQR010000276.1:0-7199 GCA_964595515.1 uncultured Pirellulaceae bacterium
CTGATCAAAACGATCCAGGTTCATGACTTTGGTCCAAGCCGCGATGAAGTCGTTCACGAATGCAGATTGAGAATCAGCACAAGCGTATGACTCTGCGATCGCTCGGAGCTGAGAATTGGAACCGAAGACGACGTCGACGGCGCTTCCCATCCATTTGACGTTGTCAGTTCCATAAACGCTGCCTTCGTAAAAGTGTTCGCACTTGGCGGATTTTTTCCACTGCAGGTTATTGTCCAACAAGTTCAGAAAGAAATCATTCGTCAACGTTTCTGGCTTGTCCGTGAAGACACCGAGATTCGACTGCGTCACGTTCAAGGCACGCAAGCCACCCACAAGAACGGTCATTTCGGGAGCCGTCAGTGTCAGTAGATGAGCTCGATCGATCAGTAGCTCTTCTGCGGGACGTGTGTGTTCAGGAAGAATGTAGTTTCGGAAGCCGTCAGCGGTCGGCTCAAGAACGTCGAACGATTCAACGTCTGTCAGTTCCTGTGTCGTGTCGGTTCGGCCGGGTGTAAATGGCACAGTAATGTCGTTGCCAGCGGCTTTCGCGGCGGCTTCGACGGCAGCACAGCCACCAAGAACAATGACGTCCGCAAGAGACACTTTTTTCCCGCTCGCACTGAACTCTGATTGGACTTTTTCAAGCGTAGAAAGAATCTTGGCCAGCTCAGCTGGTTGGTTGACGGCCCAATCTTTTTGAGGAGCAAGTCGGATTCGAGCGCCGTTTGCACCACCACGTTTGTCGGTTCCACGGAATGTTGCGGCCGAGGCCCAAGCAGTCGTTGCCAATTCGGAAATAGACAGACCAGATTCTAGGAGCTTTGTTTTTAGTTCCGCGATTTCTGCTTCGCCAATCAACTCGTGATCGACCTCAGGCACGGGGTCTTGCCACAATTGAGCTTCCGGAACCATTGAGCCAAGACACCGAGAAACGGGGCCCATATCGCGATGGGTTAGTTTGTACCAAGCCTTAGAAAACGCCTCTGCGAATTGCTCAGGATTCTCGTGGAATCGTTTTGAGATTTTGCCATACGCAGGATCCATTTTCAGAGCGAGGTCGGTCGTAAACATCATCGGAGCATGAGTTTTCGAAGGATCATGAGCATCGACAACCGTCGCGACTCCACCGCCTGCATCTTTGGGAGTCCACTGGGTTGCTCCCGCTGGGCTTTTCGTTTGTTCCCACTCGTAGTTGAACAAGTTGTCGAAAAAGTTGTTGTCCCATTTGGCAGGTTCAGTTGTCCAAGCGCCTTCGAGACCACTGGTGATGGTGTCGCCAGCGTTTCCGCTACCATAACTGTTGATCCAGCCTAAACCTTGATCGGCCAATCCAGCGCCCTCGGGTTCTGGGCCAACATACTCATCAGGATCAGCGGCCCCGTGGGCTTTACCAAATGTGTGACCACCAGCAATCAACGCCACGGTCTCTTCGTCGTTCATCGCCATTCGACCGAACGTTTCGCGAATGTCGTGAGCGGCCGCAAGCGGATCTGGAGTTCCATTGGGGCCTTCTGGATTAACGTAGATCAAACCCATTTGAACGGCACCAAGTGGGTTGGCAAGTTCGCGATCGCCAGAGTACCGCTCGTCCCCCAACCATTCGCTTTCTGGTCCCCAAGAGATATCGCCTTCTGGTTCCCAGACGTCTTCGCGACCACCGGCGAAACCCATAGTTTGGAAACCCATCGACTCAAGCGCACAGTTGCCCGTGAAGATTAGCAGATCAGCCCAAGAGAGTTTACGACCGTATTTCTGTTTGATCGGCCAGAGTAGACGACGGGCTTTGTCGAGATTCGCATTGTCTGGCCAACTGTTGAGCGGTGCAAAACGAAGAGTTCCCGAGCTCGCGCCTCCGCGACCGTCCGCAGTTCGATAAGTTCCCGCGCTGTGCCAAGCCATTCGAATAAAGAAAGGACCGTAGTGTCCGTAATCCGCTGGCCACCATTCTTGCGAATCGGTCATCAGAGCGAAAAGATCTTGTTTCAATGCATCAAGATCCAATGTTTTGAATTCTGCCGCGTAATCAAAATCCTTTTCCATCGGACTACAGAGCGCGGAGTTTTGATGGAGCATTTGCAAGTTAAGTTGGTTTGGCCACCAGTCTCGGTTGGACAAACCGCCCGCTGCTGTGTTTCGATGAGCCGCTGGACCCATCACCGGGCACTTACTTTCGCTGGACATATTCTATTCTCTTGTTTTCAGGTTTGAGTCGCTGTGAGGTGCGTTCAATTTCAACGTTTTACTGCGTCCCCTGTATACAAAACTCATCAGGTCTTGAGAAGTGGCGAGATCATTCTTGGCGCGTGATTGAACATAATGGAGGTCAAACAGTCACTTTTTTAACACCGGGAAAGTAGGCTCTATTAAAGTCATTTCACGTTAATTTGATCACCAATGAGCTTTTGGCGCCGATATTTTTGATTGGCGGTCGAACAAAAGTCGGCGGCGCGGTCTTCTAAAACGAGAGCCAGGGGCGATATGACAATAGAGATTGAAACGGGTGCACACAAAATCGTCGGATGTATCGGAATGTTCTTTGGTGGTTCTGTTGTGTTTGTGGGCTTGGTTTTGGCAGCGGTGACCGCGATCAATTATTCTTCGTTAAACCGCGTCGAAGGTGTTGTTGTCAAATACGAGACGGACAAGGGGATGCACGGTCGCGGGCCTCACGTGAAATACTCGGTGGACAATGAAACGTATATTGCCAGTGGCCAAATCCATTTAGACGGTGGCCGATACTACAAACCGGGTGAAAATCTGGACGTTGTTTATCCAGCCGAAAATCCAGAATCAGGACACTTGGATTTGTTCAGAGAGTTTTGGTTCAAAATTCTCTTGGTGCTTGGAGTGGGTTCGCTAATGACTTTGATGGCTGCCGTGCTTCGGTATGGTCCTGGCAACAAGTTGCTGATTGTGAATAAATTGAAGAGCCAAGAGGCGCCATCAGCGTCGTGACCTTCACGATCGGCAGAACGCTCAACGGACGTTGCTGGATCACCTAGTGCGTCGCGCTGCCTGCACCTTGGGGAACGCGAATGTCGTTCACCATGTCAATAATCTCTTGAGGTGGTGGCGGCGTGATGGCCGAAACCACATTGGCAACCAGGAAGTTCAACAGCATTCCGACAAAGCCGATGCCTTCTGGAGAAATCCCGAAAACGTAATCCTTGTGGTCTACGACGAATTGAAAATAGATGATGTAACCAAGCGTCAATGCGATCCCGGCCACCATTCCTGAAATGGCACCGTACTTGTTAATTCGTTTGGAAAAGATACCCATTAAGATCGTTGGGAAAAACGAAGACGCAGCCAATCCAAACGCGAATGCAACTGTTTTGGCGACAAAGTCGGCTGGTGGAAAAATCCCAAAGTAAACAGCGACCGCCAGAAAACCGAATGAAGCGGACCTGGCCCAAAGAACTTCCTGAGAATCCGTCATGTTCGGCGAGACGATTTTCTTCATCAGGTCATGTGAAATCGAAGTCGAAAGAACAAGCAGCAATCCGGCAGCCGTTGATAATGCGGCCGCCACGCAGCCAGCCATCACCAGTGCAATGACCCACATCGGTAGCCCAGCCATTTCTGGGTTGGCCATCACAAGAATGTCTTTTTCGTAAAAGACTTCATTCCCGTTATCGACAAGTTTATTGGTGACAGGTCGTGGTTCATCCTCCAAGCGCTCACCATATTTTGGTTTTCCGCCCTTGTCGAACACATGACCTGAGGACATTTGCATCACGCCGTCATCGTTTTTATCTACCCAAGCGATCAAGCCTCGGTCTTCCCAATTCTTGAACCACGTGGGAGCGCTTTGGTACGTCTTGCCATGAACTTCTAAAATTAAGTTCGTCCTCGCAAACGCGCCAACCGCTGGAGCTGTTAGATAGATGACGGCAATAAACAGGAGCGTCCAGCATGCCGACTGGCGAACGGCTTTTACGGATGTGACAGTAAAAAACCGAACAATCACGTGTGGTAAACCAGCCGTGCCGCACATCAGCGCAGCAGTGATGCAAAACATGTCAAACGGTTTGAGGTTGCCGTCGGTGTACTGGGTGAATCCAAGCTCGCCATTGAGTTGGTTAAGTTTTGTGAGAAGTGGAATCGCCTCCCCACCGCCTTTGGTGAAATCACCAATCAAGCCGAACTGAGGGATGACATTTCCAGTCAACAACATCGAGATAAAGATCGCAGGAATCGTGTAGGCAAACACCATCACGCAGTACTGCGCGACCTGGGTGTATGTGATTCCTTTCATACCGCCAAGTCCGGCGTAAAAGAAAACGATCGCCGCACCAATCATTACGCCGAGCCAGATTTCAATGTTGAACAGGCGAGAAAACACGAGTCCGACACCGCGCATCTGCCCCATGATGTACGTCATGCAAATAAAGACTGCGCAGATTACGCCGACCGTTCGGGCGACATTGGAATAGAAGCGATCTCCCAGAAAATCTGTCACCGTGAACTTGTTGAATTTTCGCAAGTAGGGAACGATCAGGGTGGTCAGCAAAACAAATCCGCCTGTCCAACCCATCAGGAATCGAGACGCGTCATAGCCCGTCGCTGCGATTCCGCCCGCCATTGAAATAAACGTTGCTGCCGACATCCAATCGGCTGCGGTTGCCATTCCGTTTGCAAACGGTGAAACACCACCGCTGGCCACATAATACTCTTTGGTGGTTTCGGCACGTGACCGAAGAGCAATTCCGATGTAGAGTGCGAACGAAGCTCCAATGAACAAAAAATTCCACATGTCCTGTGTCATTGATTCTTCTCCTCGCCAAAACCAAACTCTTTGTCGAGTCGATTCATCATGAACATATAGACAACCAACAAAATCCAAAACACGATAATCGCGCCTTGTTGGGCAATCCAAAATCCGAACGGGGCACCGCCGATATTTGGCAGTAGCGAATCTAGCTGAGTTCGAAACAACACGCCGCAGCCAAGCGAAATGGCCGCCCAGACTGCAAGTATTACAAAGACAATTCTTAGACTGCGGTTCCAGTAATGATTGTCCTGGCTGGAATCGGATGAGTCAGAGTTCATTAGGGTCTCAGGTTGGCAAACAGAATTTGAGAATCAAATTCGATGGTTGGTCTAGTTCTTATTTTGCTGCGTTGAAGACCGACATTGTCGCACAGCAGAAACCAGATTGCCATAAGCTGATCAGAATTGGATCGCCAAGAAATCATCAATGATCTAAAGCGGCGATCTGCGACCTGCCAGCTGCGACCTGCTAACGATTTAGTTTGTAGTGATTGGTCAACTTGATGACGTTTGATTTAAACTCATGGAATTGGCTAGGGTCACCTTTGATTGCCATCGCCATGATGTTCGACGAAGAATGAAGGACCAGAAACTTGTGCTTCAAAACGAAGTAAAGCACGAAGAACAATAGGCCCAGTCCAAACAACGCCAAAGTCAAAAATCCCAACACCAGGAAGAGCGGATTGCCACAAGTGACGACTTCCGCGGAATCAACTTCTGCAATCGAAACATGGCAATCACGAGCAAGGACCGGTCCTCTGGTGATCTCTATCACTCGATCCTTGTGCATTTCAAAAACGGTGCTTCCAAACATTGCCGGTGTGAGTCCACCCAGTTTGGCGTACGCTCGTTTGCCTTTCACGGACATCAACGGCGGTTTGCTGGGTTTAGCAGTGGGGCTGGTGGGTGAACTGGGCGTGCCCGGTGGATTCAAATCAGTTGACATCGCGGCCTCCGTTTTTCGCAAAGTCTATCTTGTTCAAACGGGCGTGTCTAACAAAATGAAGACCCTTCGCGAAAATTTACAAATCCAACAGAACGTTAGACGGCAATTCCAAGATGTCTGCCAATTGCTCGATCGCTTGATACGATTCGTCAATCAGTTTTGGGTCTCGAAGATCGTCGGCCGAAAGTTCATCCCGATAGTGTTTGTTTACCCAGTCGCAAAGTTGTTCATGCAGTTTGTTGGAGAACAGTACTCCTTGATGGACTGCGGCCTGCTGAGCTTCGTCAAGAACGACTCGCAGTCTCAAACAGGCTGGCCCGCCACCGTTATTCATACTTTGCTTGAGGTCGAGAAATTTAACTTGGTCGATTGGATTGTTTTCTGAAAGTAAACGTTGGGTGCATCGCTGGGCTGATGCATTTTCTTCACATTCGGTCGGGCAAATCAAAGTCATCTTGCCATCAGGGCGAGTGACTAACTGGCTGTTGAAAAGATAGCTTGAAACGACATCCGAAAGACTGATCTCTTCTTCTTTGAACTCGACCACGAACAACCGTGTATTGAACTCCGATTCGAATGCGCTTTGGAGTTCTTTCAATTGTTCCGGCTGATTGACAAATGATCGCTCGTAGCAAAGCAGAACGTTTTCATTGCCAACTGAAATGACATCATTGTGAAACACGCCAGCATCGATGGCGGCGGGTGATTGTTGCAGGAACTTTGCATTGAGTACTTTATGCCGAAAGGCAACGCTTTCACTCGCTAGTCTCGTTTGTCTGGCTGGGAACTTGGTCGGTTTGGGTTCAGAGGTTCGGCCCGCACCAAAAACGAACAGCTCAATACCGGGACCACCGTGGCTTGCACACAATCGTGTGTGATTCGCGGCGCCTTCGTCGCTGAGGGATGGTTGGGAGGGCAGGGGGGCATGGACTGTAAATTGGTTTTCGTCACTGAAAATCTCGCGCAGATTACGAGTCGTGGATGGATGTTCAATCGAACGATGTAGCGTGTTGGATAGATTCGCGGGCGTGATATGAAGCTGGCCGTCACTGCAATCAAGAGATGGAGAAACCGTCGCCGCATTCGCCGTCCACATGTTTGACGCGGAATAAACGTTGACCAGCAACATCGGATTGGTTCGAGCAGCGGATTCGAGGACCTGGCGATCTGATCCAGTGAAACCAAGTTGACGAAGGAACTCAAATCGCGGTCTTCGGAGCGGTGGAAGAACGGCTTGTCCGACCCCCAACTCGTGAACTGTTTTCATTTTTTCCAAACCCTGGAGGGCGGCCGCCCGAGGGTTTGAGGGTTTGAGTTTGTTCGACGTCGAAGCAACGTTGCCATAAGACAGGCCAGCGTAATTGTGGGTTGGCCCGATCAGTCCATCAAAATTGAATTCGCGAGTTGTCACAATGCTTCTCAGATACTTAGGCTGGTAATTCTAGTGCAGCGTTACAGCTTAAAAGTGAGCTTAAAAGTG
>CAZQQR010000277.1:0-1415 GCA_964595515.1 uncultured Pirellulaceae bacterium
GTTGTCCAGCAGACCTTCAGGCATCAGTGAGTTTTTCGTTTTTCGTCTTTCTTCAATCGTGTTGAGATCGATGGTGATAGTTTCATCGTCTTTGGTTAACAAATCTAACGTTCGTTCTGTTTCGCGAATGACGACACCCGTTAATAGTCTGCCGTCTTCGAGGACGATCACCGACGCCCGAAAACTGTCGGCGACCGACGCGTTGGGGTCGATAATGTTTTCCAATAAGTAGTTCAGGTTCTTACGATCAGATCCGGTCAAATCAGGACCGACTTTGCCGCCTTGCCCGAACAACGTATGACACGTAGCACAGTTTTTAAGAAAGATCGCTTGTCCATTTTCAAGATTGGGTTGGCTTTTGCTGGACGTTAGTTTGCTGCGAAGTTGATTGATCTCATCGAGACGTTGCTGGGAAGTCTGACGGACCTCGCCCCAGGTTGCAGCGAGTTTACGGCTAAGCGTGTCGTCTTGAAAACTCGAAATCTGCCGTGCGTGAAAGGCGGACACGAACGAAGCGTCAATTTCGCCTGTCTCGATATGGTCTAACAACTGCTCTGACCATTTCGATCTCGAAACCAGCGTGTTGATGGCGATGGTTTTTCCTTCCGGATCCATTTTCTTAAATTGCCTGAGGATTAGTTTCGCGACAGCCGGTTCGTCGCATCGGGCCATCGCTTTTGTAACGACATTAGTTAACGATTTGTTAGTGAGATGGCCTTTTAAGAATGGAAACATCGTGGCTGCTTCACTGGTTTTCGAAAGTGCCACAATCGCGTTCCGCCGTGAAGTCACGTCGGCTTTATTGTCGGCCGCAATCTTTTTTAAGTCTTCGATCGCTCGGCCATCACCAAACACGAGACTTAGTTTTTGAAGTGCCTTTTTGATTTCAGGGTCATCAAGCTTGGACAGCTTTTCAGAAGCACTTTTCCAATTCCCCGGAGGATTGACTTTGCTCCATCCGTTCAGGGCAGCGGCCATCCCGGTCAATAAATCGACGCGGAACTGAGTGTATTTGTTCTCGGCCGCGGCTTCGTCCAAGAGAGCCTCGGCAAGTTTCGGATGCGATTCGATTTCGTGAGTCAGACGTCGGGCAATCCAGGTTCGCAAACCAGGGATCCATGACTTGCGAATTAGATCGATTCCAATCGGAGTCCCTTCGGCATTGTTCAAGCTCAGATTTTTCGCCAGGTGCGGTTCGAGACCGTACCAGATAAGTTTGGGCTGAACACGATCGTCTTCGTCACCGTCGCTTTTCATCAATGCGGCTGCGACTTTGAAAGCCAGTTCGGATTTCATCCGGCCAAGTGCGCTTGCCGTGTACAGTCTGACCAGACCAGATTTGTCTTTGGCGAATTGTTCGAAGAACAGATCTTCTGTTGATTGGGCGAGAATTGGAAATTGTTGTTCATCGTCGC
>CAZQQR010000277.1:1515-4968 GCA_964595515.1 uncultured Pirellulaceae bacterium
CCGAATCGCTCAACCAAAACACGAAGAGCCTTTCGAACGTACCACTCATTGGGTGAAGACATCAATTCGATCAGCTGATTTGGCGTTAGCTTTCGAACGTCTGCGATCGTTGGCGGCTGAGGTTTTCCGAAAGTGATTTTAAAAATCCGCCCTGACGTTCGATGGATTCCGTCATTCTCGTGACACTCGCCAATATCTGACCAATCGAGAATAAAGACTCCCCCGTCGTTTCCATAAATCAACTCGACGCCACGAAACCATGGATCGGCTGTTTTGAAATAGTCGGGTCCATGGCTTGCGACATAGGAGTTTCCCTGACGTCGAATTGAATCGGAGTTGATTCGGCGACCATGAAAGTTTGCGGTGAAGAGCTTGTTGTGAAATTCCTTTGGCCAATTGTCACCTTGGTAAATCATTAGCCCTGTGTGAGCGTGCCCGCCTCCGGCTGCATCCGTGCCGTCGGACATGCCATCCTTTTTGGTAACGGCCCAATGCTCTTCGGAAACATCCCAATGAAAATGATCAGCGGTTTGCTCGATCACGCTGTAAAGGTGCGGGTTGAAGTGCGACCCGTACATTCGGCGATACCGTGCGTTGGGTACCACATGAAACAAGTGGCCAATCACGGTGTTGATCATGAACATTTCGCCGTGTTCATCAAAATCAAAGCCCCAAGGGTTCGTTCCACCCTGGGCGTAAATTTCAAATTGGTAGGAATAAGGATCGAGTCGCCAAATTCCGCAGTTCATCGGAACTCGCTGCGAATCCGTCGCATCAGGAGCACCAATAAACGAAGTCCCTTGAATTCCGTGTCGACCGTACAACCATCCATCAGGTCCCCATCTGAGACCATTAACGATATTGTGGCGAATGACGTTGTCTTCGAATCCGTTGAGAATAATCGTTGGTTCTTCGTCTGGAACATCGTCGAAATTTCGGTCAGGAATAAAAAGCAGGTTCGGTGCGGCTGTTAGCCATACGCCACCATGACCAAGCTCGATGCCTGTCAGTTTTTTGCCTTGGTCCCAGAAGACCGTTTTTTTGTCGAACTTGCCGTCATGATCGACGTCTTCGAGGATAATGACTCGGTCGTTTAGATTTGTGTTGAAGTTTTCCTTGCGGTCGGAATAGGTGTAACACTCGACTACCCATAATCTTCCCCTTGTGTCCGTCGCGACTGCGATTGGTTGATGGACATCGGGTTCGGCGGCAAAGAGTGTGGCTTGGAATCCGGTAGGGAGTTCCATCATCTTGAGCGCTTGCTCTGGAGGCGTAAAAGGGATTTCGAGTTTCTGCGTGTTGGGCGCGTTCTCGAATTGGCCTTGGTCAGTTTGTTTTTCTTGAGCCGACGAAATGTTCGTGAGCGTGAAAACGAATAGAGCTAGAAATGGCAAGAGCGTGGTCGGCCGTAAGCTGTTCGTCACATTGATTCCAAATTAAGCGTAAGATCGGATCGTTGTTTGACGCTTATCGTAACCTGAAAGTTGTAAGGTTGGAAATCTGGCGGCTCTGATTTGCTCTCATTTGCGAGCACCATTAGCGCATAAAAAAGGGGGAGTCGTGCGGGATCACAACTACCCTTTTTGTCGCTAAAATCAAATTGTCGAATCACGGCCAAGCGGCCGGTCAATGGTGAGCAGTTATCGGGCGTTAAGCCACTTTTTTCTGGTCATCACCATGCGTTTCGTTCAAGCCTCCAGTTTGCGGTTGAACGACTGGGTCGAGTTCCTTTCTGAGAATTAATAAATCAGAAGGGGCTTCAATCCCGAGTCGAACCCGATCCCCGGAAATTCGAACAATCGTGAGAACGATATCATCGCCCAACATGATTTTTTCGCTTTCCTTCCTGGAAAGAACGAGCATATCAAGAATCCTTAAAATAAGGGTTAGTGAACAAGGTAGTTGTTCTAGTTGTTAAACCGAAATAATGTTTGGTGCTGTTTCCAGAACCGTTTTTTTAAACCGCTCACCCGTCGAGCCATAAAACAAGATCGAGTTATTTTCAGTTTCCCAGACAGCTGTAAGTTTCACGCTTCGAGGCCCGTGAAGGCAAAAGAAAATACCGCATGGTTTTTTTCCTCGCGTGAGAATCCTTTCAGTGACTTGGAAAATTCCGTCTTCAAAATCGTTTCGTTGGCAAAGGGTGTGCGAGACAAATTGTCTTAATTGATGGATGTTGTTGATCGTTCGTGGATCCTGCTTCATCCTTCGCACTCTCCTAAATGTGCTGCGTTTGGCGTTGGCAGCAAGTTGCAAATCTGTGATGCTTTTGGGTCAACACAGGAAGTATCGGCAAGCCTGGAGGATTACTCTGTGTGAAACTGGGTATTTTTGGAAGCTTATTCCAAACTGGCAAGTTTAAAAAGACAACTAATATAATCGGGTCAAGCAAGCTTTTACGACCTCCTGTTGACTCCGTTTCAGGGCACACAAAACAACCTTCGTTATCACGCGTTGTCTTTGACAAGTTTGGCATCAACGTTGTAATCTGCCGTTCCCCAGACGGACTCGTTGGTTGATTTGTTTTTCGATCAAGTTAGTCTGTCGAGAACAGACAAACAGTATTCGTACCCAGCGGGAATTCGATTGAACTTCAAAGTAGAGAGTGACCATTTTCGCGGCCCCGTGGATTTGCTTTTGTACCTCGTCCGAAGGCACGAAGTCGAAGTCACCAACATTGCGCTGGCTGGCGTGACACACGAGTACCTTGAGTACATCGATATTCTAAAAGAGATCTCCATCGACCAAGTCGGTGACTTTATCGAGGTCGCAAGTATTCTCGTTGAACTCAAAGCTCGCGCGGTGCTTCCTAGAAACGAATTGGAACAAGAGGACGATGACGAAGCCACGATGGATGATCCCCGGCAGGATCTTGTCCGTCGATTGCTGATGTTCAAGCAATTCAAAGATGCGAGTAACTTGCTGGAAGAGCAACGAGTCAACTGGCAAAAGCACTACTCCCGTATGGCGGATGATTTGCCATCAAAGAAAGTCGATCCTGCCGATCAGCCCATCAAAGAGGTTGAGCTATGGGACCTCGTAAGCGCGTTTGGTCGTGTGCTGAGAGACAACCGTCCTGTCCCGCAGGCCAATATCCTCTACGACGAAACGCCGATCCACGTTTATATGCAACGCATTCACGCCAAGATCGTCAGACAAAAAAGCGTTTCGTTTTCGGAGCTGTTCGAAGCCGGTATGCACAAGTCTTCCATGGTGGGAATCTTTTTGGCGGTCCTTGAACTTACACGCTACCACAATGTCGTCGCCCAGCAGAATGAGTTACACAGTGAAATTTTGATTGTGCCTAACGATGGTTTCTCTGACGATTTAGATGTTTCCAACATCGATGAGTACAATCCACATCTACCGACAGGCGATCCTGGATCGATGGTCGATTAGATGTACAGTCGAAACGTCTCGAAACGTTTTAACCAAGATTGATTCGGCCAAGAT
>CAZQQR010000277.1:5068-7172 GCA_964595515.1 uncultured Pirellulaceae bacterium
ACCATTGCTTCGTTGTGGCTAACGAGAATGGTTGGAATCTTGAATCGATTGATCGCGTTCTCAATAAAGTCTGTGATGCGGTCTCGAAGCTCTGGTTCAACAGCCGTCAAAGGTTCGTCGAGCAGTAGAAGTTTAGGACAGGCCAGAATCGCTCGCCCAAGTGCAACCCGTTGCAGTTGACCTCCGCTGATGGCGGAAGGATATCGGTCTAAGATCTCCTCCAACTCTAGGGTTTTTATGACATCGGCTTCGCTGAACTCGTTTTGGCTTTGATTCGATTGTCGTTTACGACCATATCCAAGATTCGACCGGACATCCAAATGAGGAAACAGACAATGGTCTTGGAAAAGCAACCCGACATTTCGGTTTTCTGGTTTTTGGAATACGCCGCCAGCAATGTCGGTCAAAACAAGATCATCAAGCTCAATTCGCCCTCTTTTGGGTTTTAAGAGTCCAGCGATCAATGCCAATACGGTTGTCTTTCCACTTCCCGAAGGACCGCAAACCGCAGTGACGCGAGCGTCCGATTCAAACTTGAAATCAAGTTGAAATCCAGAGCCGTATTGGTGTGAACAGTCAAAGCGTAACATTGGTTCGATTGGTTCGTAACTTAGATTGATTGAAGAAAGCAGTATTACTTAATAGAAGTCCGGCGCTCGAGCCACTCGCTGATCATCAGAGCAGCCGCCGCGATTGCGATCGAAAACCCAATGACCCAGTACGCGTTTTGAGTTCCCCCGGGGACTTGTAATTGATCGAATACATAAAGCGGAATGGTTTGGGTTTGGCCTGCGATATTGCCAGCGATCATGATCGTTGCTCCAAACTCACCGAGGCTTCTCGCGAAAGCCAAAAGACCTCCCGCGATAACGCCGTGTTTTGCAAGCGGTAACGAGACGGTCAAAAACGAATCGAGTGGTCCGGCGCCCAGTGTTCTGGCTGCTTTTTCAAGTCGTTCATCAACCGACATAAAAGCAACTCGGATTGATCGAACCATCAACGGGAAAGAAACTACGGCCGCTGCCAGAGCCGCACCCTTCCAGTCAAATACAAAACGGATCCCCGTCCACTGGAAAATCCAGCCTCCCAACCACCCTTGGCGTCCAAACGTGACCAGCAACAGATATCCGGTTACCACAGGTGGCAAGACGAGTGGCAGGTTCACTAACGTTTCCAGCAGTGATTTTCCCCAGAATCGTTTTCGAGCCAGCAACCAACCAAGCAAAATCCCAAACGGCAAACTAATCAGAACACTGACGGTCGCGACTTGGAGACTTAAGGCAATTGAATTCCACTCTGCTGATGACATGCCAGTATCTTAACTTACAACGCGCCGAACCCGTATGTCTGGAGGATTTTCTTGGCAGGTTTCGAGTTTAGAAATTCGTAGAAATCTTGGGCATGTTTTGAGGGATTATTTTTGACCATGGCCACAGAGTAGATGACCCTGCCAGAGTGGCTTTCGTCGATTTGCTCTACAACAGTAACAGCGGACGAAGCCATCGCGTCAGTTGCGTAAACGATTCCAGCATCGACTTCGCCTCGCTCCACAAAGGCCAAAGCCGATCGAACGTCGCCTGCCCGAATGATCTGTTTTCGTTGTTCTAGAACGTCCAGCAACTTAACACTTTTGAGTGCTTGGTCTGCGTATATTCCAGCGGGCACATTGATGCCTGCCAAAGCGACCAAGCAGTTTTTAGAACCGAGATCTTCGAGTTTGCCGATGTCGGCAGGTTGGGACTTCGGAACGATCAAAACTAACCGGTTACTCGCAAGCGGTTGGTGTTTTTCAATAAGTCCATCGTCATCCAGTACATTCACCCATTGCTGGTTCGCCGAAACAAAAATGTTTGCGGGAGCGCCTGATTCGATTTGGCGAGCGCAGCTACTCGAACTGGCTTTGCTGATTCTAACTTTTACCGGTGCCTCCGTGCCAATCGTGATGTTCTCAAATGCAGTCGCGATTTCACTGAGGGCATCGCCGGCACTGGCGGCAACTAGGATCGTGATTGAATCGCTTGTTGGCGATGATGGTTGACAACCCAAGGACAACGTTGTGATGGTCAACAATACGGTCAAAAAAGAAAAGAGCTTCATATTGGGG
>CAZQQR010000278.1:0-4998 GCA_964595515.1 uncultured Pirellulaceae bacterium
GAATTTCCCAAAACTCCAAACGCAACGGGGATGACTGAGAACAGATAGATAGGAACGACCACGGCAGGATCAGATCGAACGTCTTGAAACACGGCGTAAATTCGCTGAAGCAAATAACCGAACAACAGCATTCCAAAGATCACTCCGGCGATATGAAAATTCCAATAGAGCTCCGCGATCATTCCTGGCGGAATTCCGGAGAGTTTCGTCCCGTAGATCTTGGTTCCAATTTCAGTACCCGTTCCCATCATTGGTTTCGTGGGATAAAGAGCACGGGGAATCGGCGCGAGGAGCCATTCTGCAATCGTTGAGCCGTATTGATATTCCAGTTTGTCCGGAATCGCGTTGATAATGTGAGCCGTCTTTGAAAGCCCAGGCCCGTTTCGGTTGAGGACTAAACTTTCAAACGATTTTTCGATCGAGACTGAATCCATTCCATCTTGGTGGTCACGGTTTCGAACAGCTGACATGAAAATGAAAAATGCCAGACCCAGCGAAAGGAAAAGCGCAACTTTGAGGAAAAAGTTTCCCCGCCCGAGGTAATAATTCACGCCGATTGTGTTGATCAACACCCAGCAGACTTGGGCCCTCGAACTTGCATAAAACGGAAGCGCGATTGCCATCATCAACCCAAGAATCAACAAGCAAACGATCGGAACGCTTAAACGTTGTTTTCGAGTCAGAACGAAGCTGTAAAAAATCAGAAACACAACAGACGAAAGTTTGGAGATTTGACGAAGATGCCCATGCTGACGGGTGTCTCCAGCTTCAACATCCAATGTTTCCAAGTTTGTCCGTTTGTCGGTGATTCGATCGGACGATACTCCGCCAGTGACGCGAATGAATGCGACGGTTGAAACGCAAGCGATCAGACCTACGATCGCCAATGACATCAGCAGACGGTTGGGATCAAAATCGCGACCGAGATAAATGTTCCTTGGCCGCTTACTTTGAAAACCAAAATAGCCGACCGTCAGGCAAATAAATGCGAGTAGCAGAATCGCGCCTGGATAGAAAAAGAACTCGGGGCCCTGGCCCAGTTGCATCATTCGCTCAATCGGTTCTTCGTTGGGGAAATTGAACGAAGTACAGATGGCTTGCGGTGTGCTAAGAAGAGCCACCGGCAAAATAACGAATGACCATGGACAGAAGAGGTCGTATTTTTCCAGCGACAAAAATGGAGCCAGCACGATGAACAGCGACATCATCCCGACTGCCGCGTAAAACATTTGAATGTCCACGCATGTCCAGGCCGCGAAGAATGCTGCCACCAATCCGATCAGCGTCACGATCGTTCGAATCGCTGGCCCAATAGTGATTGCTCTGCTATTCATCAGTTTCGCACAGCAACCATGATTGATGTAATTGGCATCAAAGCTCGTCTACCCATTTGCTGTCTTGCTCATAACCGGCCAGGATCAGGGCTTCGCCAAAGTGCTTTTCGAACAGCCTTGCCGATTCACCGTCGAAGTGGTTTCTCCAGTCGCCCTTTTTTCCTTTTCGGAAGTAAGAGTTTTTCTCGTCGCCACCGCTTGATTGACGGGCGAACGAATAGCGATTGACGGTGTCGAGAACTTTCTCAGATTGGGCTTCGCCACCAGATAGTTTTTCGATCAATCTCGTCAGCGTTTCCGCTGGATTGGCAAGCAGTTTTTCGTAGTGCACCATTTCAACGTTTGGATTGTCGGCATCAAAGTAAGCTTTGACGTGATCGCCCCAGTGGTACTTGCAGGCCCAAGGGTGTTTGACGCTGTGCTCGATAAAGGATGGCAGCAATTGACTTACTGATGATTCGAGGTCGATGCTTTCGTAGTACTTACGGTGTTTAGAGCTTCCGCCCCCGGCAAGGTATTGGCTTTTGAGGTGGTGAAAGCCTGAAATCACAACATCGCGACCATCTCGAACGGCGTAGACACCGGAAGGGAATTTTGCGTCGATCGATTGATGGCCTTGGATTACGGCCGGGAACCCGATCGGGAAGATTGAGTGCTGTGGAAAAGGAAGCTGGAGATAATCAGCGACCAATTGGCCGACCCAACTAGTTCCGCTTTTTGGATAGCCCACCACGTAAACCAATGGGATGGCGTTTGGAAACCATCTGCCGAGTAGGAAACTCGAATGGTAGGACAAACTGATCAATCGGCGGAATTTTCGTCTCCTCGTGTGAGTCGCACCGGTCCAGGCGTTTCGGTCGACCATATCGAAGATTGGATTCGGTTTCGCCTCGTTCATCTTTTTGGAAGTCGTGTCTTTTAACATCTAATTTTTTTGGAGATCGATCTCTCTGAGAACGATCGAAGACTTAGAGAAGGTTCGCTGGTGAGGAACCGTTATCGCGTCGTTTCACTTCGAGAGCCTGGACTTCGCCCTGCTTGTTTGTGTCGCTGGTTGATTCCAATTCCTGCTTCGATTCGCTCGATTCATAAGCAAATTCAGGAATGTACTCACTAAGCCTCGCTCGAATTCTGCCGGGCGATTTGTAAGCCATCGCGATTAGTTCTTCGACCTGTTGTCTTACTTCACCCATTGAAAATATTCGGCTGTACGAAGTCAGAATTTGATCGTGCTTGGTAGGTAACGATTTTTCGTTTTCGTAGTAAAGCTCTTCGTAAAGTTTTTCGCCAGGACGCATGCCTCGCTCAACAATATCAATAGAGCCCGAAGGATGGCCCGCAAGTCGAATCAGGTCTTTGGCAAGATCCAGGATCTTTACTGGTTCGCCCATTTCTAGAACAAAGATTTCGCCGCCATTGCCCATCGCCGCTGCTTGAATCACAAGCTGTGAGGCTTCTGGGATCGTCATAAAGTAGCGGGTCATTCGTTTATCGGTAATCGTAATCGGGCCGCCTTCACGAATCTGTTTTTGGAAAAGCGGAACAACACTGCCCGCCGAACCCAGTACGTTTCCAAAGCGAGTACAGATAAACATCGTGTCCGATTTGCCGCCGAGGGTTTGGCAGTATCTTTCTGCCATTTGTTTCGTGCAGCCCATCACGCTGGTTGGATTGACGGCTTTGTCGGTCGAAATCAAAACGAATCGTTCCACGCCAAATTCGTCGGCCAGGTCCGCAACAACACGAGTCCCAAGAACGTTGTTGATAATGCTTTCGCCAACGTTGTATTCAACCAAAGGCACATGTTTGTGAGCGGCTGCGTGGAACACTAGTTCTGGCCGGTAGGTGTCGAAAACTTCTCGCATTCGAGCGCTGTCAGTAATGTTGGCGATCCGCGGAACGTATTCTGTCACAAGAGACTGTTGATTCAGTTCTTTTTCAATGTGATAGATTCGATTTTCGCCTCTCCCAAGAAGGATGATTCTTGATGGACCAAATCGCGATAGTTGCCGACAAAGCTCAGAACCAATTGAACCTCCCGCGCCAGTCACCAAAATCGTTTTGTTTTCAATGATGCGTTCGATCGAACCAAGATCGAGGGTGACCGGTTTCCGTCTCAATAAATCGTCGTAGGAGACTTCACGAATAGGAAGCTGATCCATTCCACGAAGTTGGTCTTCAAGTAGCGGCAGAATCTTGATCTTGAAACCTGAATCAGATGATGTATCCAGCAGATCACGCAATTGCTTTGCCGGGATAGCACCTGAGACAACAAATAATGTGTTCGCACGGTGCTGTTTGATCAGTGATGTTAGCCCGCCTAAATGTCCGACGACTTTGAGGTCGCTGTAACGGCGTCCTTTGGAATTAGGGTTCTTGGAAACCAGTCCGACAACGCGAGTCTTAAGTTGGTGCTGTCCGTTAATTAAGTGAGCAAGTTTTGCAGCCGAATGGTCGTTCCCAACCAACAGCGCTCGATCGCGAATTCGTGATTTATCGAGAGGAGCAATTCTCTCGTCCCACACTCGCCATGTTGATCGTAAACCACCGATAACGACGATGCACATCACAAAGTCGTTCAGAACGACTGTTCTTGGAATCTGGCCGGACATCAAAAAATGGTCCGCGACTACGACGGCGACCGAAGCCACGACGCAGCTTTTTACCAAAGAAATTACATCGGAAAAATGCACATGCCGCCACCAACCGTGGAAGCTTCGCATAAACAAAAAGACGCCGACTTTGATTGCAAGAACAAGAGGAAGCCCTGTGATAAACAGGTTGACGTACTTGTGCGGCACTGAAAGCGTGAATCGCATCAAGAATGCACACCAATACACCGAAGCAAAAATGACCAAGTGCAATGACAGCAAAATGATCAGCCGATTGCGAATTAGCAACTCGCGCAAACCGCTTTGCGATTCAGCAGCTGTTTCAGGTGAGTCTGATGGTGGAGGGAGAGTGTCCATGTATTAGTGATTAGTCAAAGGAAGAATTGGACGCTATGGAGTATAACAAGATACTTATCAAAAGACAGGATCTTTTCGCGCGGACTCCGTCCCCTTGGGTGACATTTTCATATCACTTTTTGGGTGCTTGCAATTTAAGTCAGTGTAGGTTGGCTTTTATAGTCGGTCCAAACGAGACAAGCCTAGGTCTGAATGCTGGTGCATTGAAAGTATTGGCTAACGACTGATAACGGGTGAGCTTGAATTGAAGCTTTAGGACGAATCGTCTTAAAAACATGGGCATATTGGGTTTGTTTTTGTCCTTGTCCCTGAATCGAGAAATGGAAAAAACTGCCAGAACCAAAAGAACCCCGTCGTCCAGTTTACCGTTCTGTAGAATAGCTAAGAAGTCTCAAAAAGCATGCCTCGTTCCTTGACATTCGTTAACTCTTTTCAGGGTTGGATTCAGAAGGCGATTTTCAGCTTCATAGAGCGGGTCCAGTGGCATCATTGGACGTTAGAATTCGGCTTGGTCCTGATTCAAGTCTGAGACTGATTTTTCTGACTGGATAGGTTTTAAGGAAACGGACAGTTTGGGGGTCGGGAAAACGATCAATCTTGAGAGACTGCAAACAAAAGAGCTCAAAATGTTTGCAGGAATCGATGGCAGTTCGGGTGATGTTTAACGATTGTGATTGCGGATTGGCCGCAACGAT
>CAZQQR010000278.1:5098-7172 GCA_964595515.1 uncultured Pirellulaceae bacterium
AAAAAAAGCACGCATGAAAACATGCGTGCTTCTTGGAGAATTCTTTGTCAGCTCGTCTTTGAGACGAATTCGATGATTTTCGCGTTAACGGAACAAGTTGAAGATTCCGCCAAACTGCAAGACTGAAAGGAAGGCGTTCTTCACGGTTTCGTCCTTTCGGTACTCAAGCACAATCATATCGCCCGGTTGAATAATGACCCGCTCGGATGGCTCAGCGTAGACATAGCGAAGATCGACATCAATCGCGACTTGCTCACATCCACACTTTCGTAGAACAGTGACTTGCGTTGGAGGAATGGTTGTTCCAACTCGCGTGCCGCCCTGTTGTTCGATACCACCGGCCATTGAGATTGCTTCCAAAACGTCGATTTCGAAGTCACGAGGAAGGGGGAAGCGTCCGCCTTCCAATAGACCGCCCGTGTAAAACACATCTCGTTCACGACCTTCGATGAAGAGCACGTCGCCATCTTCGAGGGTGATGTCGGCTTCTGAGAGATTCGGAAACGAGCCTTCTTCGCCTCGAATCGGAATTCGGATAACGTTGGCTTGATCAAGCGTTTTAGCTTCCATGCCAACCATTGGAGCACCAACGGCTTGAACGATTGAATTCATGCTGTTGGGGTTGTTCATTCCACCTCGCAAAACAACGATCTCGTTCTTGGCGATCTCTGAAGGCATGCCGCCTGTTTCGCTCAAGGCATGAAGAACATCGTTTTCGTAGGCAGGCAACTCAATTGAGAAAGACTCAGAACGTTTGGTGTCGTCCAAGTAAACCTGGTTACGATTCAACGAATTCTGCGTTGTATTGGAACCACTTAGGTCCTCACGAATTACAAGGACGTTATAGGTTCGCCGTCGCATCAGTGTGACAATGATTTTGTCGTTGCCTTCGAGAAGGATTTTCTTGTCTTTGGTGTAGGCTCGAATGATCTTCGATTCTGCTTCGCCGACTGTAAGACCTTCAACGCGAACCGGAGAAATCAACGGCAATGAAATGTATCCGTCATCGCGAATTGGAACCGGGTAACCAAGAGCTGGCTCGTTGGCACTGTCTTCTGGGAAATGAACAGGTGGTGGGATGTCTTTGTCACCAGTGATTCCCTGAATATAAATTCCTAGGGTATCACCTTTTCCCAGGACATAAGCGTTGGGAGGATTTCGTCGCAGCGTCAAGAAGTTGATCTGCGATTCGTTGGGCTGATTGCAGCAGCTGGCATTTAAAACATCGCGAGCCGGAACCAGATCGGTCGGTCCATAGGACTTGCAACCGACAAGCGGCATGAATGCAACTAAGGCAATGAGCAGGGGAACAGCGTTACGTGTTTTTTGTTTCGTCGAAGTCGACATCCGAATTCTCCAGTTGTTCGGGCCATGATCGTTCATCACGATCGATGGGTATTACGGGCTTTTAGTGGAGATCGGGTTGTTCTGGTTGGTCCGGTCAGTCGTCCTTTCTTTTGTCCTGTTGTTCTGGTGAGAAAAACTTTGAGGGTTAGTTCGTGGATTCCAATAAACGCCCGTTGCTTACTGATGCTCAACGAGCTTTTGCACAAAGAGGGCTTAACCGCTAGCAAACTTGATCAAAACTCAAGGTCTCATTTAACGAGTGCAGCGTTACAGCTTAAAAGTGGGATTGGTAAATCCAGCCGTTTTGGCGATAGCCACGGTTTTAGCTGCTTCAACCGAGGCTGTCGCCAAAACGGCTAGTGGTTCGTCAAAACTAAAATTAGGATGGACGGTAGTGGATGAGGTTACGAATCCTTTGCGTTTTTTGTCTCGAAAGGACTCGTAGCCTCGTCCACTACACCAAACTTTACCTTTGGCTGACCACTAGATCTTCAGCAGTAAACGCAGCACTAGTCGGGAAACATAAAGCAGGGCGCGTAAAAAAAGCGTCCATCGAAATTCGATGGACGCCTTTGAATGCTCTGTATTCAGTGTTTGGAAGCTTGCGCTAACTGTTTGGCTAACAACGGTCTGGCTTAACAACGGTCTGGCTTAACAACGGTCTGGCTTAACAACGGTCTGGCTTAACGGTCTGGACTTGCGTCAGATACGGCAATGGCAACAACGC
>CAZQQR010000279.1:0-7141 GCA_964595515.1 uncultured Pirellulaceae bacterium
GTCGAAGTCTGATCCGTTTCTGGCTTACCAATCGAATGAACGATCGGGACAACACCACTCCAAACAGGAAGCGTTAAATCCTCTGGATCGTCACTTGGCTCACCCTCCCGAACTTTGGCAGAAGCCGAATCGATTTTGATTTTAACAAGCGCGGTCGCCGACAACTCTTTTGCGTTGGGTTGTCGCGCGTCATTCCATCGTCCGGGCATGACCTTGTCTGAGATCGCTGTCAACGCCGAAATAATCTCGTCTGCATCGGTGATTTTTTCACCCGATCCAAACACGACCGCGCTGCGGTAATTCATGGAGTGATGGAAAAGCGATTTGGCGAGTACCAGCCCATCAACAATTGAAAAAGTCAAGCAAACTGGCTGACCGCTGGCGAGATACTTCATCAGTCGACTTGAGTTTGCCCCATGCAACACAATCTCATCCCCCATGCGAGCATGAAGCATCGGAATCACAGCCACGCCGTCGTTCTCCGAGTTCAAGATTCCGACATGAGCAATCCAAGCCGCATCGATAACTTCAAATACCGACTCATGATCGTAGCTTCCTCGTTTCGGAACACGTTTTACTTGATTGAGATTGGTTACCGGGAATTGCTCACTCATGCTTTGGTTCTCCTCAAATGATCGCTTGAATTATCCAAGCATATACCGGTTTCAGTTTGTGAATTAGTACCAAATTGACAAAAACACCAGCGACAATTTTTGGTGAAAAAGGTTCACTGAAGGTTCGCCGGATCGGATTTTTGAGCCAGGACCAAGTAGTCCATTGTTCTAGTGGTTTTGCCTTTGCCGCGATATATTTAAGGTCTTCGATGCACGCTAAGGCAACCAGAATGAAAACTGACGAACTCCGACAAAAATACCTCGACTTCTTCGAATCAAAAGGCCACACCGTTTGCGCCAGCGATGTAATGGTGCCGAAATGGGATAAATCCGTTTTGTTTACGCCAGCGGGGATGAATCAATTCAAAGATCATTTTTTGGGGAAAGTCGATCTTGAGTTTACTCGCGCAACAACATCACAGAAGTGTCTGCGAACCGGTGACATCGAAAACGTAGGTCGAACTGCCTACCACCATACGTTTTTTGAGATGCTGGGCAATTTTAGTTTTGGCGACTATTTCAAACGTGACGCCATCCATTGGGCTTGGGAATTTCTGACTGACAAAAAGTGGCTGGGGTTTGATCCTGCTCGACTTTCGGTCACCGTCTATTTGGATGACGACGAAGCCGCCGATATCTGGCACAAAGATATTGGATTGACGCTCGGCCAAATTCAGCGACTTGATGAAAAAGAAAACTTTTGGCCAGCCAGTTCGCCATCCAAAGGCCCCGATGGCGTCTGTGGACCTTGTAGCGAGATTTTTTTCCATCCCGACGACGGGCCCGAATGTGAAATCTGGAATCTTGTTTTCACCCAGTTCAATCGCGTCGGCGATCCACCCAATAATTTGCAACCTCTTCCTAGTAAGAACATTGATACTGGAATGGGGCTAGAGCGGACGGCTGCGGTTCTTCAGGGCGCGTCAACGAATTTTCATATCGATTCACTGATGCCGATTGTTCAAGGTGCCGCCGAAGTCTGCGGAGTGAAATACGAACCTGAGTCTGACAACGGCAGACGGATTCGCCGTATCACGGACCATATTCGCGCTTGCTCGCTCGCGATCCACGAGAACGTTTATCCGGGGACGAAGAAAGAAGAGTTTGTTGTTCGGTTGTTGTTGCGCCGAGCCGTATTGCAGGGATACGAAATGGGGCTGCGAGATCCGTTTCTCTATCAATTGGTTCCTGTCGTTGTGGAGCAACTTCAAAATCCGTATCCAGAACTAAAAGAGACAATCGAACGCGTTCAGTCAGTCATCAAGTCCGAAGAAAATAGTTTTTATGGATTGGTCGAACGCGGGATTCCAAGAATCCAGGCGCTGGCTGACGAAGCAAAAAAATCGGGGGCCAATAAATTGGACGCCGCTAAGATTGCTTCGACCTACCAAACATACGGTGTGCCCGCGGAGATCGCGGAATCTGTCGCTGAAGAAAATGGGCTCGAATTTGATTGGGCTGAGTTTGGACAAGCCATGGACGAGTTCAGTGAGATCAGTTCCTCAGGCGAGAAGACCGTCATGGGAGATGCTGGTCCCTTGGACGATATTAAACGAGAAGTCAAAACGACTCCCTTTCTCGGGTACGACTCTGTCGAAGAAAAAGTCTCGGTCGTCGGTTTGATCAATGATTTCGAGGGAAGCCAGTCGTTAGAAGATCAACTGGCCAAATCGGATGCAATTCAGTGTTTGGTCACAGACAAAACCCCTTTTTACGCTGAATCCGGTGGTCAGATTGGTGATGCCGGAGTCGTAACTGGTCCTGACGGAAAATTCGAAGTCCACGACACTCAAAAAACGGGCGATGTTTTTTATCACATTGGTCGTGTCGTGGAAGGATCCATTTCAAAAGGTGAAGTCGTCACGGCAACAGTCACGTCAGATCGTCGCGACGGAATTTGCCGCGCTCATAGTGCGACTCATATTTTGCATTACGCGCTCCAACAAAACCTTGGCCAGCATGCCCAACAACGTGGTTCGAAAGTGTCGGACGATCATTTGAGATTTGATTTTGCAAATCTTGACCCGGTTCCGATCGAAACTTTGGACGCGATTGAAAAGCAGTCCAATGAGCGGATTCAAGAATCAGCGACCATCACCGCCGAAATTCTTCCGCTTGAGGATGCTCGAAATCAGGGGGCGATGATGCTGTTCGGTGAAAAATATCCTGATCCAGTTCGAATGGTTTCAATTGGTGATTTTTCCAAAGAGCTTTGCGGAGGTGTTCATCTTGGAAACTCGGCCGATGTTGCAGCGTTAGAGATCGTTTCCGAAGAAAACGTTGCGGCAGGGACGCGCAGAATTCAGGCGCTGACAGGGGAAAAAGCCAAACAGCATCAGCAGCAAATTCTGGAAGATGCTGCAAAGATAAAAGGTCAGCTAGGAGTTTCGGTTTTCGATATTCCTGAGGCGGTTCGGAGGCTTAGTCAGCAAGTCAAAGACCTAAAGAAACAATTGAATACTGGTCAAAAAGCCAAACAGCAGGATGGCGTTTTTCCGCACAGTTCGCGATCGGATGGTGACTACTACGAATCTCGAACCGCGATGCGACATGCGGCACATCATCTAAATATTCCAATCTCAGAGGTCGCCGCTCGCGTCGATGCTTTGCAATCAGAACTTGGATTGCTAACGACTCAAATCGAAAAATTGAAAGAAGCGGGCGACATCGATCCCGATGAGTTGCTGAATAACAGCGAAGCAATTGGTGACATCAAATTGATCGTCAAGGAATTGCCAGGGATCAATGCAGGTTTGATGAGAAAGACAATTGATCAGTTGTTGAAAAAATCAGACAACGTTGCGGCGCTGTTCGTAACGAGTCCTAGTGACTCAAAGGTCGTGCTTGCTGCTGGTCTTAGCCGGAGTTTGGTCGACCGAGGATTGAACGCAGGGGAATGGGTAAGCCAGGTCGCGGTGGTATTGGGCGGGCGAGGTGGCGGCAAACCTGATTTTGCTCAAGCCGGCGGTAAGGACCCCGAAAAGATCCCAGAAGCATTGGAAACGGCTGTCGGCTACATTAAGTCGAAACATTCTGTTTGATCCAAAACATTCGCAGCGGGAATCGGGTAATCTCGATTGAGCGGGTGATGGTCGCAAAGTGAAAGCTTCTGGTTTTTGCGCCAATATTTGCTTAAACTGAGCGAACGATTTCAAGTCCACGGCTCTAAAAGGGGCCGACAACTTTCCTATTTGAGGGTTTCTAGATATGCGCGTTTTGGCACTTTCCGTATTACTTTTGTTGGGCTCGATTTGCTCCAGTGCGGTCCAAGGGCAATCGACTCCTCTCGAGGATAAACAAAAGTCGGTATTGCTTTTCGACATTCGAATGGATTTGATCACTGGAAGCGATTTGGGCAAGTCCCTGGGTTTGTCTGAGAAAATGGCTGGCATGCAAGCTGGGCCAGGCTCTCCCGACCCGGCCAAGATGAAGCGGGTTTTTGGAGCAATGAGTGCTCCCGAGAACATGCAAGAAGCTCAATCGATGAGCCAGGGTGCAATGCCGGTTGAGTTCTTTGTTCGGATGCAATTTACCGATGAAAGTTCCGCAAGCGAGTTCGCCGAGGGTCTCAAAAAAGAAAGTAGTGGGACTGTCGAAAAGAATGGCAAGACGTACTACAAACCACCAGCTGATGGTAACGCGCCCGATAACATTATGATGCACATGGTTGATGCAACGACCGTCGAAATGGGAACCGACATTTACGTTACTCGTGACACAAAAGCCGGACCTCCGTTTTCTGACGGACTAAAAGCCGCTTGGGGCAACGTTCCCAAGAACCAGGCAATTCGACTCGCGGTCGATCTTGAAGGTGCTGAAAATTTTGTTGCCGAAGCCATCGCGATGGGAAAACAACAAGTCAAAGAACCAACAATGGGTGAGTTTATGAATCTCATCGACAACGTGAAAAATCTGAGACTGTCGATTGATATTCAAGGTGACAACCTTTTGACGCTTCAGGCAACTGGAAAAGGTGGATCAGAAACGACTGACTTTAAAGACGGTTTGGATGCACTACTGTTCATGGGAAAAACGGCAGGTAAACCAGGCGTCGCTCAAATGGAGCAAATGGATCCTAAAGGGGCTCGTGTCGCCTCAGAAATCTTGAAGGCACTAAAGGCCAAACAAGATGGTGACGAAATTTCAGTCGTGATTCCGAAACCAAACGGCTTCAACGCAGTCGTTGAGAACGCCGTCAACAACATTGTTCCAATGATGATGGGCGGAATGGGCGGTCCTGGTGGCCCTCCTGGACGAGGAGGTGGCCCTGGAGGCCCTCCCGGAGGTCCTAGAGGTTTCTAGAACCAATCTACTGTTGAAAATTGATAAGCGGCGTGGTTTAGTTTTAACCACGTCGCTTTTTTCTTACGCGTCAGGCAGGTGTCGGGAGAGCGTCAGTTTCGCCGCTGCTTGGTTACAAGCATGATGCTGGGACTGCTTTGGCCGCAGATTGGAGACGCTCGAGTTGTTCTCAAGTGGCTCTCAAGTTGTTCCGATTGGTTACCACTACCACTTTGGTTTAGCCAAAACCAACTTCCAGTGAATTTTCAATCGAGTCAACGCCGTCAATTTTTCGAAGTGCTTCCTGAGCCATTTGTTTTTCGAAAAACGATTCCACGCGGCCTTCGATTGTCACTTTTCCGCCTTTAGCTCGCACGTGCATTCGGCGATGATTCAAGTGCGGGTTGTGAAAGATCGCGTCGTAAACTTGTTGGGCGATGGGTTGGTTGACTGATGACATTGAGTCCGTCTCCAAGGGATGCTTTATCAAGTCATTGCTTGTGCGAGCCTTCTCGCTGGCAATGTATTTAAACTTAACCCCTCATTAGCGACGTGTTTTGTTTTCAAATCATTTGTACGGAAATGAAGGGTTAAAGTCTAACGACTGGCGCGTTCGATTTGACTGGGCAAACTCAACCCAATAGCCAAAGCGTGCGAATGTGTTCGGGATCCGATTCAGATACGGCCTGCCAATAGGCCAGCTGCTGCAACAAAGCAAATTGAAACAAGAAAGCCAATCACGATTTGGCGCCGTCGTTGAAAAGCCACGCAGAATTTGATCCCTTTTTCTGGATGCAATTTCAGGTCCCGCAAGAGTAATAGCCGTGACTCAATACTGGGGTGCATCAAAGTCTGTTTTGAGTATTGAGCAGGATTTGCCGCAGCAAGACGCAGCAGCGCATCCGACATTTCGTCAGCTCGAATCCCAAAATCGGGATCGGATGGCTGGCACGAATAAATATCTGCTTCATACTCCATGTTTTTGGAAAGCCATGGCAGAACAAGGATCAAATATGCCAAGTAAACACCACATAGAAAAATTGTGGGAACAACTTCTGGCCAACCGAGTGTCATACAAGTTGATTCCAATAGTTTTGCCAACCCGAATGGATTGAGTTCGTCCACAGATAGTGCGATCAACGGCAGTACCGTGAACGCGAACCGAATCGGAAGATGACAAAGTCGTAGATGCCCAGCTTCGTGTCGCATCACTGCGTGGATTTCGTGACTGGGGAACTCTGTCAATAAACGATCGGATAAAAAAACGAACCGATGTCCCGGAATAAAACCGGCAACAAAAGCATTGATGATTTGGCTGCCAGTTTTCCAAACGCGAATGCCGCGGATCCGCAGCTGATGCCGGCTGGCAATTGCGAGAAGGTCAGGTTTCAATTCTGCGGGAACTTGGTCTGTTTTCCAGATAAGCATCAACAAATAAGGAAAACCCAACATCGTGCATGCGATGCCTGCAACGTAAATTCCAATCTGAACACTTGCATCTTGGAGTCCGATCCACGGAGAAATGTCTCGCCAAAAAACCACGAGTGAAATCGGGACCAAAACCATCAAGATGTAAACACGAACGCGGATTGAAACAAAATCCAATCTTCGTTTCAGTTCTCTGATAGAAAAAAGATTTAGTGATCGTCCATCGATTGTCCTTTGGATCTCATAAAAGATCGCCCAGGACGCGACCAAAGACAATAGAACTGGCATCAGGATGAGAACTTCATCAAGCAACGGCCAGCGATCAAGCCGCCAATGTCCGCGAACGATATCTTGCCACCGAATCGCCCAGATGATGGCAAGACTTGCCGACAACCAGACCGCTGAGTGGCAAGCAAAAGCCCGTTGCAACAAGCTCGCCTGTTGTTGACCGCTAACATCGTGTTCACGCAGGCGTCTCGAAACGAAAAGCGTTTGAACAAATGCTAATCCGGGAACAAGAAACGAGATCAAACCTACAAAGAAGAGCTTAAACCCAAGCTGATCGGTCGCTACTGAAGTTTGCGCCGCTGGTGTTTGCAATTCGCTGCAAACCAGACAGAGCACAATCACGAAGCCGATTAGGATATTCATTGGGCATCACATTTCGAGACATCCCAACCCTGAGATAAATTTCATCCTTCCCTCCAAGGGTAACCAAAACAGGATTTCGTGTCGACGAAATGGCCCGTACACCCGTTACAACCAGAATTCGATTCTGTTCGGGGCGACAGTTTTACTGCTTAAGAAGTCTGGGAAGG
>CAZQQR010000280.1:0-3219 GCA_964595515.1 uncultured Pirellulaceae bacterium
TGATTGCTAGCAGCTGAAATATTGTGATTCCAAAACCCGAACCAGAGCGGCAGAATGACGTATCAGGGCATCAATGAACTGGCATGAGGCCAGAGTTAGATTTGTCTTGAACACTGATTTGGCAAGGGAATGGTCATGTTTCGATTGAATAACTTTTTGTCGTTCGCACTTTTGTTCTACTTCGTTTTCACCGTGAGTGCAGGCGTTGGTCAACGATGTTGTGCGCAAACACAAGTAAGCGATTCCCCGAAAGACCATTTTGAGTATTCGACCGGTATCGCCCTTTCGCTGAACGGAATGAATACGTTTCATTCGGTTCAAATGGTTGATGAGAACGGGTTTGAATATGATTTATGGAGTTTACTCCGAGAACAGGCGGTGAAAGACTCGGTCGGATTCTCCATGGACCAGCTGGTGCAGATGCAAGAAATCAAGCAGGACGTAATGGCGAGTATGGATAGTCGATCGCCTCTATTGCCAGATTCTGAAAAATTCAAGGATGAACTGAAGGCTGAGTTTGTTTCTGCAGAACAGGCCGCTTTGGAGCTAATGTCGGAGGAGCAGCGAATCGTATTTGACCAAGTCGCATCTCAAATGGGTATTCGGCACTCTGGGTTGGCGAACTATCTCAAAGCCCACGGTGCAAAATACGGAGTAGACGTTGATCAACTGAAAAATCTCGAGCACACATCAACTCTCGTTAAATCAAAAATGGCGAGACAAAGTGCCGGCGCGATCAAAAAGGCAAATCAAAAGCTGATCGATCAGTTACCTGCAACAGCAGCTGAAAAGTTCCGAGTGATGCTCGATGAAGACAAAGATCGCTGGATGGCTTCCCTTCTCTTTGCTGTGGAATCGTATTCCAGTAAACGTGCTATTCAATCTCCACGAAAAGCGAGATTTGTCCGGCCTGACTTTCTGAGAAAGCTTGTTATGAGCGGCAAAACGAGAGACGCAATCAAGGTCAGTGATGACCAACTTGAAAAACTGAAAGCGTTGAAAGCTGAGCAAGCAACGGCAAGTGATGACGATCAAAAACAACAAATTGGAAATCGAATTTCACAAATCTTGGATCAAGAGCAAGTCCGCAAATTGAAGTTGCTGGCGATACTTTCAGAAGTAAAAAAATCAGGCACCGTCAATGCACTATGTTACGGAGTGATGTCCCGCGAGTTAGGATTTTCTGCGGAAGAAAGCGGACAACTGTTTGCTCAAGGTACTGAAATTAGTCGAGAAATGGTCCAAGAGCTTCGCGGTTTCAAAGGCGATCTCATGCGAGAATCGATCGGCGGGCTGCCTGAAGAAGAAATTGAAAAAATCGTCAATTTGATGGGCGAGCCAGTACTGAACACAACCGATCTGATAACTGATGGTTCCGCAAAAGAGTAGTCAGAATAGTCGCAAAATCAAAGTTGTCATTTGGTGATCAGGGACATTCCGATAGCGTCCAGCACGCCGTAAGTGGCGAATCCGTAAATTTGCTTTTCGGTTTTGACCTCAATCGTCTCATTGGTTTGACGGCCCAGCCAATGACCCGTTGAGAGATTGTCGAGATCGCGTTTTCCATTAAGCACTGCGGCATAAATTCCTTGGATACCAACAATCTTTTGTTCCTGAAGCGATAGATTGAATCCAGTTAGTTGTCCGCCTTGAAAGTCATACGGAATTCCTTTGTCGCTCAATGATTCTTCTTGAAAGATTGGAACGAATGCCGGGCTGCCTACCTTGAAGACTTCGATTCCGCGAATCGGTTTTTCACTTGCAAACAATCGGCCCTCAACGGCCCGTGTTCCGACGGACTTTTCGATTTTTAAGCCGTTGCCAATGTTGCCCTTGTTCATCCGGGCTTTTTGAAACTCAGCCATCGCCAGACCCCAACGCGGAAAAACCTCGGACGTATTCGAACTCTGAAGCGACTCAATAAAAGGTGATTGGTCCGTGTTTTTGTCTGCGGCGGCAAACGGATTCGAATTTGTCTCGGTTCCAACTGAATCGCTGGCAAATGGATTGGAAGAATTGACGGAAGAGGTGTCGTCGGAAGCGCCATCTACGGAAGAGTTATTCATGTTTTCACTGGCAGCGAATGGATTTTGCGCTGGATCAGATTGAGTCGTTTCATTGCCTGAATTGTCGGCGAAAAACGGGTTAACAGCTTCAGGGTTGGACGACATCCTTTCACTGTTGGCAAATGGATTGTTTCGCTCCTCGGAGGGTTCTGAATTGTTCTGAAACTGTTGAGCGTTAAGCGAACTGTCATCGTTCTCTTCGTTGTTGATTTGAGACGATTCTCTGTTTGTTTGATTCGAAAGTGAATTTACCCTGTCACGATTTTGATTCCTGTGTTCTTGAATGCTTGCTCTTGATTGTTCCATTACTGCTTTGTGGTTGGCCATTGCTTCTTGAGCGGACTTAGCTGGACGATTTTGAATTCTCTTCACGACCGTGTCATCGGGCATCTGCGTACTATGGCTTTGAAAAAAGTAACCACCGATTCCAAACATTAAAACGGTGACCAAAGTCGTGATGGAAAGTGGAATCACATCTTTTCGTTCTCTTCTTGCATAACAAATGCAGCCGACGCCAATCAGACCCAGGAACATCCCTGCCAAGGGCGCGAACTCTCCGAGTTTTCTAAGACGTCCAAGTTGAAGGCCAAACATCGGTAGAACGGCGGAGGCGATGGTTAAACCGACCATTGTGATTCCTGCCCCTTGAACCTTTTGGTCTGTTTCCGAGAGATCCTGTTCAGCTCGTTTCTTCTTCCGCTTTCTTGGTTTTGGTTTCTTGGCTTTTGGAAGCATCGTTCCGCTGGGCTGTTGCGACAAATCCGGAGACGTTGGCAGCGAGAACGGATCTGCTCCCGACGACAATGGCATCAATGGCTCTGCGGTCCCAGGTAGCATCTGCTCTGACATGAGGGGGTCGAGCGGCTCTTGGTGGCTTGGCTCTTGGGTGCTTGAGACTGGTTGAAGTGGTTCAAAATCCAGTGGTTCCAGCGGCTGAAGAGGTGGTTGGGGATTGCGAGCAGGCGGTGAGCTTTTCTTCTTCTTTTCAGTTTCCAGCATTCCCGCGGCTGAAGCTGCGACTCGAAACACCGTCGCACATTGAACGCATTTGACTTTTCTGCCCGCAAATTCAGGCTTGAGCTTGAAAGACTTGCTGCATTTTGGGCAATGAATTCTTAGTTCGTTAGCCATTGATTTCCAGCCGAGGGATAAA
>CAZQQR010000280.1:3319-7054 GCA_964595515.1 uncultured Pirellulaceae bacterium
GTCAAAATTTCTTGAATTTTTGGCTTGAAATTTGGCCGAAAAATCAACCATCAAAAAGTCGTTTTGAACACCTTTTGAACCTCGTCGAATCGGCCTTAATAAGCCCCTTTTTGCTAGCTGGAATTGTGCTATCGGTGAGATTTATTTGAGTTTGATTTGTATTTGACTGAAATTTGCATTTCGATCGTGCGATAATACTTGCAAGCTCTCGGGTACTATATTTTGTGTTGACAGATCCAGTCACGTCGATATATTGGGCTCCCGCCACTTTTGGTAAGAAGGTTTCTTCATTGTTGTGAGAGCAAATGGGGGCAAGAGGCAGGCTGGGTCGTTAGAGGCTCGCTGCTTACTTCACTACCAGATGTGGTGTTAAGGAGAAGTATCGAGAACAGGGAATTCTCGAAAGCATAAGAGACGATCTTTCGGCCCCGCTGAGCAAGCATTCGGCCAAAAAGAAGGACCTTTTTCCAACGTACCGACCACCCGTGTCATCGCGTTGCTGGATGCTGCTCCAAACACCAACGTGAATGGTGACCTTTGGAAGGTCGCCAATCTCCGAATGTCGGAGTTGGTTGGGCGAATAGAGACGACTTGAACCTTCAGGGTTTGATGAGTCATGGACCATGAACTCAATAGGGAGTACGAAGGAATGTTGAAAGCAACCCACACCGAGATGAATGTTCGAAAGCGTGATGGCCGCGTCCTCACATTCGATGGAAATCTCATCTCTAAAGCAATTCAAAAAGCATTTGCTGCGGAACAGGGTCACAACGATACGACGACGTTGGATCCGGCTTTGGTCGACCAAGTGGAAACCATCACCAACGAAGTGATTGATGCCATCAGCGATGTTGCTGCCTCAGACGAAGGCGTGACTGTTGAGCAAATTCAAGACGTTGTTGAGCGTCAATTAATGAAAGCCGAGCATTTTGCTGTTGCACGGCGATACATCCTCTATCGAGCTGAGCATACGAAGATGCGACAGCTACGAGCAGACGAGCGGATGGACAGCGATCAGCCGTTTCCTCAGATGATGGTGAAGCGTGACGGAGACGGCAAACTCGAAGATCTGGATTTCGACCGCTTAAGAGGTCAGGTTGACGAAGCTTGTGTCGGTTTTGACGATACTTGCTCATCGGAAGAGTTGTTGGACGACGTTCAGAAGCAGTTCTTTAACGGAATCACACCAACTGAAATCAGTCGTTCGATGGTTTTGGCAGCCCGAGCCAAAATCGAAAACGATCCGGACTATGACACTGTTGCTGGTCGTTTAGTCCTGAATATTATCTATCGTGAATCGTTGGGCAAAGCTTCCACAAGCCAAGACAACATCGCAGAACTGTACAAAACCAAGTTTGCTGATTTTATCGCGTTGGGCATCGAAGCCGAACGGATTTCACCTGAGCTGGCCACATTCGACCTTGAGAAACTGGCCAACGCACTCGACGCCAGTCGCGATGAGCTGTTTCCTTACTTGGGTTTGCAAACAATCTACGACCGATACCTTCTTCACATCGAAGGACGTCGTTTTGAGGCGCCCCAGTTCTTTTGGATGCGAGTCGCAATGGGACTTTCAATCCTCGAAGAAAACAAAACTGAGCGAGCGATTGAGTTCTACAACATTCTTTCGAACATGCGGTTCACATCGGCGACACCAACATTGTTCAATGCGGGAACACTGCATCCACAACTGAGCTCTTGTTACTTGAGCACTGTTTCAGATGATTTGGATGGAATTTTCAAAGCGATCGGTGACAACGCCAAGCTTTCAAAATGGGCTGGTGGACTTGGCAACGATTGGACCAACATCCGTGCGACTAATTCGCACATCAAAGGCACCAATGGTCAAAGCCAGGGCGTCATTCCGTTCCTGAAAGTTGTCAGCGACACCGCCGTTGCTGTTAATCAAGGTGGAAAACGAAAAGGTGCGGTTTGTTCGTACCTTGAGACGTGGCACTTGGACATCGAAGAGTTCCTCGATCTCCGTAAAAACACGGGTGACGAGCGTCGCCGAACGCACGATATGCACACGGCGAACTGGATCCCTGACCTGTTCATGAAACGGGTGGAAGCAGACGAAGAGTGGACACTCTTTAGTCCTGACGAAGCATCTGATTTGCACGATTTGTACGGGAAAGCTTTCGAAGAGCAGTATCTAAAGCACGAGCAAGAGGCTGCCGATGGCAAGCTCAAACTGACCAAGAAAGTTTCAGCCAAAGACCTTTGGCGGAAGATGTTGACTCGTGTATTCGAAACAGGACATCCATGGATCACTTTTAAAGATCCATCCAACATCCGTTCGCCTCAAGATCACTCGGGAGTTGTTCACAGTAGCAACCTTTGTACCGAAATCTTGTTAAACACATCATCAGAAGAGACAGCCGTTTGTAACCTTGGTTCAATCAATATGTTGAATCACGTGACTGACGGAAAACTGGACCTGGAGAAGTTGGAAGAAACAGTCACGACTGCCGTGCGAATGCTCGACAACGTGATCGACATTAACTTTTACCCAACTCCCGAAGCGAAAAACGCCAACCAACGGCATCGTCCGGTTGGTCTTGGCTTGATGGGTTTTCAGGATGCCTTGTCGGCTTGCGGAATCAGCTACGCTTCGGATGAAGCGGTTGAGTTCGCGGACCGAAGCATGGAAGCTATTTCATACTTTGCGATTTCTGCCTCCAGCCAATTAGCAGACGAGCGTGGAACTTACTCCAGTTACGAAGGTTCTAAATGGGATCGAGGCTTGCTCCCGATCGACACGGTTGCTTTGCTGGAACAAGAGCGTCAAGTTCCTGTCGCGATGGATAAATCAATGTCGATGGACTGGTCAAAAGTCCGAGACATGGTTGCCACCAGCGGCATGCGAAACAGTAACGTGATGGCGATCGCTCCGACGGCCACGATTTCAACCATCATCGGTGTAACTCAGTCGATCGAACCGACTTATAAGCACTTGTTCGTCAAGAGTAACCTCTCAGGCGAGTTTGTTCAGATTAACGTCAAGCTTGTTAACGAACTCAAAGAGCGTAATCTTTGGAACGACGACATGCTCGAAAAGATCAAGTACTACGACGGTTCGTTGGGTGAGATTCCTGATCTTCCAGAAGACATCAAGGGACGTTTTGCGACTGCGTTTGAAATTGATCCAAAATGGATTATTGAATGTGCTAGTCGACGTCAAAAATGGCTCGACATGGGTCAGTCGTTGAATCTCTATCTGGGACAACCGAGCGGTAAAAAGCTGGATGATATGTATCGTTTAGCTTGGCACGCGGGTCTTAAGACGACTTACTACCTTCGTTCATTGGGCGCGACCCAAGTCGAAAAGTCGACCGTCGATATTAACAAGTTTGGCGTTCAACCTCGCTGGATGAAGAACTCAAGTTCGTCATCGGATATCAAAGTCGAGCGGCAACCTGAAGTTCAGGCTTGTAGCATTCTTGATCCTGGCTGCGAAGCTTGTCAGTAACCTGTTAATTCAAATGACCCGTGACCGGTTGGTTGCGGGTCAACCTTTTATATTAAACTCTTCCAGTTATTGCATGGAGTCGCAATCATGGCTACGGATATCACAGAAGTTCAGTCTGGCAAAGCAAAGCGTGTTGATGCCAGTGAAAAACGTTTGATCAACTGTCACCAAGTCGACGTGAATCAGTTGATGCCCTTGAAATACAAATGGGCTTGGGAACACTACGACAACGGTTGTGCCAATCATTGGATGCCTACCGAAGT
>CAZQQR010000281.1:0-7008 GCA_964595515.1 uncultured Pirellulaceae bacterium
AGACTCAGGTCTCAGCTCAGTTTTTTTCGCATCGAATTGATGATCAATTTCGAAACCCGCCGCAGCATCAGACACAAGTGCACGAATTCTTCGATGTTTCTTTGTTTTTGAGAGGCAATAGTTGCAAAGATTGAAAACAGAGGAACGCAAAGGTAAGATTATGTCGGGACTTATAGGCAACCCCCGACGTTATCTAAATTAAGAGAACAAAGCGACAACGCGCCATCCAGCTGCTTAACAAAAGGCGATTTCTCCGGTGATTTCCGTTTATCCACGTGAAACAGTCGTCGCAGAAAAGTTCCAGGCAATGGTTATGTTGGGCATTTCAAACAGCCGCATGAAAGACTTCTACGACATCTGGAAGCTTTCCAATGACTTTGAGTTCAAAGGTGAGATTCTTTCAAAGGCAATTGCCGCAACATTTGCTCGCCGGGCAACAGAAGTTCCGAAGTCTCCACCGCTGGCTTTGACTTCAGAGTTTTCTGAACACTCACAGAAGGCAGCACAATGGAAAGCCTTTTGCAAAAAGACAAGATTGGACTTTGGCGGATTCAGTCTGGCGGAGATCGCTATACGAATAGAAGAATTTCTTATGCCTCTTTCAATTACTATCGCCAATACTGGCTTCAAGTCAAATTGGCCCCGTGGAGGGCCATGGTCAAAGTAGTTCAGAAGAGAACAGAGTCATGAATAAGAACAAGTCCATTGAACCTGAAAGAGTTGATTTCAATCTTGATGACGAATTTTCCGATACGCGAACAACGTTTTACTTTGACGGCAAAGAGAGTTGGCTACGTCGTGACTGGGCTCAACAATGCTCCCACAAAATTCTTCTCCTGGGGCGATGCCAAGGAGTTGAAGGACACGAAGGCGATCACTGGTGCTTTGCGCCCAACGGCTCTTATCATTGGTCACGGGATAAAGATCATCCAGACTACAAGCAAGCTGCCAGTGGAATGACGCCGCCAACATCCGAAGGCTATCGGACTCCACTGGAAATGAATTCGCACTACCACTTGAATCACTACGAAGACCAAAAGGTGACTGAGCCAGAAGAGCTCGACCGATTGAACCGGGGTGACTTTCAGCCAGAAGAAAGCGTCGATCGCCCATGCACTGAAGAAGAATTCAAGATTCTTCGAGAGTTGGGACGGATCGACGAAACCGAATCGAGTGACAGTCCAGGCAAATCGGAATCCAGAGACAAACCCGAATGAGCGAGTATCAATACATCGAGTTTCGCGCCGTTGATCGTTCTTTGACTGACAAGGAATTGGCGTACGCCGAAAAACAATCGACGCGAGCGGAGATTTCCCGTCGGGAGTTTACCAACCAATACAACTACAGTTCGTTTCGTGGCAACGTAAACGGGCTATTGCGACGCGGCTACGATGTCTTTCTTGAGTACACCAACTACGGAAATCGAACCATCAAATTGCGTTTGCCGTTTGGGCTGCCCTTTGATCGCCGACTGACAAAACAATTCCTCAACAAGCATCTTTTGCGGTGGGAACCAGATAGCAAAGGCAAAGCTGGCATTTTGTCCATGCAACCATATCTGGAAATGCCTGATCAAGTTTGGGAATTCGACACCTACATGGAAGAAGCGATCGCCCTGCGCAATCTTCTGGTTACCGGCGATCTCCGCGCGCTTTATCTTTGCTGGCTGTTTGTCGCCGCAGATGAAAACGATGGTTGGGACGAAGCCATCGAGCCGCCCGTTCCGCTTGGGCTTGAACAGGTTGAAAATGAGTTTGCCGAGTTGTTTTTGTTTTTTGATCTTGATCCATTGATGGTGCGGGCGGCGGCCGAGAATTCAACAACTGTGACCAAGGCAAACAAAGCTCTGCCCAACATTGCGAATCTGCCTACCTTGAAAGATCGTGTTTCGAAATGGACTAAGTCACTATCGGCAACGGATGCTCGCAATGTAATCTCGCGATTCCTTTCGGAAGACGAAACCTCTGTCAAGGCTGAGCTGCTTGCCGAACTGCCGGGTTCGGATCACACAGCTTCGTGGCCAACGGTGAAACGAAATCGAAGCTTTAGAGAGCTGGTTGAATCTACTGATCAACTTCGTGAAGAGCAAAACGTTAGAGACAAAAAGATTGCTGTCGCCAAAGCGAAACGTGAAGCGGTCAGAAAACAGAAAAAGCGTGAAGAGCGAATGGCTAAAATGATTCAGGATCCTCAAAAATGGCTTGAAGAATCCGAATCACTCGTGGAAGCACGTGGGACATTGAATTATGAACGAGCTGCCGAGATCTTGTCGGACTTGCAACAGGCTCTTGGGAATACCAATAGCGGCGCCCAGATAGTCAGAAAACATGCTGCTCATTTGACCAAGAAGTACCCAACACTGACTCGGCTAAAGGGGTCACTCAGAAAACACGGCGTTCTTGACTAATATTGATATGAATCCGTCGACTTGTGGGGCGCTTGGTTCCCATTCTCGAGCAGCAACCGATGGCTCTCTATAGATGACTTCTCGGGTTGGAAACGGGCAAAACAATTTCGATACCAACAGGATTTTTCCAATAAATGAAATTCAGGCGACTAGACCTAAATCAACAATTTCTGGACAATCGAATTTTGAACTTAACTTTACAAATCTCGGACACAAAATGATTCAGCGAATCTACATTCATAATTATCGCTGCTTCGAAAATTTTGATTTGACGATTGGCTCTGGCACATCATCTGTTCTTGTTATTGGTAAGAACGGTTCGGGCAAATCGTCATTGATTGACGCGCTTCGCATGATTCAAAGCATTGCACGTGGCGACAATCGAATTCGTCAGTTTTTAAAAAAAGAAGATTTTACATTTGACCGCCTCGACGTACCAATCCGGATTGAGATCACGGCCGATTTGGATGGGCAGAAATTCGACTATGGTGTGGCCTTTGAGTTTCCGACAAATTTCCAAGAGCCAAAGATCAAGGAAGAATTCCTGAAAGCAGATGGGCAAAACGTATTTACACGTCAAGAGGCCGAGGTCAGCTTGGCTGGCGGACGCACAAACTTTCTAGTTGACTGGCATGTCGTTGCGTTACCCGTCGTTCAATTGAAGGGCGCAGATAATCCGATCGAGAAATTTCGCAGCTGGATCGCAAAAGCCGTTCTGATTGCTCCCGTACCACCTGACATTGAAGAAGAGTCAGAAGTCGATAGTCTTGAGCCGACTGGGCGAGTCCGCAATTTTGCCGATTGGTTCAGCGGAGTTTTGAGCGAATTTCCTGCCAGCTACAGTACCATCGAGTCTTTCCTCAAAAAGATAATGCCAGACTTTCTTGATTTCCAAAACAAGACAGTCGGCGAGTCGACGAAGCGTATTATTGTTCGATTCCAAAAAGGCGAAAAGATCTATAAAACCGGGCTTTCACGTCTTTCTGACGGAGAAAAGATGTTTTTTGTAACAGCGGTTTTGCTCGCCGCCAACAAACATCTTGGTCCAATGGTTTGTTTCTGGGACGAGCCAGACAACTTTGTTGGACTATCCGAAGTTGGCCAGATGACGATGGAGCTTCGCAAGTCTTTCAAGAGTTCCGGAACGGGGCAGATTTTTGTGACATCTCACAATCCTGAAGCAATCAGGAAATTTTCTGACGAATCGACGCTTTGCTTGACTCGAGTTTCGCATCTTGAACCTACCCGTGGTCGCTGGTTGTCAGACATGGATCAAAACGGCGATCTAATCAATTCTCTCATACGCGGTGACTTGCTGGATGCCGCTGGTGAATAAGTTCAAGCCACATCTTTTCATCGTTCCAGAAGACGATGCCGACAGGCAGATTGCCGTTGGGTTTCAAATGCATCTGGAAGCCAACGGTGAGATGCAAATCGTTGATGTGGCTGGTGGCTGGCTGAAGGTAGTCAACATCATCAAGAATGAGTACCTTCCTCTACTGAACAACAACCAGAACACTCATGTTCTTGGGATAATCGACTGTGACAAAGATGCTGATCGAATCGCCGAGCAACTGGAGGCGTTTCCCGAAGAATTTCGCAACCGAATTTTCTTGTTGGGAGTCAATGAGAATCCGCAGGAATTCAAACGATCCGCCAAAATGCATTTTGCGCAAATTGGAGAGAAACTAGCAGACGAGTGCTATAAAGATGAGCTTGAACTTTGGAATCACGAGATGTTGAGCTATTCATCCATCGAAGCGTTAAGAGCAAAAAATGCTTTACGAGAATTAGTTTTCGGAATCAGCCCACCGACGTAGCTCTTGTTCAACGATCTGAGTTGAAAGAAACTCTTGTTCAAGTCGGCCTTTCTGTTCCTCCAACAGTTGGGAGTAAAGCTGCCGCTCACTTTCAACCAGTCCGTCCGGGCAATCGACCACTGCGACGACGGGTTCGATGACTGCCGAATTGCGATTGGACTCGAACACTTCCCGGCTCATCAACAACGCCGTCAACTCAGGCAAGTTCGTTCGTGCCTTGCCAAGAAACTGGAGGCCCCACATATCGATGTCTCCCCAATAGGCGACAGTTTTTGATTTGAGTTTATCGCTGCGTGTCCATTCGAGGTCAAAACCAGCTCCCAGAATCGCGATCGTATCCGGCAAGTCGGGTAGCTGATGTTGACAACTTTCTTTCTCGACGATCAACACGCGCTTGCCGGGCAAATGAACTTCCTTCAAATCTGAACTCGAGACTCACAGCTTTGGAAACGGCAACAACGATCCGTCCAAGTCAATTACCAACAACCAGTGGCCCGTTGAACGGTCGCTAAACGAGAAGCCGTTGACGTCATGGCTTGATCTTCGAGGCTGTCGAGAAACCGCAACGCACGTTGCAGCGCGTCGGTCGCCATGATTTGTCCGTCACGTTCGACGATCAACCCACGCTTCAACCATTTTCTGACTTCGCGCCGAGCCGCCAATGGATGGTCGTTGTCGATTTCAAATTCAGAGTCGTTGGCGTATTGAGCAAACATTTGCGAGAGCTCTTCAACAGTATCCTCAACATCAATCCCATCAGGATGCGCATCCATGAGCTGTTTCAAACAGGCAACCGTCAGCGGCGCATTTCTGGACGCCAACAACTGCCATGCCGGATGGTTTCGCTTTCGCGCAACAAGCGTTTGGCAAAGCTCGCGGGTTGCTGTTTTTTTGTTGAGTTGTTTCATGATTTCTACGCCACGGACTCGACGGTCAATATCTTACACAACTGTATTAATGGTTTGCGAATCTTTGGCTTTTCCAAGCCGATTGGATTCTTGCATCCTCAGTTCAGTCCGCGCAATCCGATCATTTTATCGCTGCTGCTGACACGTCTGGTCATTGGGGCTCAGCAGTCCCGACACAACTCCGAGGAAATGTCACACTTCATGCTTCAACTTGGCGATGCGATCGAAAATCAAGAAGGCGCAGATGGATAGCCGAACAGCGATACAGGCTAAATCCCAGCAACCATCGCTGCGTCAACGATTGCCAAGTTCTCGAGCGTGTCTGATTATGACCCCTTTGGATCAATTTTCGGATTCTCAGAAACCACGATTCGGACACAAAAAACTGTGCTTTTGTTGACGTCAATGAACGTGAACGCCAAATTTTTGGTCCCGCCGCATCCACTGGGCACCGTCTGTGACAGGCGGTGTCTTTTTGTTTTTTACCCGGTCTTTTGGCTGTCGTCGAGTTCACGTAAAGCTTCCAGCAAGCCTTCGTATTCATCTTTGCAGCATGGGCATTGTTCCAAGTGTCTTTGGACAATTTGCATGCCTTCGGAAACCTCGCGACCTTCGAGAGCGATCTCGGCAAACTCGCCAATCTGCCCGAAGCAGTCATCGCAATCGATTTCGTCTGACTTGGTCGAAGCAATCAAGCCAACCAGAGTTTGAATTTGTTTTCTTGAAAGTGATGTCATTATACTCCCCTTACGCAAAGACCGAATTAATATCTTCGGCCTTGTATCCGGCCTGCTCAAAACCTTGATGAAGCTTTGCCCTGGCATCGTGCACCAGTTTGTAAACGGCATTGCGGTTACTACCCGTTTTTTCAGCGAAGACCTCGACTGGCATTCCGTTCAACAACGAGTGCATCGCATCGCGCTGTTTGTTCGTCAGGTTTGTTTCAATAAGCTCTGCCAACTTGGCCAGCATTTTTCTTTTTTCATTCTCATTGTCCGCGGCAGGCTCCGGCTCAGCAGCGGGTTCGAACTGCATACTGTTTGACAAGAGTTGATCCATCGAAACGTCTTGGAAATGCTTGCGACGCATTTCGCTGATGGCAATTCGGACGGCAACCGTCATGGCCCAAGTCGTGAATTTGCTTCTGCCTTCAAACGTATCGATCTTGTCCAAGATTTTTATCAGAGCATCTTGCACAACGTCTTCGGCCTGAATCTTGTTCCCGTAGCGACTTCGACAAGTGGCTGTTAGACCCCGGACGAGAATGTTTCGCAATTCAGCGATTGCTTCATCGCGAACGTGACCGGTCGACTTTAATCGTTCAACCCAGTTTTCGTTCTCAACTATCGTCATTACTCTGAACTCCCGTCCGATTCATCGTCGAACTTCGAGCTTGATGGATTCCAATTCGGTGAGCTGCTATTTGATGTTTTCAAAGACCAAAGTGCAACGTTTGTCTAAATCAAAATGGCAGTCCAAGTGTTTTGATCTTCAACCTAATCTAGCGAACTTCTTGAATTCACTCGTTTGAAGAGGCAGGTCCGCAATTCTTACCTTCGCTCTCAAAAAATTGTTCTTGTGGCAGGTTTAGCCGCGATTTCCCCTGTTTGTCGCGTTTTCTTCAAAGAAAGCCGTTGTGTCGTTTTCTTGGTCGTCGTCCCCTCGAGTATGGTCGTTGGAGGTCATCCGCATACGTCCGGTTTGTATAAAAAGTAGATTGTAGCGAATGCAGAAACGACTTGCCAAAAAAGCGGGACAGTGATCTACGACCCACGTTCGACACCGTAACCCAGAAGGCTGCGCACGCAAAACCAGTCGAGATCAAATGGGAAATCAGTGTTGGAATTTAGAACGGTTTGAAAGAGCGTGAGCG
>CAZQQR010000282.1:0-6989 GCA_964595515.1 uncultured Pirellulaceae bacterium
TCATGCAATTGGTCTTTGATTCGATAAGTGATTTTCTCGGCGATCAAGTGCGTTGGATTGCGATCAACGGGAGATTGTTTGAACCACAGATTCGCATCATTTCGCGGTGTGCCTTCGATCGTAATAATATCGCTCGCCTCGCGATAACTCACTCGATCTGCTGTCGCCTGAAATCGATCGCTTTGCATTTGGGTGTTGCCCGTTGCGATCATTTCAGCTGTTGACTCTTGTGACCCGCGAGGCGTCCAACTGGCGACTTGCAACGACTGGCAAGTCAATCGAACACTGCCAGGAATCGGGTTTACGATTTGGTCTGGATTGGGGCCTGGATTCCAGTCAACTAGCGGGGTGTAGACTGTTCGAATATTTCCCCGTACCAACATTTCTCGACTGTTTGAGTTCGCATCTAACTCACCATCAAAATTGATTCGGATAAAGGAGACTCCTTTTTTGTTTGAATCGGCATCAGTCCTTGTCATTTGCGAAAAAGGGCTTTTCGAGGATCCCGTTTGGATTGAGTGAGTCGCAATCAACCCCGGTCCTTTGGCGGCAACTGAGCCGTCGTCTGCATTAATGGAAAGTTGCGGAACAGAGATGTTTCGCTGTTCGATTTGTTTACCATTTTGATCGAAAGTTCGAGTTTGAACGTTAACGATCGGAGCACTTGGTACTGCAGATTGGCTGGCGAGCTTAAATACTCGTTTAGCGGAAGACACGCTGTTAACCATAACCAGTTTTTCGATTTCCATATCGGGTGAATCGCGCTGAGTCGTTTCGTTTTCGGAGCTTAGTTGTTTCAAGTCAACAAACTCTTTGAACTCAACGCTTAGGCCCTCACTCGAAGAAGAGGTAATCACGTTTCCGGATTTCGTTTTCTGGTTGGCGTCCATGTTGACGTCTTGTTCGAGGTACATTTTTGAACCGTCAAAGATCATTCCGCCTTTCCAGGAAGCTTTCAGGCTTTGAATGGTAGATTTGGCACTTTCGGTAGCCAGATTTTCACGGGTCAACGATTTCTTTTTTGGTTTGATATTCATGGAGCCAGGGCCTTCGACCCAAAACTTATTGGCGACCTGATCCAAGTTTACGACTTGCCCGACCAACTCCATTTCATCCATGGTGATTTTGGCCATCGTTGTTTTCGTTCCAGAAACAAAGACACGATAGTTTTTATCTTCTTGCGAGCCAGTTTGGGAACCGGATTGGGGAACCAAGTGAAGTGACTCGCCGATGATTTTCATGCCCCCGGTTTTGCCGGAGGCGTCGGCCTGCTCCAAGCCGACGTTTCCATCGACTTTAAGCTCTTTGATTTGAGTTTGTTTGCCTTGGCCTACCAAGCGGACGGTGACTTCGCGACCACGAAAGTTCATTTTCTCTTTGGCGTTCGGCTTCGTTGAATCTGGTCTAGCATCGGTGGCGACTGGACCGTCAAAACTGGCCGGTTGAACCGTTGAGTGGTTTGCGCTGAGCGTTGATCCTTGTCGATGGATATTCTGTTGAAGGGTTGGGGGGCGAGTTTGAAAGGATGGCCGCGAAATATCTTTCAATGCTCCGGCTGGATAAACACTTGTTGATTCCTGGCGTGCTCGGAAACCGACGTGATGTCTTTGTTGCTGATCATCCCAGGTCGCTCGTAACGCGTCCGCGGTTCCATTGAGTTTTGGAGAAACGATCCGAACGTTTCCGTTGCCCACAATTTCAACGGGAACAAATTCAGTTGACATTTTTTTCGGATCGTTCGGTGAAGGCGTGGCGATTTCTCGCGCCCAAAGCACGATTTGGTCTGCCCGAATATTGGCGTCACTGCCAACCGTTGCAAATGCTTGCCCCTCAATTTGGATCCGCTGGAGACCGGGATTTTGCGGGTCAGATTGTGTGGTCAGCCGCTTGTTCCATTTTACAAAAAACTCATCCTCACCTTCTTGTGTCAGACGTAGTAAATGTCCGCCACCATTTGAGGTCACGGGGCCCAGTGACTGGTCGTCTTGAACCACGTAGCGAAGTTCAGGAGTCGTTAATTGAAATTTTGGTGTGACCAGCGTCATCGGTCGATCAGTTTTGCTGCTTCCAACAACTTCGTTTGTCTGCAAATCGTATTCGAGTGATTCGCCTGAAATCTTGGCGGCTTTTGATCGAGAGGTAATTACAGCTGGAGTTCCAATTGCAGCAAATTTCTTCAGCCGCAAAGAATCCATGCTGGCCTTTTTGGATTCCGGTTGTACGCCAATCTCCGCCGCGTGAGCATCCGAACTTTCTTCTTGGAACCACAGAATCAGATGTTCGCAGTGAATGTTGTCTTGAAAAGCGTCAACTTGTTGCGCCACAACGTTTTTTTGGAAACTCGCAGTTTTGGATTCAAAGTCGAAAACGAATGCGCCTTCACATGAAATCTCTAAAGGACTTTTGCTGTCGGAAAAAAGTGGTGTCTTCGATCGCGTGTCTGAGCTTCCAGGGAAATGATTGCTTTCTGGTGAAGGTTCGATTCGTAGTTTTTCCAGGAATGCCAGCTCCATCCGTTTGACGCTTTCGATGCTTGAAAATTCGCCGGCCGAATCACCATCGGATTTGTGCATTAGATCAATCGTCATATTGCGGCCGCGGCCACGATGCGGTCCGAACGCGAACAGAACTGAATCGAGTGTGTAGACGCGGTTTTTATCCACGTGAACATTGCTCGTCAGGATATGGAGCGGATCATCTTGTTTGGCGTTGGTTGCAGGCCGAAAAATATCAACGTCGCCCAGCAATCTCGCGGATTGCATGTTGGCTTTGCCCTGCATGACTTCGTTGAAAGGTTTATCGAACTTGAGGATCGCGCCTTCGATGGCTCGCAGCACTGTTGGCGTATCGGGTTTGAGTGGTTGCTCGTCCTGTGGGTCGGTGACGCCCGCGAACATTGAGAATGGAACGATTTTTAGATTGCCGTCTTCGAGTTGTTCAATTTCTTTGAACGCGATGGTTCCAGAAGGCGTGAACAAAGTTTGGCAATCGCCCAATTCCCATGTATCAGCTGGAAGCAGCGGAATCAGGTGCGTTTTTTCATGAATCGGCGGCGGAAGTTGTGACAGTTTTGGCGTTGATCGCTTGATTAAGTTGGGCGGGCCTTCGATGACTGGAACCGCGTACTTCACGTAGCTTGAATAGCCAAAAATCATTAACGCCAATCCGATCATGTACGTTGCCACCGCGTTCATGGGTGGTTTCGCTTTGATCGTTTGAGGCGTTGCGTTGGCCAAGTTCGAATTCCTTTTCGAAGTGATGGATTGAGGCTGATTGGTTGGGTAGATGGTTGGCTGTTTGTTAGCCGCTTTAGATGACTACAAATCGTCTCGATAAACGCTGATTAATTCGTCCCATTGTTTTTGGCTTTTCAAAATCGTTTCGATCAATTCGCGAATCGCTCCATGGCCTCCGCTGGCCTTGGTTGTGATATGGGCCACAGATTTAAGTTCAGCACAACCATCCGAAACCGTGACCGCCAGTCCGACTTTGGTCATTAGTCCTAGATCTGTCAGATCGTCCCCGACGTAGCAAACTTGATCCGGATTCACGCCGAGTTCTTTAATCAGCGAAAGTCCAACATCGATCTTGTCTGTTGATCCCTGTCTCACCATGTCCACGCCAAGCTCCGCCATTCGGAGTTTCACAATGTGCGACGATCGTGCCGTGATGATTCCAAACTTGTGGCCGGATCGTTGCCAAAGTTTGATTCCCATGCCGTCTCGAACGTGAAAGCTCTTAGTTTCGATCCCTTGGTTGTCGTATGTAATTCGCCCATCCGTCAGGACCCCATCAACATCTGAAAGGATCAATTGAATTGGCTGCATCCTAAGATCGAGTTTCATTTACGTTCAATTTTCTATGTGGTTCTAAGTCGCCGGACGATTTTAATAAAGTTCTTAGTCTGAGGCATCATCTTCTGAAACGCTAGCAGAGTTCGGTTTCATTTCCTTTTCAAGAGTTTTTCGAGCGATGACGCTTCTTTTGTTTTGCTTGACCTTGCTACGTCTTTCACGGTTTGGCCCTTGTCATTTTGGTGCTTTAAGTTTGCACCTGCCTTTACCAAGATTCGAATCGCTTCTTTTCTTCGTTCCAAGTTTTTGATCGTCGATCTGACTGGCTCAAAAATCGGAGTCTCACCTATGGTGTCTTTGATTTCGGTCGAAGCTCCATGTTCTAGTAAAACTTTGATGGCGTTTGCGAATCCAGATTTTGCAGCACGGTGCAACGCTGTTTTCGATTTGCGATCTTGAAAGTTCACGTCCGCACCATGTTTCAGTAGTCGCCGAATTTCCATTGGGTTTCCTCCTCGGTCTCCACGACACAGGTAGACCAGTTCTTGGCTGTTGGATTTTGACGAGGGCGGTTTGACGTCGTACTTGCTGACAACGTCATATAGTTCTTTATCATCGGAATTGGCCTGCGGTGCAAATTTTGGATCCGCGCCGTTTTCAAGCAACAACTTAACCATCATAGGGTTGTCGTCAGCCGCGTTGAAAAGCGCCTGCTCGTTTCCTGCGATCAAAGCACCGCGTTCAATCAACAGATCCACGGTTTCGGCACTTCCACCTCGCAGTGCATAACAAAGCGGTGTGGCCCAGTCCGCAGGTGCGACGACAAAATCGAGACCTTGATCATTCTTGTCTGCCATGACAGATTGCGGATGGCCAAGGTTAAGCCGCTTTTTACTACGCAGGTATCTTTTCACGCTGGCAGTGTCGCCTAGGAATGCTGCGGTATGAATGTTGAGCTTGGCCCCTTTTTCAAGCAAGTAATCCGCCACTGCGTCGTGCTTTTTGAATCGTGCAATGCAGTAGCAGCTGATTTCGACAAAGTACGGAGTGTAGTGTGTGCCACACGCGTCGATGTCCGCCCCGCGCCGAACAAGGTATTTGACCATTTCCAGTTTTCCCTTGTGCGCCGCTTCCCACAACATCGTCCGTCCGTGCGAACCAATGTGACGGATCCAAGTTGGTTTAGCGGTCAAGATTTGCCGAATTAGTTCCACGTCACCGCGCGCAGCCGCCTTGACTCCGATTTTCAAAAAGTCACTTGCGTTGCCTGTAAATTTGACCATGCCGATCTTCCGCTTCGTTGAAGGCCGAATTTATTTTTTCGCGGTCGCAAAGACGCAATGGAACGTCAACGTTAGCTTGCCTTGCGTAGTCAAACGATCCGTCAGAACGCTGCGAAATTTTCGATATCTGTTGGTGCCCATTAGCCCTTGTTGGCGAGAAGAAGAAGCATAGGTTGCGCCGATTTGTTTTAGACTTTGCAAGAAACTATCAACCGAATCGAAAGTAAGCTCTCGATTTTCTGATTGCACAGCGACATCCCGAAGACCGGTACTCAACATGTGCTGCTCAAGCTGTTCCGGCGCGGAAAATTCATGAACTCGAACACGCGAATCGTCGACTTGATCCCAAGCCGACTGGATTTCCCGACAAGTTCCCGGGCCAAACGTTGAGAGGAAGATCGAACCACCGCCGCGGCAGATTCGTCGCATTTCACCAATCGCAGAGGCTGGATCACACCACTGGATTGCAGCATTTGAAAAAACAATGTCGGCTGAATCGTTCGCGAGCGGCGTACTTTCTAAGTCACAACAATGAAACGTTGCTGCAACACTGGATGTTGCGAGGCGTTCTTTTGCGACTTCAATCATTCCAGGTGCGATATCGACCGCGATTAAATTGAGTTGGTCAAAACGACTAGCGATATTCAAGAGCGCAGCCCCGGTTCCACAGCCAAGATCTACCAACGTTCTACCAAGGCGACTTTGGCCGGACGCACTTTGCTCGTAGGCAATCTGATCGATCAATCGAGCGGCCATTTCGTTCTGCAAATTGGCGGCAGCGTCGTAGGTTTTTGCGGCTCGGCTGAACTGGTGGGCGATTTGTTTTTTGGCGAGATTCATGGAGACTGAAAAAATGAAAGCGACGCTCTAATGTACTCGCTCGGGCATTGAAGGAAAGGCAAATGGCCAGCCTCAAACTCATGCATTGAATGCGAATTGGCCAAATTTTCAAACAAATACCGACTCGCCGAAGCCTTGACGACTTTGTCTGTAGTCCCCGCGATCACCTGCGTGGGGATCGTGATTCTGCTGAGCTGATCTCGTAAGTCGGTTTCGGCCAGGATCTTCAAACCAGATTGCAGCGTTGTGGGCCGCGGCGGTTCGCCATCGAGGAAGGTTGTTCTGAGCTTTCGAACGAGTTTTACGTTGTTGAGAACCTTTGATCTTCCTTTCGACAGCACTTGCAGCAATAAAAATTTCCCCATCGCTTTCTCTTGATCAGATTCAAACTCAGCTGCAAGTTTTTTAAAGTAATGAAGCTCGTTCCCGACTGGCCAATTATCACTCGCGATAAATTTTGGTGTGGCTGAGATGAGCTGGAGTTTTTTAAATCGCTCGGGATTCGTCAAAGCAGCAGCAAGTGCAACGGTTCCTCCCAATGACCACGCAACCCAGTTTGCAGGTTGAGCGGGTGCCCGGTTCAAAATTTCCTCTGCTACCTTGGTCAGTGAATAATCATCAAAGTAGTCACGGTCTTTGCCGTAGCCCGGCAGATCAATCAGATACACTTGAAAGTGTTCTTCGAGTTGAGGCAGTATCCCTTCCCAAATACGAGAATCGACAGCCCAGCCATGAACCAAAACCAATGGCTCCATCAACTTTTCTCCGCGATGTTGATTAGCTGCAATGAATTGACAAGTGCTTTGATGTCATGTTGCGTGTGTTGAGCCGAAAGCGTTATTCGTAAACGCGGCGTTGGCACGGTTGGTGGCCGAATCGCAGTCACCCAGATGCCGTATTTTTTGAGCTGCTCGCTTGCGCGCAAGGCTGACTCAGAGTTTCCAAAAATGATCGGCTGGATCGCGGTCGATGAATCAACCAAATCCAATTTGGCAACTGAACAGAGCTTTCGAAAATACTCGATGTTGGTGGCTAGCGCCTCACGTCGATCCGGTTCCGTTTCAATTAATCG
>CAZQQR010000283.1:0-6987 GCA_964595515.1 uncultured Pirellulaceae bacterium
CTTGGTTTTGGTCGGCCTAACGGCTTTTGCTTTAGTTGCCTTAGTCGCTTTCTTGGTCACCTTTTTCTTGGTTGCCTTCTTCGTCGACTTGGTTGCAGCTTTTTGCTTCGTCTTTTTAGCCATTCTCTCAACTCAATCAGGGGTGCTCAAACTCGCCAATATGAAGCGTCATTCTAGATGGCGACGGGCCCGAGAAAAAGCAGGCGGTGCCGAACCCAAGATAGAAATCATGGGGAAAAAGAAGAGGCGTCGGTGGGATTCGAACCCACGATGGCGGATTTGCAATCCGCTGCCTTAGCCACTTGGCCACGACGCCGTATTTGAATGAGTCCAACGCAAAGCCAACCATTGACGGCTCAAAACGTTCGGAGGCAACATTTACCCCAGTATCCCAATCAAAGTTTGATGGTCAAGAGGTCTGGGCAATTTGGCCAGACGTTGACATCAAAATAAGTGATTCGTTTTGCAACGAACACCCTTTTAAGTTCGGAATCCTGATGGGCAAACTTTAGCACTCCGCCCTACAAACATGAGTCAAAAACAGGAGTCTGGTTCGCAGCTGCTCCAATACAGAGCAAAACCAGTCATTTTGCCGATTGATCAACTCTCCCACTCATTCAACTAGTTAGAGAACTTCTTTCCCTGCCACGAATCACGTCGAGCGAATTCATCCTGAACCGCCTGCAACACAGCCGGTTTATCGAGACACCATTCAGGTCCGACGAAATAGCTGCCCGGGGCTTCGCCACTGATTCGTTCGACCACCATACTCGGCGGCAGCAACTCAAGGAAATCGCAAAGCGTTTCGATGTACTCGTCACGAGTCATTAAAGTGACTTCGCCAGATCGGACTTGTTCAGCCAATGGTGTGTTATCTACAGCATAGAGGTTATGAATTTTGACCGCGTCTAATCTCGAAGAGGCAACTTCGCGGGCCGTAGCCATCATGTCTTCGTGGCTTTCGCCCGGTAACCCCAGCATGATATGCGCACAGATTTCGAAGCCTCGATCCACGCTTCGTTCCATCGCGTCGACAAACGAATCGTGATAGTGCCCTCGATTCATCCAGTCCAACGATTTGTCATGAATCGTCTGCAAGCCATACTCGACGGTCAGCGGAAGCTTTTGCCCAAACTCTTCTAACAAATCTAGAACATCATCTGGAACACAGTCTTGCCGAGTACCAATCGCTAACGCGACGACATCCGGATGCGAGATGGCTTCTTCATAGAGCGGTCGCAACACGTCCACAGGCGCGTAGGTGTTGGTGGCCGGTTGAAAATAAGCCATAAAATGCTTGCATTTGTATCGGCGTTTGACGCGAGAAATTCCATCGTTCAGCTGGTCGAGAATCGTTAACTTGGGGAGCCGACGACTAGGGCTGAAGCTTCGGTTGTCACAAAACGTACAACCACCGGTCGCAACTGTCCCGTCAACGTTGGGGCAAGTAAATCCGGCGTCGAGTGATACGCGTTGAACGCGGTAGCCAAATACCTTTTTCAAATAGTAGCTATAACCGAAATATCGCAAACCATCGGACCGCCAGTCCATGGTTTCCCTGTCGTGTGGGTGGTGTTGAGTTGACGTCAAAGGGGGCACCGAATAGAGTTAAAAAGCCTGCTTTTGTCTTACTCCCACATTTTGGGAACACTTTCTCCTTTTGTACAGCGTGAATCCCACGCACGACCATCATGTTCGGTGAATTAGTACCAATTGGCGGGGGCGACCCCATTCCATTGATGAAAAAACGATTGCGGATCGGTCGTCGAGACGGCTGCGATATCGTGCTCAATTATGGAAACGTCTCCGGGCATCACTGCTTGCTTGAAATCGAAGAAGGCTACTGGTTTGTTCGCGACCTGCGTTCGCGCAATGGCGTAAAAATTGATGGCAAACGCATCATGGTCGGAGTCCGCCGACGACTTGATCCCAAATGTCAACTTCAGGTCGCCAAGCACCAATTCGTTGTGAAGTACGACCCTCGAAAACTTGGGGCTTACGGTACGCCTCCCCAAGATGAGCAGATGGACGACTTTTTCCGCGAGTCGTTGCTTGATCGTGCTGGTCTGAAGCGAAACGACAAAGACAAAAAGTAGCTTTTCTAAAGTAGGCTCTTGCAAGCCCAAACAGGATGGCTCTTGGCCGTTAAGGTCGAATTTCCCTTGGGCGGCAGCCGATTCGTTAAAGTTCGCCAGTAGAGGATCGTTGGTTTTTCCGTTCGCCGAAACCGAGCTTGCATTCGGCTTTCCCAACGCTTCGAATAAGTGCTTCGATTCGATCAGATTCACCTGATCGACTGGAGTGTCTATTCAAACCTCATTTTCTATGGCGGAAAAATGAAGCGTCTCACAGTGCTTTGCGTTGTTGTCCTGATCCAATTTTTCGTTCCGATGCCGTTCTTGGAAACGGCGTTGGCGATCCAGGAAAACAATAACGACGCCCAACCGACCGAACCTTCTCAGCTTGGTTCGCTGACAAAGGTTCCCGATTCGGCTGCATTCTATTTCGCAACCATGAATCACACGGCGCTTTATGAAGCCATCGTCGAAAGTAATGCTTGGAAATCCATTAAAAACGCAGACGTGAATCGCGGTCTCAAAAAAGCCTATCGACGCGGCAAATCCAGAGGTTACGCCGACTACAACGAACAAAATCCATTCGCACAATTTCTTGAAGCCTATGGAAGCGCGTTCGATGGCTTTGCCGCGAATTTTGCGATGGAGATTGCCAAACCAGTCTTTGAAAACGAGTTGTTTATTTACGTTGACGAAAACTCGCTCGCCGCAGTGGAAGCCTTCCAACAACTGCAACAGAAAATGCTTACCACGATAGGTGTGCCAGATGTCTTTAATGATGACGAGCTGTCAGACGAGAAAGCGATTGAGCTGTTGAAATCGATCAGCGATTCATTTGGAGACCTTGAATGCCCAACCATGATGATGGGTTCGCGACTAACCCAATCATCTGACTATCGCGGCATGCTTGAACTTGCCAAAACTGGGATCGAATCTGGACTCCAAAACTTACCCGCCGATCTTGCTTGGATGCGAGACGGTTGGAAAGTGACGGACGATGAAACTAACTACATCCTTTCACTTAACATCGATCTAAAGAACCTGGACTGGGACACGATCCTTGCTGATGTGGAAGACATCGACGTTGCGATCGCGGTTGAAGATCTGTTCAGCACGAAAAAGGGGTGTGTTTCACTTGGAATCGTTGACAACCTGCTGTTTTTCGGAGTCGCAAAAAACCAGCAAGTATTGCAGGATTTTGGGAACGGAAAACTCTTGATCGATCACCCAAAACTTAAACGACTACGCAATGCGATCAATAAAGACCAGGCAGTTACTAGCGTCTTTTACATTAGCGAGAACTATATGAAACTCGCAAACTCGGCTGGAGACGTAGTCAGATCGCTTGGCCCAATAATCAATCAGTACGCTGAAATCGCATCAGATGACGACGACTTGGGCGATCGAACGAGTCTGTTAAAGGTGGAAGACAGCCTCAAGGAACTTGCCGACGACTTGGACAAGATCTTTCAACGCCCAAAAATGGGTTATGGCTTCACGACGCTCAACTCCAACGGAATTTCCGGTTACACCTTTCAAGACAATGTTCCAAGATACTTTGAAAGTAATGACTCATTCGAAATCCCAACCTATGCCAATGCTCAAACGCTTGGGTTCGTCACCGCTCGACCAACCAATTTGAATATTCCTTATGAGATCATTTCCAAGTGGACTTTTCGATTTTATGAAATGTCAATTCCGGAAATAGAAAAGTCGTTGGTTGACCCTGCGGAACGACTTGCTCGACAAGAATTCGAAGATGGCAACAGCGAATTCGAAGACGAAGAAGCATTAGAACTCCACCTCAAACAGCAACGAAAAAAGATTGTGGAGTTAGTGGGCATGATCGAAGGCATGGGGGCCGAATTAGATCAAACCACAAAACAGCTATTGCTCCCAGCGATCGACAAACAGGAAACAGGCGTACTGATCGACCTAGCTAAAGCGACGGAGCTTTTTGGTGAATCCAATGTCCAGAACCAGTTTGTGTTTCCCAACGCAACCATGGTAATCGGGACCAACGATTCCAAATCGCTGATATCGGCAACCGAAGAATATTGGAATACGATGACTCGGTTTCGCGATCGGGCAATGAAACAGTTTGCGGATGAGATTGCCAAAGCCAAATCTGAAATTGGTGATTCACTAACTGTCGATATTGACGAAAGTTGGAGCAAGGAGCCAATACGAACCGAATCCTCAAAAGGCACGATGTTCCAGCAAGTTCTCGCGCAGATTGATGAATCCAATCCCGAGGCAACCCTGAATCTGACAACTCTTTTTTCAGAACGTTGGGCTGCGATGGGCATCCATAAACCTTCCGTCATTCGGATGGCTGAAAAACCGAATACAAAACTGAGAGTGTTTGGACCGGCCCGCGCCAAAGCTCCGTCTTTGTGCCTCGCATTTTTCGACAATCGCGTTTTGATGCGAGAGGCAAAAAAATACTCGGGGGTTATAAAAGCTCAACTTGAAAAAGAAGGAGTTAAGTTCGACCTCACCGAATACGAAGCCGAAAGAGACACATTGCAGTTCTCGGAAGAACAATTGGCCGACTTGGCAAACCGATGCTGGAACATGGCTGGCTGCTTCAAAGGAATTTCGTATCGGTCGTACCTGGGTAACGGCGGAACCGCGTCAGAAATGCTATTCAAGTTCAACGACATTGAGTCAGAAGAGTAACTTTTAGCCCTTTCTCTTGGGCTCGAACTTGCGACTTTCAATGAATACCTTCGCCGTGCCAAATTGTCAGAATTGACAGCTAACGCGGTGGTTTTGGTCTGATTCCGAGGCCCCCTTCTCCCAACCTCCGTATTTTGCTGGCAATTCGAATCTATTTTGAATTGGCACAAGCTTTGCAAATATGGAGTCTGAATTTGTGAATCTGTCCAAAGGGCAGGTCACCAACCCTAGAAAACAAGCGTTTCCAATTCCGGATCGACGCAGAAATTTAAGACGTTAACAGGAGAGCAAAATGGCTCAGGGCGAAAAAATCATCGGAATCGACCTTGGTACAACCAACTCGGTTGTCGCCGTGATGGACGGAAACGAACCTACCGTGATCGCGAACCAAGAAGGCGATCGAACGACACCAAGTGTGATCGCGTTTACTGATGGTGACGAAACGATTGTTGGTGCACCTGCTCGAAACCAACGCGTTACCAACCCGACGCGAACCGTTTACTCAGTCAAACGTTTCATGGGTCGACGACACAGCGAAGTCTCCCAAGAAGAAAAAATGATCCCCTACGAAGTCAAAGGGGGCGCTGATGAATATGTGAAAATCGGCGTTGGCGATCGCGAATACACGCCGCAAGAAATCTCGGCGAAAACGCTTCGCAAACTCAAAGAAGCCGCCGAATCGTACCTTGGGCACAAGGTCAACAAAGCCGTTATCACGGTCCCAGCTTATTTTAACGACGCCCAACGACAGGCCACCAAAGATGCTGGTCAAATCGCTGGCCTCGAAGTCGCCCGAATCATCAACGAGCCAACCGCCGCGGCGATGGCTTATGGTTTGGACAAGGCTCGATCAGAACAAAAGATCGTTGTCTTTGACCTTGGTGGTGGTACCTTCGACGTATCGGTTCTTGAACTGAACGACGATGACGGAATGAAAGTCTTTGAAGTAATCAGTACCAGCGGTGACACGCACCTTGGTGGTGATGATTTTGATGATGTGTTGATCAACTACGTTGCTGATGAGTTCAAAAGCTCAAACGGTGTCGATCTTCGTGAAGACACCATGGCGCTTCAACGTTTGCAAGAAGCTTGTGAAAAAGCCAAAAAGGAATTGAGTTCCGCCCAGTCTTCCGACATCAACCTGCCGTTTATCACAGCCGATGCCAGTGGCCCAAAGCACTTGCAGATGAACGTGACGCGATCGAAGTTCGAAGAATTAATCGACCCGCTGGTTGAGCGTTGCAAGAAACCAGTCCAACAAGCGATGAAGGACGCGAAGCTTTCGCCATCAGACATCGACGAAATCGTTTTGGTCGGTGGCTCGACTCGCGTTCCTAAAGTCCAGGCGATGGTCAAAGAAATCTTTGGCAAAGACCCTCACAAAGGCGTGAATCCAGACGAAGTCGTTGCCGTGGGTGCCGCGATTCAAGGTGCCGTTCTTGCTGGCGACCGAAAAGACGTGTTGCTACTCGACGTTACTCCGTTGACACTTGGAATCGAGACCGAAGGCGGCGTTTTGACCGCTCTCGTGGAGCGGAACACGACGATTCCTACCGAAAAGAAACAAACGTTTAGCACCGCTGCCGACAATCAAACCGCCGTCACCATTCAGGTGTTCCAAGGCGAGCGAAAAATGGCAACGAACAATCGTCTGCTTGGGAAATTTGATTTGACTGGAATTCCACCGGCTCCACGCGGCGTTCCACAGGTCGAAGTCAAATTCGACATTGACCAAAACGGGATCCTCAATGTTTCTGCCAAGGACCTGGGAACTGGCAAAGAAGCGAAGGTCGAGATCAAGGAATCGTCTGGCTTGTCAGAGGATGAAATTGAACAAATGAAATCGGACGCGGAAGTGAACGCGGAAGAAGATCGTAAGCAATACGAATTGGTCACCGCTCGCAACGAAGGCGAGACCATGTGCTACCAAGTTGAAAAGACGATGAAAGAGAACGCGGAAAAGTTGAAGGACAGCGACAAGGAACCACTTGAAGCCGCCATCAACAAAGTCCGCGAAGCGATTGGCGGCGTTGACACCGATGCAATCAAGGCGGCCGTGAAAGAACTCGAAGACGCATCGCACGCCATGAGCGCTGCAATGTATGCAAATGCAACTCCAGAAGGCGGAGCAGAGGCTGAAGACGCCGATGAAGAATCTTCGGAAGAAGATGACGTCATGGATGCTGAATTCGAAGTCAAAGAGTAGTTGAAAAATGCGACTTGCCGGCGG
>CAZQQR010000284.1:0-6963 GCA_964595515.1 uncultured Pirellulaceae bacterium
ACCGGGCTTGTACCTTGCGGGTGCAAGCGTTCTTTAGTTCCGGAGGAACGGCATTCCTTAGCCCCGGAATTTATTCCGGGGGAACACCCGTCACCAATACGGAGTCCCGGACGGGACGGCATTCATAGCGCTATTTCAATGTCGTCCCTCCGCGCCAAACCGATCGCGACTCGTGACGGTTGCCTGCGAACCCTATCGCTGCTGCTTTGGCACGTCACCTTCAGAGAATTGTCCTCGTATTTCCAACAGCTTTTTCCACACATGCGAACCAAATGGCTGAGGTGAGCCACATACAAACACGACGCCGTGCTGGTTCTTTCCTTCGATCACTTTGACTCGCAAATTCTGCGTTAAAAAATTGCCGCCCGCAAACGGCTCTTGCCATTTCAAACTGTAAACGAATTCGTTGGCGACGCGGGCCCCATCGTTGTTCTTTGGCACGATCGAGAATGCGTTCGTATTAATCTCTTTGCCCTTTTTGTCACGCGCCCCATCCGCCAAGCCTTGAAAGTAAAGCAACAATTGTTCGCCAACCATTCGTTCATTGATTTCGATCCGTTCAGTCAACTCAATCGCAAACAAGTAAGAAATAAACCAATCAGAATCGGGGTCACGAAAATCTGGCGGCAACCGCAAGTGCTCAAGCCCAGTGAGTGACATCGTCGGAGCAAAATCCGGCGGAACGATTAGCACTTCCTCCAGCCACTCTTTTGGAGCCACCAAGACACTTTCATATCTTTGACGAGCCAAAATCTGGCGGATGGCAACTTTCGCAGTCGAGTTATCGGGATTCAACTCCAACGACTTTTTGTAATTCTCAATAGCAAGCGACTCATCACCTTGCCGCCAATAGGCCTCCCCCAAACTATCAAACGTGTTGAACTCACTTGGATAAAGAAGTGTGTTGAGCTTCAGCACTTCCGTCGCCAACTCAAGCTTTCGGTCGAAAATCAAGTGATAGCCGATTCGATTGATCGTCTCTTCCTGAACCGTTTGATCTTGTGGTTGCTCACTTTTCAACTTGCGCATGATTTTCGTGGCTTTGTCTAAATCGCTTTCGGCGAGCGCGACCATAGCTTGTCTGGCATCGTCGTGAATCCAACTTGAACCATCAACCTGCTCGCCGGCGGCTGTGTCTGCCATTGTCGACACGAGATCTTTCCACGGCCCCTTCTTCGTCACATTGAAAAATGAAGTTCCATCAAAGCGAAACAACCCTCCGGAGAAGCCAAACCAAAGTGTTCCATTTCGATCCTCCAAAATATCTTGAACACCAAAATTGCGAGTCCAATGTTCCCTGTTCGTTTCATTAAACAAAGTGAACTCCTGCCCGTCGTAGCGATACGCACCCACTCCCGTTGCACCAATCCAAATATCACCCGACCTGGTTTCGTAGATCGTGTAGATATCGTTTTCGCTCAAACCTTTCGTTTTCGGAAACGTAGTGAACGCCTTTCCATCGAACCGGCAAACGCCCCCATCGCCCGTCATCTTTGGCTGGAAGGACTGAATGCACGTGAACCAGATCATGCCGTTCTTATCCTCGTGGATGCTGGTGACATTGTTGCTGCAGAGCCCATCCGCCGTCGTAAATTGCGTGAAAGCTTTGCCGTCATATCGGAACGCCCCAGCTCCATCGGTGCCGAACCACAAATTCCCTTGTCTATCCTCCAAATCAAAAGAAGCACTCCCAGCATCAATGGCGTACGAGGAAATTTTGTCCCTTTGGATCGGCAATGCAAACGGAACAAAAGAAGCACCATTTGAGCGAAACAGTGTATTCCCAATCCTCACCCAGACATTACCCTTTCGGTCGGTCTGAGCGCTTGACCACGCCCTCGGGCCTGAACCGCGAACGTCCGGCAAACCAACCGCACTTCCTAACCGTTGGAATGTCTTTCCATCAAATTTACATACTCCCGAATGCGTTCCCGCCCACAGGTTTCCGTCTTTGTCTTCGGCAAAGCTGGTAACCGTATTGCTCGGGAGTCCATCTTTGGTGGAAAAGTAGGTCAGCGTTTTTCCATCGTAGCGCGCCGCGCCGTCTTGAATGGTTCCCATCCACAGATTTCCTTGCTTGTCCTGAAAGACCTCGACTACGTAAGTTGAGATTCGGTCGGTGTCCTCCGGCTTAAGATTCACCTGCTTCCGAATCCAATCGGTAACCAATTTGCGTTCCGCTTCCGTAGGCTGATCGAAGTCACGTGGCGGCATGGTGCGGATCTCCATTTGCTCGGCGACGTCGGCGAAGAGATATTTGTGTTGCGTCACATCGGCGTCGGTCATGGCGGCAAGAAAATCGAGGCCTTCCATTTCGCCGGGTGCGTGACATTCAACACAGTACTTTTCGAGCAAAGGTCGAATCGAAACAGAAAATTCGTCCGTTACCTTGGAAACATTTGGCCATGGCCCCTCTTTCCCGACGTTCACAAACGTTTTTCCATCGTAATGAAACAGCCCACCCGAACACCCCAACCAGATCAGTCCGTTTTTGTCTTCGAAGATGCTTTGGACATGTGGCAACGTCAATCCACGCTCGATTCCAAAATTCGTGAACGAACTGCCATCGTATCGACAGACGCCTTTGCCGCGAGTTGATAACCAAAGAGCGCCATCTCGGGCTTCTAAGATTTCGTAGACTTCGTCGTTGGCAAGTCCGTCGGCCTGCGTAAAGTTCGTGAACTTCTTGCCATCAAATCGACTCATGCCACCAAATCGACTCATGCCACCAAGTCGCGTCCCGAACCAAATTCGGCCATGCCGATCACCAGTAATCGCGCGAACCGTATTGCCAGCAAGCTCGTTTCTGGCGGTATAACTTGTAAACGATGTGCCATCGAACTTCCACGCTCCTTCGCCATCGGTGCCGAACCACATATTGCCATCAGGATCTTCGAACATGCTCCAAACGACTTGTGGGCCGAAGCCATCCGCCGGTTTTTCGACTTGAGCTTTCGGAATCGCGAATGGCACAAAAGCCTTACCATCAAAACGACAAACGCCGCCCATGGTGCCAACCCAAATGGTGTCGTCGCTGTCTTGAAAAATGCTCCACACTTGATTTTCAGTCAACCCGTTTGCGGTTGTGTAATTTGTGAATTTCCCGGATCGGTAACGACTGACGCCACCATCGGTCGCGAGCCACAAATCGCCTTTCGAGTCCTGCAAAATTCCTCGAATCGCCGTGCCGGCCAAGCCTTCTTTCACGCTCAGGAACTTCAGCGATTCTCCGTCATATTTCGCTACCCCATCGCCGTTAGTGCCGAACCAATAAACTCCATCGCGGTCTTGAAAAACTTCCCGAACGTAGTCGCTTATCTGGTCAACATCTGCAGTATTTAATTTTGGGATACGTTTTGAGGCGGCCGCTCCGCGGGGCTGGCTTTCATTGGCCCAGCTCTCAATAGACCAACCGTTCGCACTTTCACTAGGGATCGAAAATAGAAGCATTTGTAAAACGGTGGCGACAACAAAGGGTGCTGAATTGATCACGAGAATCCTATTTTTTGGAGACAGAGTAAGATCACTGCCGACGACGGCAGCTAGAGTACTTAGCATGTGCTTAGCTGGCCTTGATCGAATGCGGATCCGTTTCGCTTTCAAACTTCACCTCAGAGCGAACGACCACATCGGTTGGGTTAATCTGCCACGTTTGACCTGGTTGCGCACCAACCGGCGAGCCACCACGTTTAAAGATAATCAGCAGGCCCGTTTCGTCTCCGATTGCTCTGAATGAGCTACCACCTCCGCCGTATTGATTCAGCTGAAACGTCGAACGAATGTTGCCCGCCAGTTTGTTCACGTCTTCGGTGACGAATCCGATTTCACTTGCGTAGAAGATCTCGTCACTGCGGAATTCACCGCTGGTGCTGTTCTTTAGATCGTGACGACAAATGAGTTCCAAAATGTTGCCGGCCGGATCCCAAAAGAAAAGGGAATGAGAGTTCCAATGATTGAATGGCCTGATGTCGTTGGGCATTCCTGATTCTCGAGCGCCAACCGGAGTCGTCGCCAGCTTCGTTCTTTCCCCTAGCCACTTTCGAGCCGAGAGGATTTTGTTTTCTGGAATGTTAAACGCGAAGTGATAGTACGGGCGGGTTCCGGCCTCCGCTGGAGTAAATTGGATTTTTGTCGCCCCTGCTTCAACGATCAATTGCTGCTGGGACAATTGGACTTTCATGTCCAGAACATCGCGGTAAAAGTCAGCCATCTCGTTTAGCGGCACCGCCGTACGCAATGACAGCTGCTTGATCCGGTGAGCTGGCGGGTCAGCCTGCTGTGAAGAAATTGAATCAGCACCCAATTCTTGATTCGCCACCAGTAGAAGTGAACTGGCGACTGCGCCCATCGTCGAAACTCGCAAAAAATTGCGTCGGCAAGTACCTTCATCTCCACGCTCTAACATCAATCCTACCCCAGTTGAACTTTGAATTCGCTCTCACGAATCCTAACGGGATAGCGTTACAGTTTGGTTTGACCAAAATTTGAATACGGACATTATCTGAAAAACGCTGTTTTTAATTGCTCAAACAAACGTCAATCAACGTAGTGAGTCAGGGGCAGAAAAGGAGCCAAAATATGGGGCGAAAAACGGGAACACGAACGGAAAAACACCGTGTAACGCCCTCGCGTTAGAATGTTCGTTGGTCTGCAGTGGCTTTAAAGAAAAACAATCAAATGAACAATGAGCAAAATTCGACTTGCCCTACCGCCAGTGAATTGAAGGATTTTGCGATTGGCAACGTTGCAGATGCTCATTTTGAAGAACTGGCGAATCACGTTAGCGTTTGCAAGCAATGCGGCAACCGATTTGACGCGGAAACCAACCAACACACGCGAGGTTTGGTCGCGGAACTACGGTCTTTAAAATCGAAACCGGCCGGCGGTTCGGCGACGGCAACCAACAACACCCCGATCTTGAACATCCCGGATACCCTGCTAAACGCGGCTCTCGATGCTCGACAGCATACTTCTCCAGTCTCTTTTGACGTTGGACGTCGCCTGGCGAAAGAGCTGAAGAATGGAAAATGCCAACTGGGACGTTTCGAATTGGAATCAGAACTTGGCAACGGTGCGTTTGGATATGTGTTCAAAGCACGCGACACCCAGCTCGACAGATTCGTGGCTTTGAAAGTTCAGCGTGCCGGAACGTTTGCCACAGACGAAGACGCCTCGCGTTTTCTTCGTGAGGCTCAGAGTGTTGCCAAGCTAAACCACCGAGGAATCGTAGCCGTCTATGACTCCATTCGCTCTGACGAAGGCGTCTGCTACCTAGTGACGGAGTTCATTGACGGCCAGTCCTTGGCATCAGGTTTACAAACCAAACAATATTCTTTTCGAGTCAGCGCCCAACTAGTCGCCGATGTTGGTGAAGCGCTTCAGTACGCACACGATCAAGGCATCATCCATCGAGATGTGAAACCATCCAATGTGCTGCTTGATCGAAACGGACAACCACATCTCGCCGATTTTGGACTTGCGAAACTGGAACGCGACGTTGAAAGTACAATGACGGTCGAAGGCACTGTGATGGGAACGCCCGCGTACATGTCGCCAGAGCAAGCCAGTGGAGATTCGCAGCAGGTAGATGCACGGAGTGACGTTTATAGCCTTGGCGTCATGCTGTACGAGCTGCTGACAGGCGAACGTCCATTCCAAGGCAATCGGCGAATGCTGTTGCTGCAAGTTCTTGAAGACGAACCACGTTCTCCTCGGCAACTCAATCCCGGTATTCCGAGAGACTTGGAGACTATTTGTTTGAAAGCTCTATCCAAGTCTCCGGGGCGCCGCTACCAAACCGCCGCTGGTATGACGGCTGACCTAAAACGACATCTTCAAAGGCAACCCATCAAGGCCAGACCGATGGGTGTCGGTGAAAAGCTCATTCGTTGGTGTCGCAGCTATCCGGTTGCCGCCAGCCTATTAGTTGCCGCCCCACTTATTTCGATTGGCGGATTTGTATATTTGTCGTGGCTGACAACGCATTTCGTTCAAAGCACTGCTTTGGAAAGTGCTCGCATGGAAGCCAACATGCTCGAAGACATCAACGATTTTTACAGCGAAAGTGTTGTTGGATCGTTGGACAAAGACCTTGTGCCGGTGACGCACCAGTACGCCACCACTCCCAACGCTGTCCCGCTTCCATTTACTTTTATGATCGATGCCGGCAAGCGAATCACTGAAAACGAATCGGGGATGCGCGTCAAAATCTACAGCGAGTTTCCATGGCGAAAAGACGGCGGCCCAAGTAACGAGCTTGAACTGCGTGCCAGTCAAGCGCTTTCATGTCGATCGTTTTCATTGGACGAGCAACAACATTACGATGCACTTTCTGACCGTTCCTATTTTGAGTTTGGCGACGTCGACGGTGAACCGGTGCTTCATTATGCTCGGGCCCAAATCATGAAACAAAGTTGCATACAATGCCACAACGCCGACCCTGCAAGTCCTCGTCAAGATTGGGCTGAAGGAGAGGTCGGCGGCGTCCTGTTGATCACTCGCCCGCTCAAACGCGATGTTGATCTTACTCGAGCTGGCTTGCGAAGCGCGTTCACCGTGATCGCCAGTGTCGCCGCATTTCTCACGACTTTGACGCTCGTTGTATTTTGGACGGCGCGGACTCCACACAATGAAACGGGAGCTTCGCCCAATGCCGCAGAATAAAACTGCCGAGCAGGCGCGGCGTGATCGTACAACGCGCAGTGACTCGCAACACGAAACATCTCAAAGTCTCATTGTTAGAGTTAAAGCAGACGATCCTGAAGCATGGGAACGGCTCGTCAAACTATATTCTCCTTTGGTCTACTATTGGTGCCAGGAATCGGGCTTACCAACGACCGACTTGAATGACATTTTCCAAGACGTTTTTCACACGTTGGCTCGCAATATCAACAAGTTTCGTCCTGTAAAAAATGGCAGCTTTCGCGGCTGGCTACGCACACTGACTCGCAACAAGGTCAGCGA
>CAZQQR010000285.1:0-5413 GCA_964595515.1 uncultured Pirellulaceae bacterium
TCAGCACTTTGCATCATCCAGTCGTTTGACTCAGCTGGAGCTGCGGGTGGCGATTAAACACATCACGAATTCTCTTGTGGTGAATGTTGTGGCGACCGGTTTGGAAGTTCCGGCTGCGAATTGGGTTGCTCGGTTTCCAGGCTCGATACGACCGAACAGACTCGATGGGACCGGACTTTCTTCCTTGAAGCAATCTTCCCCGGTTGGTCGGTGCGCTTGGATCGTTGGCAGATGTAAGAGGTATAAGTCTTTCGGATATGAAAAGCTCGCCATCACGTCTTGCCCACAGCTCCGAAGAGAGTGGCCGGGATCGCACCACTTTGAAAACTCCCTCAGCTTCGTTAAAGAATTGGGCTGCTCCCCTTTGAATTAGATTATCAATGCCGTAATAATATTCGCTGTCTTCGACCGGCGACTCACGGAGAGTTCCGTTCGCTATGAACTCTGAGAATTCCATAGACAGTTGAAAAATCGACCATGAGTACAGGCAACAATTCAGCCTCGGGATCGTCCGACAGCGGGATGATGATCGAGGCCGAAGGTTTGTGTAAGTTCTACGGACCTTTTGCAGCGGTCAGCAACGTCAGCTTTTCCGTCCCTCGGAATCAGGTGTGTGCGTTTTTGGGGCCCAATGGTGCTGGAAAATCAACCACCATGAAAATCCTGACAGGGTTTCTCGCCCCTACCTCCGGTACCATTCGGATTGCCGGGTGTGACATGCAAACGGACCGAATCGAAGGCAGCAAACATCTCGGGTACCTTCCGGAAAACGGCCCGCTTTACGAAGAGATGACGCCCAAAAGTGCGTTGGCTTATGTCGCCCGTGCTCGCGGGATGAATCGAGGAGCAAAAAAAGAACGAACCAGCTTCGTTGTTGACAAATGCGATCTCAAAGAAGTCTGGAATAAGCCCATCAGCAAATTGTCTCGTGGATTTCGGCAGCGTGTCGGAATGGCCCAAGCATTATTGCATGATCCAGACGTCTTGATCCTTGATGAACCAACCAGCGGACTTGACCCAAATCAGCTGGTCGGAATTCGTCAGTTGATTCGTGATTTGGGTGAATCCAAAACCGTTTTGCTTTCGACTCACATTCTCCAAGAAGTCGAAATTCTTTGTAGCCGCGTGGTCTTGATCGATCAGGGGCGAATCGTTTTCGACGCTCCGATCAAAGAGATGGGCGAGCGTCAGGCAATGGAAAACAAGTTCCATGAGCTGACCAAATTTCAAACGTCAGTCACGACTTAATTTATCACCGCGTATCTAAAAAGCGGCTTGATCCAATCATTGGTTTTTGAAGAGTAGGTTCACAACATGTTTCGATGGCACGTTGTTTCTGCAGTTTTCTGGCGAAACTTAAAACAGTATTTCTCCGGTCCACTGGGTTACTTGTTTATTGTGGTTTTCGTTACCGTTTGCGCGGTGACGACATTTAGTCCGCAATTCTTCGCCGACAACCTGGCAACCATGGATCAACTTAGTCGTTGGTTCCCGGCATTGTTGTTGTCTTTTATCCCTGCCATCACGATGACCGTGTGGGCGGAAGAAAGACGACGGGGGACGGACTCGATGTTGTTCACATTGCCGGCTTCGGACTTTGACATTTTGCTTGGCAAATTTCTGTCGGTGGTTGCTGTCTATACGATCGCTTTGTTGTTTTCACTTACTCAAGTCATTGTCCTAGACATTCTCGGCAACCCGGATTGGGGCGTGATCGTCGCGACTTACGTTGGGTATTGGTTGGCCGGCGTTGCTCTGCTTTCCATTGGCATGTTCGCGAGTTCATTGACCAGCAGCGCCACCGTTGCTTTTGTTCTTGGCGGTTTATTTTGTAGCGTCCCCGTGCTCATCGGAGAATATTTTCGTGGGCTCGACTGGGCACCGACTTTGTTTGGTGCGTTCTCTGAACCGATCATTCGAATTCCGATGGAAAAGTTTGGAATCGAAGGCAACTTGCGAGATTTTACGCTTGGCCTGATTCCGCTGATCAACGTTTTGTATTTTGTGGCCGTTACTGTTTTCATGTTGTATCTAAACCTGATCGTGATTAGCAAACGACATTGGAGTCGCGGTCAGCAGTTCTCGATGGGCGGTCATTTTTTAACCCGGGCCGTTTCACTGGCGCTCGGGTTAGCTGCAGCAATTTTTCTGTGTGACACTGCAATTTCGAGCATTTGGTCACGTGCAGATTTGACACAGGAAAAACTTTACACGCTCGATGAAACGACGGTTAAGACGCTTAAAAAGATCAAGGATGACGACCGTTCAGTTACTGTCCAAGCTTTTGTCAGCAAGGACGTTCCGCGAAAATATGTCAACACGAAGAAGCAGTTCGTGGGACTACTGCGTCAATTCAGCGAATACGGCGGCAACAATGTCAACGTTCGATTGGTTGACGTCACGCCGTACAGCAAAGAAGCAATCGAGGCGCGGCAATTGGGCGTTGAACCAGTGGATGACCGATCCGAGGTCGCTGGCAGGGTGGTCGAGCAAAAAGTCTTTTTGGGTGCAACCGTTTCCTCATCCCTCGACGACGTTGCGTTGCCGTTTGTTGGCGAAGCAACAGCCTTGGAGTATGAACTGAGCCGCTCCATCGCGGCAACGGTGGACAAAGAGAATCAAATCACGGTGGGAATTGTTGACACGGATGCGAAATTTGGCGGCCCTAGCATTGACGGTCGAAACATTCCTTGGAATTACGCTCCGGCGATGGACGAGCTTGAAAAGCAGTTCAAGATCAAGCACATCGAAGCTGCGTCACTGGCTTCTTACGTTTCGACAGAGACAGTCGTGCCAGACGGTGACGATGTAAAGATTGAAAAATCAAAACTGAAGGAAGCTCCTGATGTGCTGTTGGTCGCGGACCCGAGTAGCTTGGACGATCCAGCAATGGACAACCTGGTTAAGTACGTTGAGGCTGGGCATCCAACGATTCTACTAGCTGACCCGCTTCCGTTTTACTGGGCGACCCGAGAACCAACTCAGCTAGGTATTTTGAACGCGCCACGTCAAACTCGTGTTTCAGGACGCTCGCCAGCAGCACCGTTTCTGACCTGCTCGCAGCTCCCAAAATCGGATGGTGGATCGGCTTCGAAAATCATGAAAGCGATTGGCGTGGATTGGGATTCAGGCTCGGCTGCCTGGAGTTTGGATCAGCCTCACCCGAGTTTCCAAGCCGCTTACCCGGAGTATCTGGGGAATCGTTGGCCGGAATATTTTGGCCTTCAGGAAAAGGCGTTGGTGTTTGCCCGTAATCGGGATGAAAAAGTTGCCTTCAATCCAGACAGCTTAATCTCCAGTGGACTCAAGGAGCTGTTGTTCTTTTATCCTGGCTCTGTCAAAAAATCTCTAGATAGTCAGCACAATTTTGAACCGCTGGTTTCGCTTGGAACTCAATCCGGCTCGATTCCGTGGGAAGTCCTTACGAAAACTCCGGTTCAGGAGCGACGAATGTTAAATCCGCGGACGGGACAGATGACGGTGAACTCGGAACCGGCCAGAAGTCAAATCACCAACGATGAACTCCGAGTCATTGAACCTTTCCCTGCGACTTCGATTGATGAAGAAGACAAAGTCATCGCCGCCAGAATTACTGGAACCGGCAGTAGCAAATTGGATGTTGTTGTGATTACTGACATGGATTTTCTCTCGAACTTTTATGTTGAGCAAGAAACAAAGCTGGAACAAAAACTCGACAACGTTTCTCTGCTACAGAATTCAATTGAAATCTTGGCCGGCAACGACGGATTTGTTTCGCTACGAAATCGTCGAGCCACTCCGCGAACGCTTGAAAAACTCGAAACCGTCATTGAGGAGTATCGCTCTGCCGGTCAAAAAGAGCAGGAGGAAGCCGCCAAGAAAGTTCGTGATGAGTTGGAGATCGAACAAGAAAAGCTGACGGCAGCCAATAAAGAAATCGAAGCCAATAGAGACCTTGGGTTTTTCGAGAAACTGCAAAAGACTTCGCAGAAGGCCTCTGATGCTCAGCGTCGTTTCGAGCTTAAACAGAATCGGCTGCAGCGCGATCTCAAAGTCAAAACAGACGAACTAAAAATGAAACAATCATCCAACGTATCCTCACTGGAACGTCGGACTCGGCTGTTTTCTATTCTGGCCGCTCCGTTGCCGGCGCTGCTGCTTGGGATTGTGGTGCTGTGGTATCGCAAAGCCAGTGAAGAACGGGACATCCACCCGGATCGAAAAGTCGATTGGGATGAGTTTAAAGAGTTAACTTCGGGAACGAAATGAACGAGTCAAAGAAAACGCTAACCTTTGTCGGAGTCGCTTGCGCACTTTCGGTTTGCGCCGCAGTCAGCCACTTTGCCAATCAACCAGGAAACTCTGAAGACTTTGCGCTGGTCGGTCAACCGTTCTTCGCGGAATTTGAATCGGCGAGTCAAGCGAAGTCTCTGGAAGTTGCCACGATTGATTCCGAGAATGCTGCGCTAAAACGGTTTTCGGTAGCCAACAAAGACGGTCTTTGGCGAATCCCGTCTCACTACGACTATCCCGCCGAAGCTGCAACGCGGCTCGCAGAAACGGCTTCGTCTGTGATCGGGATCGAACGCGAATCTCAGGCTGGTCGACTGCAAGAACACGAACGACTGGGAGTGATCGATCCGTTGGGTGATGACATTGAGGATCCAGAAACCGTTGGTAAGCGAATCACACTCAAAGACGGAGATGGCGAAGTTCTTGTCGACTATATCATCGGAAAACAGGCCGGTTCCGTGGAGCCTGTTCAGGGTGAAGACCCGTTCACCCAACCCGGCGATGAAAACTATTACTTCGTTCGCAAGGCTGACGAAAACCAAGTCTACAAAGTCAAACTGAATCTGGATCTTTCGGCAAAATTCTCGGACTGGATTGACCCTGACTTACTCCGTGTTGAAACCGACGAGTTGACTCGCATCAACATCGATAACTACGAAATCGAAGAAGATCGCTCCAATCCGCTTGGAATGTCTCAAGGGCTAATTAAGTCACAGGGTGACAAAGTCAATCTTGCCAGAAGCTCTTCAGCCGAAACTTGGAAGCTGACAGATTTGGACGAAGCCCGCGAAGATCTTAACTTGGCTGGCGTCACAGAGGTCGTCAGTGTTTTAGAAGAGCTTAAGATTGCCGGCGTAAGACCCAAATACAAATACAAAGGTCATCTCCTTTTAACAGCTGACTTAAAACTGAATGACGAACCTGAACTCAAAGAAGACCCCCAAGGGCTCCAACAAGCCGCTGCTCAGATGCAAGCGGATCTTGAGCAAAAGGGATTCAGTCTGGCTGGTGGGCAAGATGGATTGGCACTTGTTTCACAGTTTGGTGAGTTGGAACTGGGGACAGACAAAGGCGTCGTCTACACATTGCATGTTGGAAAATCTCTCGAAGGCGATGAGCAGGAGATCGAGATTGGGCTTGG
>CAZQQR010000285.1:5513-6952 GCA_964595515.1 uncultured Pirellulaceae bacterium
AAGTGAAACATCCACTGATGCTAAATCTGACTCAGAGGAAAGCTCCGAAGATGCTTCTGCCAGCGAAGCGACTAAAGAAGAGTCAAAGAATCGTTACATGATGATTCGAGTTTCATTTGATGACTCTTTGCTGGGTGACAAACCAGTCAAACCAACCGAACCTTCTGCTCCAGAAAAGCCCGCCAACTACGAGGCTGCGCCTGAAACCGACGAACCAAAAGAAGAAAAGAAGACGGACGAAGATTCCAAGCCCGAAACCGACGATCCTGCCCCGGCGCCTGAATCGGAAACCCGCAATCCTGAGTCGATAAAGTACGACGAGGAGTTGAAGGCATTTGAACAGGCGAAGATCGATTATGAGATTGCTGTCTCCAAATTTGAAGACGCGACCACGCAGTATGAAACAAAGGTCTCCGATGGCAAGAAAGCTGTTGACGAATTGAACCAACGTTTTGGTGATTGGTTTTACGTGATTTCAGCTGATAACTTAAGCAAACTAAAAGCCGACCGCGCTAGTGTGGTAACCCCCAAACCAAAACCAGAGCCTCAAAAAATTGATGGGCTCCCAGCTCGACCTGATATCTCCTTCCCGGAGATTCCAGGTTTGAACGGATCGACGAGCTCGGTGGAAGGTCAAGCGACTGAAGCAAAGAAGCCAGTTGATAAACCTTCAAAGATGGACGGCGAAAACGCAGCCGCCGCTTTAGAAAAGAAGGAACCGGCGAAGAAAGAACCGGCGGCCGAGCAACCCAAATCAAAGGAATCAACCAAGCCCGAAAAATCGGATACTTCAGCGGATACCAAAACCGAGAAGGGGAAAGCCGAGAAAAGAGTTGAGGAAAACTCAAACAAGGATTCGCAGACTTATGAAAAGAATAAGGAATCAGACTCACAGTTGAATGAATCGGGTGTTGGATCAGAAACCAAGTCGGACGCCAAATCCAAGACATCGGATACCGACCAGAACAAATCGAAAAAGGAAGATAACAGCTAGGTCACACAGGTCCTGACGATAGCGGTCGAGATCCACGGTTCGAAGCAGCCTCAATTCGACGATTTCTATTCTCATTAGTGCCAGAACCGGCGGGACTTGGTCTTTATTGCGTTTCTCGGAATTATTGCGTGTTCATGTCGTCAAACAAGTTGCTTACGCTCCTCATGAAAAAAGCAAACGAGTTAAAACACACCGTTTACCTGTCGTTCATCTGCACCGCGTCGTTGATCGTTGCCGTTATCCTCGCTTGACTGTTTTGATTGGTGGATGAAGGCTAAATGCCGACCACTATTCACACAAGAATCTCATAATTCGTGCAACGTTTCTCCAAAACAACAGTAAACCAATTTATACATCCGCTCGGCATTTTCGATAGGTATTTGTGTTTATTGCATCCCAACAATTTGTCGTTTCAACGAAGCCATCAGAATCGGCCGACAAGATT
>CAZQQR010000286.1:0-6943 GCA_964595515.1 uncultured Pirellulaceae bacterium
TTTAACGCAACGAAGTTGTCTGATCGCAACGCCCGGCCCAGCGTGGGCAGGAAGAACGGAATCCACCGGATCGCAATATTGACGACCGTCAATTTTCTTAACGCATCCGCGAACGAAACGTCTCCGTTGTGTTTGCAATTAGTTGCTGCGTTTCACTCAGTGTCGATTGCAAACTACTACAATCCGTTCGTTTATGCGATCGTTTGTTTTTGCGATCATTCGTTTACCGATCGCACCCAGATCTACCGCCGGAACAAACCGCCTTCTCGTCCGACTGCATTCCCCTTGTAACCCGTCTTAGATGGACGACGGTCCAGCGCCCCTCTGACACCAATCACCCCTGGGTCACGAGCAAGCGAGTCCGCAAACATTCGCAGGTCGTTCACCATCGGTTCAATCTTTGTACTCACGTCACGAATGCGTTCGACCGTCTCCAAAGCCGCATCATAGATCTCGGTATCGTTCAGCAGTTTGCCGATGGTTCCCTCTGAGTCTTGAAGCTTACTAAACGACTTTGTGAACATTCGAAGTTCGTCCACAAACTGATCCACGTTTTCAAGACTATCATTAACTTGTTGCAGAATCTCGGGACCGTTTGTTTTTAGTGCGGCAGTAAAGTCTTTCATGTTGTCGAGATTTTCGTTGATTCCCGCAGGAACATCACCGAAAGCTTTGACCGCTTCACGCGTTTCTGAAACGGTGACACGAACTTCTTGAAAGATCTTGGGCAACTCCGCAAACGCCTTTTTAATTTGACCTTTGAGTTCAGGATCACCCACCACATTGTTCACGTTTTCGAAGAGACGATTGAAATTATCCAACGCGACTTGGGCTTTTTGACTCATGGTTCGGAAATCCTGCAGCAGCGCCCGGACTTCACTTCCATCATCGTCAAACATGCCTTGAACGCTGTTGGTCAGTTCTCGAATATCCTCACCGGTGGCCTCCACAGATTTTCCTGCATCCTGAATCACATCCAAAGTCTCTGTGATTTTCGGCGCAATCCCCGCGAATTGCTCACCGAGATTGCTGACCATCGACATGGCGTCCGTTTTGATCGAAACAGTTCCCATAACATGATTTTGTGAAACGGGTGCGCCGCGAGTCTCAACCGTTTTTGGCAGGAACTCGATCACCGCATCACCCAGCAACGACTCCGTTCCGATGGAAACCGTCTCGAACTCGTAGACTTTTTCGTCTTGGTTAATCGCCAGTTCCAGCCGAACATGATCGTCTTCCGATGAAACGGATTTCACTCGCCCAATCAGGATTCCATTTTTTCGGATTGGCGTGCCTGTCGTCACACCCGGCGCAGTAAACGGTTTCACGTAAACGGTGTATTGCGGCACCCAACCTTCGCTATTGAGAAAGATCAATATCCCGAGAATGCAAAGAGCAATCACGACAAAGATGCCGACTCGAAATTTTAGAATGTTTTCGTCCATGATTTTTCTATTTCGCTATGCGAGATGCCCTTTTAAGAAATCCCTGCTCGCATTTCCATTAACCGTTCGCCAGCTTCGCCATGTATAAACTGCTGTACCCGGCGGTCGCGGCAGTTGTCCATTTCGGCGACCGTTCCATCAAAAATGACTTGAGATTCTCCCTGATCCAGCCGCGGATACGGCAGCAACATCATCACGCGATCGGCGACTTTTCGAGCCGTATTCATGTCGTGAGTCACCACAATACTGGTCACCGGATTCCGCCGACGGGTTCGAATGATCAATTCATTGATCACGTCACTCATGATCGGGTCTAAACCCGTCGTTGGCTCGTCGTACATGATCAGTTCGGGATTCATGATCAACGCGCGGGCAAGCCCAACCCTTTTTCTCATTCCGCCAGAAAGCTCCGCCGGCTTTTTAAAAACTACGTTATCCGGAAGCCCGACTTCTGATAGTCGCGAAAGCACCATCTCGCGAATCTGCTCGTCGGAAAATGTTCCGTGCTGCCGCAGTGGAAAAGCTACGTTCTGACCGACCGTCATACTGTCAAACAACGCCGCATTTTGAAATACGAATCCAAACCGCAATCGCATGTGACTTAGTTGACGATCATTGAGTTGACTAACGTTGTCACCATCAAAGGAAACTTGGCCGATCGTCGGTCGCACCAACCCAATAATCGACTTCATCAAAACGGTCTTGCCACAACCGCTCTCACCTAACAAAACCAGAGTTTGTCCAGCAGGAATCGAAAACGAAATTTGGCTTAAAATCTGCTGCGAACCAAAACGCACCGAGAGATCTTGCACTTCGACAAGTGCCTCCTCCTGGCCATCCAATAATTCTTCAATCATCATAGGAGTCCGGCTCCTTCTGGATACAAAGAAAAGTAGATCGAATCCAACGCGATTCCCAAGAATAAATCCAAGACAAGGATCGCCACAAACGAATACACGAACGAAGCCGTCGACGCACGGCCGACCCCTTCAGCACCCGGCTGGCAATTGAACCCTTGGTAACAGCTTATCATTGCGATCGCGGACCCGAAAAAGACACTCTTGATCAAACCAACGGACAAATCGAAATTTGAAACGAATTTCGCACTGTTGTGCCAATAGTGGTGGATATCGATTCCGAGCACATTGACACTGTAAAAGTGACCGCCCGCGACGCCCATGAAATCCGCCATGATCGTCAGCGTAGGGATCAAGAATAAACAGGCCAAAAATTTAGGGACAACCAAATATCGAATCGGATTCGCACCCATCGCAGCCAAGGCATCGATTTGCTCAGTCACTCTCATCGTGCCAAGCTCCGCCGCCATCGCACCGCCCACTCGGCCCGCCAACATGGTTGCCGCCAAAACAGGGCCCAGTTCGCGAACCAGTGTCATATTAATCACGCCACCCAGACGTGTTTCGAGTCCGAGTTGGCGAAACTGGAAATAGCTTTGGACTGCCAAGACCATCCCAATAAATGTTCCAGTCAGAGCAACAACAGGCAAACTGGAAACGCCAACGCGATAGAAATTTGGCCAGATTGTTTCACTACGAGGAAGTCTTGTGAACAACCAAACAAGCGTGCGATAAACGAAGAGGCTGAAATCACCGATCGCCATAATGGACGTTAGAACGAGCTCGCCCCATGAAGAGACCCATTTCTCAAACCAGTTCGTCAGCCCACGCACTTCAACGGCTTGGCTACCGGGATCAGGATCAATCGAATTGTGAGCAGGGACGGATGACATGACTCTGCGCAATCTGCGCGCACTCTCGCGTTTGGGCCCCCCCGCACTTACACCTATCAGTCATCGACCTTGGCAACAATCAAACTTGAGAGACTTTGCCGACTGCGAAAGATTTAGCGATTGAGAAACATTTCTCTGCTAGCAATCACGATGGTACGATATCAAAACGTCAAAATAGCCTTGGAAACAACATGCATTTGCAAAATCTCCGTTTGAAAACCAGCATAGCCATGTCGGCCCGAAACACCGCGTTTTTGTTTGGCTGTACCATGTTCGCCTGGATGCAGACGATCAGTCTCGCCAACGCCCAAGTCCCAGACTCGCCCTCACCGCTAGTCATCAGCCAAGCGAGCGACGTCATTCAAAAATGGAACAAAGATCAGCACCTATATGTAAAAGGCGATTTAGGTGTTTCGAATTCCCAGCTAAGCAAACTCGAATCTTGGCTGGATGACAAAGGCCCCAACTGGACGATCGTTTTGATGATCGATGCCAAAGATGAATTCTATCGAGCTCTTGATGATCGAAAATTTCGCGGAATGGATGCCGTTGAATTCGCACTGGGACACGGACTTGCTAATCGAACGAATTTCGGCAGCCTGACCAACAAAGAAACCGGCGAAACCAACGGGGCCGTGTTCGTTCTTTTTTTGAAAGAGAGAAAGTTCAGCTACTACGGGTCGGACATTCATGACCGACGTGGACTGGGCGAATCAAGGTGGGTTGGAAATCTCGACCGAGAAGCCATTCGAGCAATGCGAAACGGCGGACGCATTATCGACGCCGTCAAAAACACGGTCACGAGTGTAAATCGAAAACTGGCTTCCAAACTTCAGTTCGAAGAAAATGCACGAGCCAAAGCCATCGAGGCCAAGACCCGAGCGAAGCAGGAACGCATTCGCCAACTTGAGAATCTCAACACGTTGATCGACAGTACGACCACTGAAATGGTCACTCGCGTTGAAAATTCGGCGAGAAAAATTCGCACCGACTATCCGAACGCGACACAGTCAAAACTTGCTAACCCTCCCCTGGAAGCATGGCGTCTCAAGCTGATCGATTTGAAAAAGCAGTCTAGCGATCCGAAGCTTGCTGATGAACCGGATCTACGAAGATCCAAGATCTACCGGACTGTCAAAACTGAATTGGACAAAGTTCGCGGTGAAACCAATCGATACCTCGACTTGTATGCGGCGCACGCCTCGTTTGATGCGATGATCGATCCAGTTGAAGCTCGACTAGATTCCGTCGCTGACCATCCAAGCGGAGTCGCCAAAGAATCGAGCATCGAAGCCTATCGTTTACTGGATGAAGCTCGGGCTGGACACGAGGCTGGCAACTTAGACTTTGCTGAGATCATCCAACAAGCCGACGGCTTAGCTGAGAAAGGTGGACAAGCGATCGCGATGGAGCGTCAACGGATCGCTGACGAAAAACGACGCCAATCCGTTGTCCGCCGAACGCTTTCGATTGCGGCTTCCGTTTTGGGAGCGATCTTTTTGGGTCTACTCTGGATCCTGAACATTCGCCGCCGCCCTGCCCTACGCCGTGCATCCGCTGCCTTTGACAAATCATCGAAGTCAGTCGCGACAGAACTTGAACTCGTTGACAAGGTTGTTGAACGTGCCCAGCAAGTCATCGGAACCCGCGAAACATTCGCCAGCCAAAAATACGAGGGGACCACGCTAAAGCTTGGTCAGACGACCCATCAAAAAATCGAAAATCTCAAATTGATGACGACCGAAGCCACCCGCGTCATCGACTTTGCCCATGAGCTAATTCATCCCTCCAATCCAATCGCAGAAGCTGCCAACATGTTTTCAGGAGCTCGATACGAGCACTGCATGAACGAGCTGAATGGAAAGACGCTGAAAATTCCAGGCCCAATTGAGGACGACGGTAAACAGAGCGAGGCTCAGTGGGTTTCGTTCGATGAACTCACCCAAGTTCTCCACCGAGAACGTGAATCATCGCTTGAAAATCTTGATTTGATGGAGCAAAGCTTCGCTGGCGTCAATGAAAAAGTTGATCAGTTCCAAACTCGAATCAACGAAGCGACGGAACTCGAAAAATCACTCTCACGCGCTTCTCGGCTGGACCGTTTTTTCAAAGTCTCATCCCTGTTCGAAAAACTCCTTCCGGCAACACAAGCGATCTGTGATCGCGCCGAACGCGAATCTGATCGCGACCCCGTTCAAATCACTCAAGAGATGGTTCCAGATGGTATGGATCGGATTGATAGTGGTTTGATTATCGCTCAGGCAATCCAAAAGTCTCGTGAGCAGTCCTTTCCCAAACTGGAGAAATATTCTGACACGTTGGATTCGCTAAATGTTGACAATCGCTGGATCAATGAGCGTCTCAAAGATTTGGGAAAAGAAGCCAATCAATTGTTTGAAACTGCAGCGAACCAAGGAGTGTTGACCGAAGCACGACAGTTTGAAGACTCACTTGTAAACCTCGATCGTCGCGTGCAAAAAAGCGCCGAGCTTGCCAAGGAAATCGAATCAACCGTTCAACCGTCACTCGACGAGCTTGAACAAGCAATCGCCGCTGGTCGAGACAAAGTCGCTAAACAACTCGGGATCCATGCCACAAAAGCGCTGAGAGAAAAGCAATACGACCCCGATGTTGAACTTTCGCAGGCCAGAAAACAGCTGGATTCAGCCCAAGCCGCTCTCGATTACGGTGGAGTTGAATCGGTGCTGGAATCCCTGGAACTACTGGAGGTCGAAAAAGGCCAAGCCTATCACTTGCTGAAAAGCTCAATGACCGCTCTGAGTGAATTTGATACGCGACATTCGGAACAACACAAACGCCTAAGAGAGTTCAGCGGAACAGCCGCCCAGCAGACGACACTCATTGAAAGCGTAAAAAAACGCTTTAGCAGCACGGCACTCAATATTCGTGACGAGGACTTCCTCTGCAGTTTGTGGACCAACAATGAAAATGCTCAACCGAGCATTGAAAGTGTGCATTCCAGTTGCCGTCAACTTCTCGACAACGCGCAAGCAACACTCGTTTCTGCGGAGGAAAAGCACCGCTCTGGTGAAGTCCTCTACGCCGCCAATTCGATTGACTTTGTCACCATCGATCTCGACGAAGCTCAAGATATGTTCAACGAGATCGCCGAGCATTGTGAAACGGTTGATCGGCTCGTGGGTGAAAACACCACCAATCTCTCTCGAACATTTGGGCAGCTCAATTCGTTTCAATCGGACATCGACGACCGAAGAACCCAGCAACCTACGCGCGGTATGTTTGAGGTTTTAGCGTCTTCTTTGACGGAATTTCAGACGGATTTGAGTGCCGCTACTGGACGTGATCCGTTTCACGACGCTGAGCGTCTGGTCGGCCTCAACGAATCGCTTGAGGATATTCAATCAAGTTTCCGATCAGACCACCAAGCGTTCGAAACGGCTTCGCGAGCGGTCGCTGCAGCCCAATCGGAACTGCAATCAACCAATCAGCTGGTGGCAAAGTCCGTCAACGATCGAATTCCAGATAGCAAAACGATTGGTGACTGCCAACGAGATGCAACAAAACTCGAGACCGAACTCGATGATATTGCCGGCCAACTCAACGTTCCTCATAACAGTTGGGATGATGTCAATCGACAAGCCAACTCGATCACATCACGCCTGGGAATCGTTGGCGGTCGCCTCCGAAGCGAACTTGAAAAAGCCCAGATTGCTGTCAGGCTCTTAGAGGAAGCCTCCAACAAAATATTCGAAGCGGCCAACTGGTC
>CAZQQR010000287.1:0-6921 GCA_964595515.1 uncultured Pirellulaceae bacterium
CTTCGTCTTCCGCACTTTTGGGACTCGTAGCCTCGTCCACTACCCTAAAATTATTTCAGGTTATGTTGAGTATGATGACATTGAGATAGTTGGCACGCTGCGCTAGTTTCTCGACGTTGAAATTTGAAACTGGTAGGTACCTGGGCCAATCTTCACTGACAAAATTCCATCGACGTCTTCGATCGGCAATTTGCTTTTTCTCAAAAGTACTCCATCAATGCGAACGTTCTCGCTGCGACTTGTGGGGAGAACGCATGTCGCTGTTGTGTTGGGCGGCACGATGGCGTCGATTATGAGTTGGCCGTCAGAATTTACCCAGCCGCTTTTCGCGATGCCGTAGGGTGTATCCAGCTCCGCAGAGGCCGACTTCAGCGGACCACCGATTAGTGGACGAATGAAAAAATGCTTGTAACCAGGATGTGCTGGATCTGGCGTCAGGCCTGCAATTCGTTCGTACATGAATTGGCCAATCGCGCCGTAGGCGTAATGGTTGAACGAGTTCATATTGGCGTCACCAAATCCGTCGGCATGGCTGTAGCTGTTCCAACGTTCCCACATCGTCGTGGCTCCTTGGTTGATTGGAAAAAACCAGGAAGGATAGCTTTCTTTGAATAGCAATTCGAAACAGATATCGGGATGCCCAAGCTCATCGAACACGGGTGCGAGCAATGGCGTGCCCAAGAATCCGGTGCGAAGATGACGGTCGGCCTCGGCAAACTTCTTTGACAATCTGGCTTCCGCCCTGGCTCGCATTGCAGGCTCAATAAGATCGAAGGCCAATCCCATCAAACACGCCGTTTGTGTGTCAGCGCCCGTTGAAGCTTCGTCTTTTGAAAAGTATCGCTCAGAAAATGCAGCGCGAATCTCAGTGTGCAATTTCTTGAAGCGATTAACATCATCGCTTTTCCCAAGTGCCTTCGCTGCCCAAGAAAGAATTCTCGCGTCGCGTCCGAAGTACGCCGTTGCGATCAGGTCTTGGGCTGTGTCACCTTTGTTATCACCCAGCGGATACGGCTGTAGCCAATCTCCAAACCCTTTCAACTTTGGAATCAATGCTTCGGACTCACGCTCGTAAACGCCAACCCATTTCTTCATCGCTTCGTAATTGTCTTCGAGGATCCTAATGTCTCCAGTACGAACATAAATGTCCCAAGGAGCAGTAACAATAACATCAGCCCATCCCGGACTGGCATAGCCAAAGTTTGTTGCCGGCACGGTATGAGGGATCTTTCCGTCTTCCGTTTGATCGTCTCGGACACTCTCAAGCCAACGAGCCCAAAACGAGTGGACATCGTAGTTAAAGAACGACGTCGGTAGAAAAACTTGCGCATCCCCGGTCCAACCCAACCGCTCGTCTCGCTGCGGGCAATCAGTCGGAATATCAATGAAGTTGCTGACCTGTCCCCAGCGAATATTGCTCTGAAGTTGATTAAGTTTCGCGTGCGAGGAAACAAACGTTCCTGTCGATTCGAAATCGGTATAGAAAACTTGTGCCGTTACTGAGTCAGTTGTAAGCTCCTTGCCCTTGGAAAGACCACTGATTTCCAAGTAGCGGAACCCATAGAATGATAGCGCCGGTTCCCACTGCACTTCACCATCCTTGGCTGCGATGTAACTGGCTTGGGATCGCGCACTGCGATAGTTGGCTGTGTAAAGCGTGCCATCTTTCTCAAGCATTTCAGCGAAACGAAACGTCACCGTTTCACCCGCTGTGACTGGAAGTGTGAACTTAGGAATGCCTACCAGGTTTTGCCCGAAATCGAATACAAATTTCCCGGATTCCGGCTTGGTTAGCTCCACCGCGGGAATTCGTTTCATTACACGTACGGGTGGGAGTCGCTTGGGCACGAGCAATGGTTTGCCTGCAATCGTATTCGACTTGACTGCTTTCCACGACTTTTCATCGAAACCGGCAGTGCTCCATTGGCCTAGTTCGAGTTGGGCATCGTAGTCCTCGCCGTGGTAGAATCCGCCAGCGAGAATCGGACCTTGGTCGGTACCTTTCCATGATTTGTCAGTGATGATCTTCTCGACCCGGCCATCTGCGTAAGTCAGTTCAAGCTGTCCGATCAATTTCGGTGTCAAACCAAGAACTTCTGTTCGTTTCCGCAGCAACAAATTTCCTGCGTACCAGCCTTCGCCCAGCAAAGCACCGATTGCGTTGTCGCCATCACAAAGCATCGATGTGACGTCATAGGTTAACGTTTCGACACGTTTGGAGTACGTCGTATAACCTGGGGCCAACAAGTCATTGCCAACACGATGTCCATTGATTCGAAATTCATAGATTCCCAAAGCCGAGGCGTAGAGCCTCGCTTTTACGACCTTTTGATCGCATTTGAATTCGCGACGGAAGTAGAAACCAGGGTTGGCTGTAATCGGAGGATAAGGATTGAAGGAACCATTTTCGGGAATTTCGGCTTGTTTTTTGACGCCGTTGATCACGTATTCGACCCAAAGTTTCTTAGGCTTCCCCGGGGCCGGATCGCCACCCATTCGACGTGAGACAACGCGTAAAGGCATTGCGTCATTGGCGATCGCTCGCATGATTCTTTGCGACACATCTGCGACCTTGTCCGAATCGCCGTCATCGCGGTTTCCGAATTCAGCTTTCAAAATCGAGAGCTTGTCAGGGATGGGAGCGCTACGATCAACTTCGATCAACTGAGCCGTCCAATCCGAGTTAGAAAGCAATCCCATCTCGATCCGTGCTTCCTCGCTCCACTTTGACTCCTGGCCTTGGTCATCCCAAAACTTAACTCGCCACGAAACCTGTTCTCTCGATTTTAGTGGGGGGCCTTCGTAAGGTACCCAAACAGATTGACCTGACTCGACCTTGCCGGAATCCCAAACTGTTGTCTCTACGGATTCGAACGTAGAGTAGCTGGTGACAACGAGGCGATAAGCCGTCTGCGATTTAACTGCCGGAGTGACAGGAAGCTTCCACGAAAACACAGGGGACGGATCATGGAACCCGATCGGGTCGACAAAATTCTCCCCAACTCGCAATGAGTGTGCTTGATGCACCGCTGCGATCAACGGCGGAGACATGCCTAATGAGAATCCGCAAAATGCGACATACACAATAACCAATCGCAGAAAGTACATTGCGATACTTTGCATTGAAAGCCTTACTTAGACAAGAACGAAAGCTCCAATGATATTGATGATTGGTCGCAAAAGCTTCAAAATCGTTTGTCTCTTTGCGTCAACCAACTGCAGCTATCGCTAGGGGACTCTCTGTAGCATTTGCTCGACCTCGGTTGGCGTAGCGAATTTGTTTCCGCCCCGGTCGGCTCCTGTAATCCACCAGTAAACCATCCCCGCATCTGAGCAATCAAACTTGTTAGTTTGAAATTTGACAACGCCATCTTGCTCGGCATACTTCAGCTGTTTCCAAATCCAATTGATTCGAGAGTCGGGATGCTCTTTGGCCCAATCCCAAGAACTGATCTCGGTTTGAAGGCCAGCGTTTTGGTCCCCGATTTGATGTTCCTTAACTCCAAAATCGAGAATCTGCTGCCATTTGAAAAAGTCACCACTGTTGTCGTTGGCAGGATGATGAGACACCACAAGTACGTGTTGGATCTTCGACCGATCGGCTGCCTTTAGTGCGTAACCGATGACATCTGGCTCTCCCGCTTCGATAATCCAAAGTGGGTTGTCCTGAGACGAATTATTAATGGCGTCACAAAGATTCTTCACTGCAGCAGCCTGTTGAGTGCGACAGTTGTAGAAGTTTGAGAGATTTTTGAACGGTCCGAAATGAGAGATGCCGTCAAGACAAACCTGATGCAATACGTTTTGTCTTCGAATCTCATCTTTAGCAGAAATTCGAGCAACCGGTTTTAGATCACACGAATGCGACAGATGTACCAAACGATCACGCAAGCCTGATGCTCTCAGCAAACCAAGGATCACGGCGGTTGCGCCAATGTCATCTGGATCCGGAGAGTTCCCGTCAACAACGATAGCCAGTCGTCCAGCCGGTGGCTTTATCAACCTTGCAATTTCATCGGACGTGTCCTTGTTCAACCGATAATCAACAACAGTCAATGCAGCTGGAAATCCGTCAACGGGTCCAGGAAGTTGCGTTCGAATGACCTTTTTCGGTTCTTCTTGACCGTAGATCGAAAGCACAGCCTCTTTTTCCCATCTTTCAAGATCCAATAGAGCTTCGCCGGCGATGGAATGGCGATGAGGGAGTTTCACGTTTGTCCATTGCCAGCTTTTCTGATCCAAATCGGGCTGGCCTTTCGCAACAAACAACTCTTCTTTTTCATCATCGTCTTCGTCTGTGTAGGCCAAAATTAAAGTCCGATCTTTTGTTCCGACTAGTTTTGGTCGGCTGCCTGAAAACGGCAAAACTTCTTGATTCCATTTCCCGTTACTATTTCGCCAATAGTGATAATAACGGCTTTCACTTGCACTCTCCGACCATTGTCTCACAACAACATGAATGCTTCCGTCGGCGTACGCATAATGAGTGTTTTGATTTGTAAGTTTCGAATTGATCGGAATAGAAGCGACGACCAAGCCGGGCGAGTGCAGATTGATAAATCTCGTGCCCGTTTTCCCGATCATTTCCCCGTCTGAGTTTAGCCACGTTCGCCCAACATCGTCACTGTAAGCGTAGCAAAGATCGTGCTGGTTTCGAGAATTCGTTCTCTCAAATCGTTCTCGCCAAACCCAAGACGCGTGCAACCGTCCGCCCGCGAAAGACACCGAATTCATATAGGGGCAACGATACTCGCTGGTTTTTCCGTCGGCGATAAAGGTTCCGATATCGCGTGCAATGACTTTGCCAAGCCCCGGCGTCCAGTCATGTTTCTCACCGTCATACTCCTCGATCATCCCATTGCCGTCACCTGAAGTAACGCCACGATAAAACAGCATCAGTTTCCCGTTAGGCGCGGAAACAAACCGCGGATAAGTAACTCGTGGATCGGGAACAACCGAACCAAGCGTGTGAGTCACCGGCCCAAACAGATCGACGTTCCACTGGACAGATTCGGGCTCATGGGCGGCACCGATTTTTGAAACACGGTAATTCAATTGCGTCGCATGGTGATCAAACGCCAAATGAATCGTGCCGTCCTTGTTGCAAATGCCGATTACGGACGTATTGTGTGCATCATTGGTTTCGAACTTGTGATCTTTAAACTGAATGACTTCCCATGAGCCACTGGGTAGTTTCCTCCTTGCGACACAGAGTCGCCGTTGAGCATCAAAGTACGTTGCGTATTGAAAGCCTCGACAGGTTGTCAACGGTGTTTGCTGGTGGGATCGGCCATTGATAGTTGTTGAAAATTTCGCAGCCGGACCAATCGCGAACGTTAATGTCTTTTCATCAACAATGCTCTTGCCGATCAATTCAACATTTGCCTCTTGGGCCTGTAGGGCAGCTAGTAAGGCAAACGATTGAAAAAGCACGAGGCTCATTGCGGAGAGAAATGAAATCGGTGGCATGTGCCAATCCAAATTGAAAATGATCTAAAATTGAAAAATGATCTGGAATTGAAAACATTCTATTTTGGCGGCCAGCTTAGTAGTTCATGGCTTTTGAATTTGTCCGTAGGATGGGCACTCTTGCCCGTCTAGGGCATGTCCAGCGCAAGTCGGGCAAGAGTGCCCGACCTACAATTTCAAATGTCGTACTGGAGGCAGATTCAAAACCTTGAAAGTCGTGGATCGCTCAGCCGATCCAACGCAACAGTCATCGTTTGACCGCGGAGCTGTCACCGATAATGAGTTTTGAAACCACTTTTAGCCTCACTATCCTTGATGCTTTTTGAAAAGCAATTCAAACTCCTGATGTATCTCCAAATGCTCTTTTGAAAGTTCATTGCTTTCACTGGGATCTTTTTCAATGTTGTAAAGTTGGACCGGTGCATCCAAGCCATAGCGGACCGCCTTCCACTTGCCGCGTCTGGCAGCCTGGAAGACTTCACCGATTACGCCCGAATTTGGGTCACCTGCTTGCTTCCCAAACTCCCAGTAGAGAATACGCTCGTCGATAACTTGCGGATTATCACTCAATCGGCCAGCAATGGAAACTCCGTTCGTCTTGACTCGTGGAACGGACGTCAGTTGAACGCCGGCGAGTTCTGCGAAAGTTGGAAGCACGTCGGCAAAGGCCCACGGTGTGTCATCCACTCGACCGGACTTAATCGCAGCCGGCCAATGGACAATCATTGGAACATGAATCCCGCCGTCAAACAGATCTCGTTTCATGCCTTTGTACGGGGCGGAGGCTTTGAAGAATTTTGGATCGGCCCCGCCTTCGTCATGTGGACCGTTATCAGATGTAAAGACAATCAGCGTGTTGTCGGCGATGCCTTTTTCATTCAGGGCGTCGACGATTTTGCCAACATAGGCATCAAGCGCAGTCACCATTCCCGCCAGGACTGCGTTGGGCCTTTCTACTGGTTCTGGGTAGTACCAAGCATACTTGTCCGCCGGTGTTCCAGTGGACATGCCCGAATATGGTTTCTCTGCGAATTGTTTTTCGTAAGGCTTAACAAATTCATCCGGAGCAGCCAGCTCAGCATGCGGCGAGGAAAAGTTAAGCATGACAAAGAACGGGTTCTCGCGATCCTGCTTGATGTAGTCGATCGCTTCGTTGGCAAAGAGTTCCTGAGCGTAAGCACCTTTCTTACCGCCTTCGTTTGCTTCTATCCGAATCTTCTTTCCGTCCCTCCACAAGATATGCGGATACTGTCGATGGCCTTCCAGAATGGAATACATTCCGAACCAAGTATCAAAACCCATCGCAAGCGGATCCGTTACGCCCATCTGGGATCCAATTGAATACTTGCCAAACAGTGCCGCGTCATATCCTGCGTGTTTTAGGACATGGGCAACCGTGACATCGATATCTCGCAACTGAACTTTGTTGGAGTTGTTGTCCATCAGCCGGCC
>CAZQQR010000288.1:0-2043 GCA_964595515.1 uncultured Pirellulaceae bacterium
CCCTTCTGTGCTGTGGATTGCAGAGTTGTAATGATTGCACGCGTTCAGGAGCTAAAGGCGAGCAGGGGAGAGGGCGGAGTCGTACCAAGTTGGCAACCAAGTTGCGTTCTGCCATAATGTTGCTCTTCCGAAAAAAATTGATCATCACGGAGTTGTTGATGCGTGGATTTATAGAATCGTTTGGCGTTTTAAGTACAACCTTTTTTGTATTGGTGTTGTTTTGCTGCCTGCAACCGACGGAAACATTGGCCGATGATCGACCAAACATTTTGTGGTTGTCCACCGAAGATATCGGGCCGGAGATTGGTTGCTACGGCGATCCAGATGCAGTAACGCCGAACATTGATGCGTTTGCAAAACAAGGCATGATCTACGATTACGCTTGGTCGAACTATCCAGTTTGTGCACCGGCTCGCACCACGATCATTGGTGGAATGTACGCTGCCTGTAATGGAGCCGGAAACATGCGTAGCGGCGTGGTGATTCCAGATGGCGTTCAGCTGTTTCCAAAATATCTTCGTGAAGCCGGCTACTATTGCACCAACGCGACGAAGGAAGACTACAACTATCTCGCAACGGAAGACACATGGGATCAATCCAACGGCAAAGCTCATTACCGAAACCGAAAAGACGGACAGCCGTTTTTTGCCGTTTTCAACTATACCGGTACCCACGAGAGTAAAATTCGCAAGCGGCCACACACTCCGGTCATTGATCCAGCGTCTGTGACTTTGAAAAGCTACTGGCCCGATATTCCCGAGGTTCGTCAGGACTTGGCGCAATACCACGACAACATCACCACGATGGACAAGTGGGTTCAAAAGCACTTGGACCAGTTAGAGAAATCAGGACAAGCCGACAACACGATCGTAATTTTCTTTGGCGACCACGGCGGAGGCATGCCACGTCACAAACGATTTGCAGGTGATTCAGGACAGCGCGTTCCATTCATCGTCCACGTTCCAGAGAAATTGAAATCGCATGCGGGTTCTGATTTCGCACCCGGTTCTCATCTTAAACGCCCGGTCGGATTTATCGATTTGGCTCCCACGATGCTGAGCATTGCAGGCATTAAACCCAAAGAGTTCATGCAAGGACATGCCTTTCTCGGTGCTCATCAAGCGGCCGCGCCAAAATACCTTTACGGATTACGCGACCGAATGGATGAACGTCCAGACACTAGTCGTGCGGTTCGCGATGAAAAATACATCTATGTTCGCAATTACATGCCACACGTTCCGGCCGGTCAGTTTATCGGCTATCAACAAGAAACGAATACAACTCGGATTTGGAATGAGATGTTCAAGGCGGGAAAGCTCAACGAGGTTCAGTCACAATTCTGGAAAAATCATCCTGCCGAAGAGTTATATGATCTCGAGTCCGATCCAGAAGAGACGGTAAATCTTGTAAAAAGCGATGAGCACAAAGAGGTGCTGGAGCGATTTCGTGCCGAACATCGAGCGAGCATGATTCGGTTTGGGGATTTGGGTCTAATTCCAGAAGCGATTTTGCTTGATTTTGGTCAAGCAAAAAAGTCGCGAAGACTAGTGCTTGAAGATCCAGATCAATTCCCGCTAACAGAGATTTTTGAGATTGCGAACTTGGCGGCCAACCCAGAGCCCGGCGATGAAGAAAAACTCAAAGCTGCGGCCATGCGTTCGAGTGCTTCCGTTCGGTATTGGGGGGCGATGGGGATGTTGATCGATGGTCAATCAGGATTTGATGGCTATGCTGAATCGTTATCGGTTTTGGTGAAGGACGATTGTGCGTCCGTTGCGATCGTCGCAGCCGAAGCGATGGCGAGATTTGGCGATGATGGTCAGCGAACAGTTGGAATCGAAACGTTGAAGAAGCTTTCGGATAAAACCAATTCAAACTATTACGCTTCTATTCATGCTCTTAACGCTATTGATCGTTTGGATCTCGGTGCAGAAGAAATGCAGTGGATAAAGTCTTTGCCGACAAAGTCGGGACTTGAACGGGGCGGAAAGTATATCGGTCAATTGGTAGACGATGTTTTCCGAGATACGGTCGAGGGGAAGT
>CAZQQR010000288.1:2143-3831 GCA_964595515.1 uncultured Pirellulaceae bacterium
CGAAAAGCCGTCAATTGCAACGTGAAACCACTACCCACTCAGTCTTTCGGAACTTCCTTTTCTTCTACCAATTTCCGAATGCGTTCTAGCTCTTGTCGCAATTCTTCGATCTCGTGTTCCTTTTCCTCAATCTGGCCTTGAAGGTTATCCATTTTGTCTTCGGGCGTTCGCCTCAGGACACGATCAAGCACATCAAGTGCAACGATTGCTCGCCAGCTTCGTAGAGCCAATCCACGCATTCGATAAATCTTGGCGGTCCGGGAAAGCTGTTTTAGCTTTACCAATCTACCGAGTCTCGCCGCACCCATGAAGCTTACCAGTGGGAGCAGAACGATCGCCAAATCAATCCAGTTCTTGCGGCAATACATTAACGGTTTCTTGACAATTGAAACCATGACCACAAATTCAAACACAAAGGCCATCCAAATGAAGCCCGAGCAGGCATCAATCGCATATCGTCGGGACGGATTAGCATTAATGTAAGAAGCGTAAAAAAACTCAATGATCACCACTGGGAGAACCAGCAAAGCGATGATAATCATTGGACCGCTGAACAATCGTGATAAAAATGTCTCAAGGTGTCCGGTAGTTTTTCGCCAACCCAGCCCTGCAATCCAAGCTCGCTCACCGTCGACATGGTCGCGTGGGCAGAGTCTTAAGAACGGGTTCAACAAATACCACAGATGTTGCTTCATCTGTGGGCTGCCAGCGCGTTTGTGAACGACCGTTTCGGCAATTAGAAAGAGGTACAACGTCGCAAGTCCAGCGAGTAGGTAGATCGACAACCAACTGGTAAAATCGCCTTGCGTCAGGTGCAAAAATGCAGCAGCGACGATTAGAAACAACAGCGCAACCAAGAACATTGGAACCGCGAATACGCGATCCAAATGGCTTACTTCTTCCGAATGTCGATCTAAATCACTTCCCATCTCGAAGTCCATTCGTGTGAAGCATTGCAATATTGAACAAATCGGATGGAACGATCTCGATTTTGACAGTTTCGGCTGAAAAGCAGCAGGGTGTTACTATTATTTTTTGTCAATTCGTTCAACGTCTTCTGCAACTATGTCTTCGGTATCCCATTCATTCAAAATTGTCTCAACAGGTTCTGGTGATTCACGCGTGATACTCCATGCAACGTAGCTACCAGCAACGATAATAAAACCAAACGTGTAGATAAACCCGTATGGGTAACCTGCTTGAAGTGACGCAATAATCGTTGCCACAAACAAAGTGATGTAGATCAATTTACCGATCGAAAATTGATTGCTTTTCAACACGCAGCGGATCCTTAGGAGCAGGCTGTCTTTACTCGTCTTCGGGTTCGTCTTATTTTTCCGTAGCGGAACTCGTCAAGAGTTTTGGGCGTTTCTGATTCTCGGAAGTCTTGGCCACGTCTTCTACTTTCCGAACAAAAAACAAACCTAGCCAAAACGAGCCTCGACACTATTTTGTTTTTGTAGGTTTACCTTTGCTGTTTTGATTTTTGTTCTTTTTACTCTTTGGCAGAACGAGGTCATGTTCGGAGACACGTGCATCGAGCGCTTTACGGTTTAACTCTAGAGCTTCGAGGTGGTACTCGCTGCCGACCAGGTTCTTAAATTGATTCGGATCGGAATTCATATCGTAAAGCTCTTCGGAACCATCTTTGTACCGAATGTAAGCATGCTTGCCACTTCGAATTGCCA
>CAZQQR010000288.1:3931-6909 GCA_964595515.1 uncultured Pirellulaceae bacterium
TGATAACCGTGGTCGCTAATGAAAACGATGGCAGTGGAGTCTCGCAAACCAAGCCGATCAAGTTCGTCGATAACTTTTCCTACTTGTTCATCCATGAACGTCACGGATGCGTAATAGCCAGCCCACATTTTCTTTTGATTGTCTGGATACTTCCCGATACCCGTCTGCTTGCTGGAAGACTGTCCCATTCCTAGTCTTGGAATGTCTTTCAAATCATCTGCAGCCACTTCTGGTAGTTTGATTTTAGTCCAGTCGTATAGATCAAAATATTTTTGAGGCGCAACCATCGGATAGTGCGGGCGAACCATTCCAACGCAAAGCACGAAAGGCTGGTTGGCAGATCTCCGTTCACGTAAAACTTCGATAGCCTTTTCGGCCGTTTTAAAATCGGCTTGATCCGATCCGTCGCCTTCATAGCTTACCGTCACAAACGGGCGATGAGGCATCTTGGTCGACTGACGGCCCTGCAGTTCACGGGTGAAAATGTTGAGATTCAAACAAGCGTAGTCGCCGGGTGTGTGGGCCTCGGGACCCGCTGAGTTGTATCGCTCTGTCCAAGTCGAAGCGATATCCGGCCCGTTGGTTCCGGCAATCACGTCGCCAGGAACTCGCATGTGATAGATCTTTCCGACGCGACTCGTATGGTAACCGTTGTTCTGGAAATGTACGCCGAGGTTAACCTCGCTGGCTCCCTGATAGCGGCTGTGCATAAACGAAAGCCGTGACGGAGCACACCAAGTGCCCTGACAGTAGGCACGTTGAAATACCATTCCTTGCGATGCAAGTTTATCAATGTTGGGAGTCTTGCATTGTTTGTCACCGTAGCATCCAAGAACGCTGGCTTTCAAATCATCCGAAACAATGAAGAGCACATTCTTGATAGCTGGCTCGGATTTGAAAATTAAGTTCTGATTCGTTTCATTCGCACTGGTATACGAGTGTGAAAGACAAATGAAAACTAATACCGAAACAACAAAACCAGTGGCTTTGGATAAATTGACTCTCATTTTCACACTCAACAAAATCTAAGATGACTGGTTAACCCGAAGCGTCTTTCACGGTTACAACCTTAGCAGTCCAGAGAGCGAAATCAACAAGCTCCCAACAGCCGCGGATTCTGAATTCAAAATTCGGTTCTGCGGTTTTCTTTTTTGCCATCTCGGAATGATTGCGGCAGAGTTGTCGCTCGACTTTACCTTGCGGCATCTCGGAATATCGTGGCGATACCGGACGGGTTAAGGTAAGATGCGACCTTTCTGCCGCCCGGCTAAGTAGTCTTACTTAGTAGGCTTTTTAACTCTCTCAATAATTAGCCGCGTGCGGTTTAAATATGGACGACCAAGAACCCGAATCAACAATTGATCGAGGATTGACGGTCAATGTCCAAACCAATCAATTTGAGATTGATGACGATTTTTCTCTCGACCAATCCATCAGCATTGGTGCACCCTCGGCCGAGGCGTTTAACACCAGGGTTGGCGTGCAGCAATCTGCGGTTTCTTTTGGTGACAACGAGCCAACTCGCGAGTTACTACGAAAGCGACTGATGATCGCGTCATTGTTGGGCGCGGTCCTATTGGTACTCATCAAGTCCATCGGATTCTTGTTTGGCCAACTTTCGTTTTTTGACATCGTGACGCGTTTAACCGCGCTTAGTGTTCTGCTCGGTTCCTATTTTTTCTTGCAACGAAGAGTGGATGCAAGTCTTAGGACGCTCCGCCGCTTCGAAGTACTAATATTCCTCATACCATTATTGGAGGCCGGTTGGATTCTTGTGATGGAAGGCAACGAGTTGATCAATGATGGAAAACCAGAGGCCGTCGCGACTCTGTTTGCCAATGTCAGTATGGCGATCACTTTGTTTATTGCGATTTACGGTTTGCTTATTCCATCGACTTGGAAACGAACATTGATCACGATGGGAACGGCGGCGCTATTGCCAACGATCATTTGCCTGATCTACGTCAATTTTCAACCTGAATTAAGCGCTGTCGATCAACCCGGATTTATCACACCGCTATTGACGGTAATGATGGCTTGCATTGCGACTCTTGCTGCACATGTCGTGACGAGGTTTCGCCGGCAAGTCGAATCGTTCAAGCAATATGGTCAGTACCAACTCGTGGAGGAAATCGGTCGAGGTGGAATGGGAATCGTCTACAAAGCCAAGCACCGTGTCTTGAAACGGCCTTCGGCGATTAAACTGATTCGATCCGAGGCCGCCAACGACAAACAGGCAATTGACAATTTTGAATTTGAAGTCCAGGTGTCGGCGACATTGTCGCACTGGAACACAGTCCAGATTTATGATTATGGCCGCACGGACGATGGCGATTTCTATTACGTGATGGAGTACCTTGTTGGCGAGACGTTGCAAGATCGGATCGACAGCATGGAATCCCGTCCAATGGAGACACCAAAAGTCATCGCGATCATGAATCAAGTGTGTGACGGACTTGCGGAAGCCCACAATCGGGAGATGGTCCACCGCGATTTGAAGCCAGCCAACATTTTCTTGGCACAATCAGGCGGATGCACGGATGTCGTGAAGATCCTTGATTTCGGATTGGCAATCCGAGCTTCGGACAATCAAGATATTAAGAGCTTAAGCGGATCTCCTGCCTACATGTCGCCAGAACAAATCCTGCTTCAGCCGATCAATCCGAGCAGCGACATTTACGCTCTCGGTTGTGTGATTTTTGAGTGCTTGGTTGGGAAGCGATTGTTCTCAGGAAAATCAATGAGAGAAGTTTTCAAAAACCATATCGAAGGCGTCAATCATTTGGGTGAGCTTCAGCAGCTAAACCCTGACATGGCTGCGATCGTTGAAAAATGTGTTAGTAAAGAAGTGACCGATCGTTTTGACACGGTTTCAGATTTGAAGGCCGCGATGATCGATGCCAATTCTTCTCTCTTGAGAACAAGCTAACAAGCTCGAAATATTGAACAGTTGATTGGTTCGTTCGGCGTGACGGATG
>CAZQQR010000289.1:0-2042 GCA_964595515.1 uncultured Pirellulaceae bacterium
TTTGAAATTACTTTTCTTGATCGGCTTCTTTTGAATGATCGGTGGGTTGTTCGGCAGCTTGCTCTTTGGCGACAGGTGGAATCACATCGCCGGGTTTAATGATGACGAACACTTGAGTCCCAATCGGTGGAATGTTCTCGGTGGCGGCTTCAAAAAGTAGCCCCGCGTTCGACTGGCTACTCTCGACGTTGATATCGATGGTCGCGGTTGAGAAATTCGAAAGACAAATCAATTCACCCGAGTCGCCGTAGTAGATTTTTTCTTTGGTGTCGGGGTCTTCGTACTCGTCGCTGCCGCCGAACACCCACTTGTTGGAAAGTGGTTTGTTCGTTTGCATGTTTCGAATCCACTCGCGGCTGTTCTGTTTTTTAAACTTTCCGTCTTTGCCCTTCCACATCATCGTGATATCAACCGAAGGCCCGTGTGCGGGAGTGTAGGACGGATCCCAAGAAGTAGGTGCCCCGGGAGGCGCGTTTAACGCAACGAGACAAGCATGAACTTTGGAGGCAAGTGCGTTGGCTGAGACGACGGACTCATGCTCTTTGGTGTTCTCAGGGCAAACAAACATCTCAAGTGGTCCCTGCGTCATGCAGATTTTTCCACCGATGATGACTTCTCGATTGACTGTATCGATCCAGATCTCTTCGGTTTTACTCAGTCGTTTCCAAGTGGTGGGCAAATCCTTGGCAGTGTATTGAGCTTTTTCAGGGTCGATATAATTTTCTTCGGTATCTGGTGAGTCCTTTTCCTGAGACTCGGAGGCTTGTTTTTCTTGGAGTGCTTCCGCGTCAGATTTCAATTTCTGTTTGGCTGCTTGAACAGCATTTTCAGCTTCAGCGAGGCGTTCTTGGGCTTCGGCGGTTCTTGCTTTCGCTTCCACCAGTTTCAGTTCGGCTTGCTTTGCTTCTTCCTGCAAAGCCTTGGTGTCACAACCGGTGAGCACACCAGACAGTACGGCTAAAAACAAGATTGCCATCCATTGGTTCGTCTCGGTTCTCATGAGTTTACCTTTTACTTTCGCATCAATCGAATTCGTTGATTGATCGTTGTTAGTTGAATGAACAGCTTACTAATAGCAATAACCCTCGGCTCTGCACTAAAGATACGTCAGTCATCAAAGACGATCAACAAGAGAACTTTCTAGGTGACCGTTCGCTGGTCCATTAGAAATGGCGAGGCTCAGAAACCTTCGTCTGAGAAAACCGTCGTTATAGGTATCGGCTTGCAAAGCCGTTGATATGATAGGGCCCAGTGTAAAAGCAGAACAACTAGAGGCGAACGGCTTGGCGTTGGCGGCGGCCAAGTTTCAACGAATGCAAAATGGCGACGAATTCAAAAGTTAAAAAACGAACACTGGCGAACGAAGCAGGTGAGTTTGGTTGGGATGCCGGCAATATCAAGCTTGGCAGTCAGTCCTATGGTTTGAAGTGTTTTAAGCTATTTGGGCAAAAGAAAAATAGCGGTAACAAATCTTCAGCGCTTTCATCGCCACTTGGCTGGATGTTAAACGAATCATTAGCCGAGCCGGTTAAGGTCGCGAACCGTTGGATGAAATCGCTTTTCAAGGATGCTCCAAATCACGACCTGATTGCAGGGCAAGTTTTTGAGCAAGTCGCTGAATTGACCGAAGTTTACGAGAACCGGGCGCAAGGCCCCTCGGTTTCGGATGCGATCATCGCACTTGCGGCAGCTCACTCGTTGCGTGCGATCGCTGGTAAATGTGAGTTTGCAAATTGGTACCGATGCGTCGAGCAACTTTTGGACCTGGCCCAAATTGTCGAATCAAACGTGGATATTGATCCGGTTGTCTATCAGCTCATTGCTGTTGAACTGCCGATGACCATCGCATTTCAAACTCCAAGCATGGACGAAGGGCAACAGTTGGCTCAGCGAACGTGCCGGAAATTGGAAGTCTCCGCTACGGAAATGCTTGATCACGATGGATGGCCGCATGGTAGCTACCTTTCCAGTTATGGACCGCTGGTTGCCAGTTGGGCGCGAACGGTTGCGCTTTCGAATGATTTGGATTTGGAAATCAAGTC
>CAZQQR010000289.1:2142-6885 GCA_964595515.1 uncultured Pirellulaceae bacterium
GGCGCAGCGTTACTGCAAAGCGATTGGAGCCCAGACTCGCCAAAGATTGGACTAGATTTTTCAAAGCGAAATTGCCGCGTTGAAATTAGTCGATGGACTCGCTTGATCGAAGGAAACCTGTTTCCCGAAATTACTTCCAATGGAAAACCGATCGAGTCGATGTCCGATTTTGAAGTGGTTTGTGAAATGGGCGATTCGGACTTGGAATACCTCGAGCTTGAAATGGAGTTGTCGAATGAGTTTCGGCTGGTTCGGCAGGTTCTTTTGTCGCGGCAGGATGAGTTCTTGATGATCGGAGATCTTGTCGCAGGAAAAACTGATTCAAAGTTGATTTATCGCTTGCCAATACCATTTGCGCCTGGAGTTAAGGCGATTGCCGAATCCGAGACGCGGGAAGTGTATTTGGCGGATCCGAAAATTCAATCGCTCGTCATTCCCTGTGCGCTACCCGAATGGAAGTCCGCTCGTTCAGAGGATCGATTGACGATCGAAAAGGATCAGCTTGTTCTTTCCCAGTCAACCGGACAAAAAGATGGCTGCGGACTTTATGCTCCCGTCTTTTTTGATTTAAGCTCTAGCCGAAGTAAAAAGAAACGAACGTGGCGACAATTGACGGTAGCTCAGGATCGTGAGCCGGTTGCCAAGGATCAAGCGTGTGCGTTCCGAGTTCAACTCGACAGGCAACAATGGATTTTTTACCGGGCTGTCGGTAGCCAAGGGAATCGAACGTTTTTTGGCGAGAATTTCAACGGTGAGTTTGTGTTCAATCGCTTCGAAAAAAATGGAACCGTGACTCAACTGATTCAGATTGATGACTGATCGAATAAAATCAAATCTTGAGGCGATCAAAGCCCGGATCAAAAACGCTGCTGATCGTTCTGGCCGGACTGAAGATCAAATCACTTTGGTTGGCGTAACGAAATACGTTGGCGTTGATGAAACGACGGCTTTGTTCAATGCAGGCTGCGAGTGTCTGGGGGAAAATCGTCCTCAATTGCTTTGGGAAAAATCGGATGCGATGTCTGCGTTAAATGTTCAGTGGCACATGATTGGGAATCTGCAACGAAACAAAGTGAAACGCACGATCGAAGTCGCAAGTTTGATCCATTCTGTCGATAGTCACCGGCTGCTTACCGCGATAGAAAACGCGGCGGCCACGGCCGGAAAAACCGTCAATGTCTTGTTGGAGGTCAACATTTCAGGAGACGAATCAAAGCATGGTTTGCGTGCTGACCAGCTTCCTGAGGCGATCGAGTTCGCGAGCGATCTAAAGCATGTTTCCGTCCGTGGCTTAATGTGCATGGCTGGACTAACCGGTGACGCGGACGACGCTAGACGTGATTTTGCAGCGCTAAGAAATTTGCGAGATCAGCAATTGGCCAACTGCCCCGACAATGTTGGACTGGAAGAATTGTCGATGGGGATGAGCGGTGATTTCGAAGCCGCGATCGAAGAAGGCGCAACCTTGGTGCGCATCGGGTCGTCTTTGTTTCGGTAGCTGAATGTTTCACCAACTGAACATTCCGATTTCGGTCCAGTTTTTTCAGTAGTTCATTGACTGTATTTTTGACAGGATGAACAGGATAAACATGATTGTTGGTGGTCGTGAATTTCTGGTAGTAAAATGGGCGACATCGTAGTAGGCCGCCAAGCTCGACAGATGGCAAGGTGCAAGGCTGACGTGTTAGCGTCAGAAGTTCATGGCGAACAAAGCAGGTTTCAAAAATCAAATCAAAAAAATCATGTTCATCATGTAAATCCTGTCAAATTGAAAACCGAAGACCTGACCTGTGGGTTCCGATTGCTGGTCATCGTGTCTTTTGTTCAAACGAAACATAAAAAAATCCGGCTGAGAATCAGCCGGATCTTGAGTTTCAAATTGTCGACAAGACTTAATCTTTGTCGTCGTGCATCCATTTTTTCAGAACCGGTGCCATCACCAAACAGATCAACCCGGAAACGATTGCCGAGATTGCGATGATCTTAAACACGTCGCCATAAACGTTGACGGTTTCCGTTGGAACTGGGATCGTTCCGCCACCGCCGCCGTGCGAGACGCCAGTGAACTGGGCGATAATTGCCGCCAGGAACTGAGAGAATGCGGTGGCCAGGAACCAAGTTCCCATGACCGTGCTCACCAAGTGCTTTGGAGATAGTTTGGTGACCATCGAAAGCCCAACTGGTGACAAGCATAACTCGCCTGTAGTTTGGAACAGATAACCCGCCATCAGCCAGATCATCGCCGACATCCCCGAAGAACTGGCGGTTGCCGCTCCCCACCAGAAACAAGCAAATCCAAGTCCGAGTTGAATCAAACCCAAAGCAAATTTAACCGGCGTGCTCGGCTCAATATCCCGCTGGGCGAGGTAGCCCCAGAGAAGGCTAAAGACCAAACCAAATATCAGGATGAAGATCGGATTGACCGCTTGGAAAACCGAAGCCGGAATTTCCGAGCCACCAACCGACATGCCGACGTTTGAATCGGCGAACTTCCAATTGATCTGTTTCTCGTCCGTTGTCGCTCCGATCGATTCATTGGTGATGTACTCGCGAAGGTACGTCAATCCGGTCATCGTTAACCGACCATCTTTTTCAACTGCATCAACTGTACGTTCCGCTAAAACGCGATCAACCAATTGGCTAACCAGTGTTTCTTGAGCGGTTTCGTCGGTTGTTTTCAGATCAGCGGAAGCCTGGACGGCGGCTAACACTTTCGCTTTAAGATCGTCATTCCATTTCTTGTCAGCTTCTTTGTCCGCTTTCTTTTGCTCAGCCGTTTTGTGTTCCGGCTCAGCATCCTCATCGGCGGGCGGTGCGTCTGGCGGACGTACTTCTGACCAAATCGAACTAATCAGAGCGTCTTTGGCTTGGTCAATCGCAACTGGATAATCGACGTCTTTTTCACGTCCTTCGATTTTTGCACGCTCAACCATTCGGATCGCATTGATGATCCGGTTGTTCATCGCTGGATCAGCATTTTCGTATCCGAGAAACTCTTGAGATAGAACCTGGAGATCTGTCAGACCTTCCTCGTCGGTGTCGATAGGGATTCTCAGCATGACTGATTCGCCAACTTTGGCCGCATCAACCGTCATGCTTTCGTCCACCACTCGGTCGACGTTTCGGTCGGTAAAGTTGTTGACCGAACTACCGGCTTGCTCAAAGAACGACCAGAACAGCATTGAGAAGAAAGTCAGAATCATGACAACGAACATTCGCTCGCGTTCGACTTTGGTCAAGCTAAAGATGTTTTTGAACAAGTAGAACAAGGCACCGATACCAGCCAGCATTAGCATCAAACCGGCAGGCCGGCTCATTTCGCCAACGACCGTTGCCAAGATTTGCATCACAGGGCTATCGCTGAACTGAAGGTTTTCAACAACGCTTTCGGGGATCAATCGTTCGCCACCTTTGGTACCGAACAAAGGTTCAAAGCCAGAAACGAAAAGCATGAAGATCGGAACGGCGATCAATGCGCCAATGTAAACAACCCATTCGTTACTGAGACCAAACTTCCGGCCTCGAAGAGCTTCTTGGCTGGGCGGGCTCCCAGAATTGGCGGGCAGACCGGATTTTGCCAAAGCGATGCAGGACACGAGTGCCGAGACAACTAGAATTCCAGCCATCAGATAAAACACAATCGTGGTGAATTGATTGCTTGGGTGGAACCTAACCATGGCATAGGCGATACCCAGTGCTCCCGTCATGACGGCCAATTGAGTCAATAGTCGAGAGAACATTCCCGTTTCCATGTTCCCGTTTTCTTCTCGCTTACCTAGTGAGATAAACGCGATGATTCCGGCAAGCGTCATGGTTCCGATTGAAATCCAAAGTGAAACCGGCAGCATGACTTCGCCAAAACCGGCTTTGTCATTTAACCAAGCGTATTCTTTGAGCATCTCAAATTGGTTCAGGTCCAACAAATTGAGAGTCGCTGCTGCGATGCTAAAGAACAACAACACTTGTGAAAGAATCGTGGGGGCAATAAAGACGGCCAAACCGGTCAACATTCCAACGGTCGCCAGACCAAAACCTTTGTGCCATCCAAATGTTTCTCCAATGTATCCACAAAGCAGCGGAGCCATGGCGGCACCAAGGTTGATGCCGATATAGAAGATCGTAAAACCGGCATCTCGTTTTTTACTTTTGGCGGGATACAGTGAACCGACCATCGTCGAGATGTTCGGTTTGAAGAATCCGTTGCCGACGATTAACAACGCCAACGCGACGAAGAACATGTTCTTGTTCTCGATCGTCATCATGAGGTGTCCGGCGGCCATCAGCATGCCGCCAAGAATTACCGCTCGTCGAGCACCAATCAATCGGTCGGCAATCATCCCGCCGAAAAACGGCGTCATATAAACCAGCGCTGTGTAGGCGCCGTAGATGGTGTAGGCGTCACCGTCGGTGTAGCTCAAGAAGCCTTTGATCATGTAGAAGACCAAAAGGGCTCTCATACCGTAGTACGAAAATCGTTCCCACATTTCGGCAAAGAAAAGGGTGTAAAGCCCCGTGGGATGGCCCAACAGCATCGGTTGGTTCTCTGAATCGGCCGACATAAATGCTTCCTAAGGATTTGATGTTCTGGTCTTTGTGCGAAGGTGATCGATAGAACGAATCTTGAGTGCCCGCACAATTAAGTTACTTCAATTCGTTCAAATTGACTACTCAAGTTTTAGATCAGGGAATTGTCCAAATCAACCTAGTGGGCCATAAGAGCTGAATTGAGTACCGGTTGTCGCA
>CAZQQR010000290.1:0-2495 GCA_964595515.1 uncultured Pirellulaceae bacterium
CGCAGAACCAAATTGCAGATCTATCCAACGATGGAACATGAATTCAGTTGAAACGATCAACGTCGAAGAAGAAGAGCTTGAGGCTCCCTCGATCACTCGCCGCATGTTGAGTTCGGGGTACTCGATGGCGTTTTCAACGATCTTCCATTTGATCGTCTTGTTGCTGCTGGCGTTCGCTCTAAATGGCAGTCGTAATTCCGGGTCGATTACGCTTGAAGTGGCTTCCGACCAAACCGATCTCTATGAATCGGCTCAAATGGAAATCGAGTTTGAAATGGATTCTCAGATTTCAGAAGTCCCGCAAACCGTCGAGTTGGAATCGAATTCACTTGATCAAATCCCGGTCGAGGACCTGTTCGATTTCTCAGCCGCTGATGCAGTCTTGCCGAGCGATGGGGATCTGTCAAATGACAATTCTGGATCGAATTTCGGCCGCAATGGTGGAGCATCATCTGGTTTTTTCGGAATCACTCCCACGGGCGAGCGAATCGTTTACATCATCGACATGTCACCCAGCATGGCAAGCGGATACCCTCAGCGCCGGTATGACCGGGCGATCGACGAAGTGATGCGGTCTGTTGATCAGCTTTCACCAAACCAAAAATTCAACGTCATTTTGTTCTGTTTCAAAATGCACCGCATGCCACCTCGAGACGAAGCCATGTTTGCACCCAACGCGCAAAACAAAAAGCGATTGGCGACTTGGCTGGCATCAAAACGACTAGAGCCGGGAACGGATCCGCGGCAGGCGCTGGTTGCCGGGCTAGGGCTCAATCCGACTTGTTGTTTTTTGCTTTCCGATGGCGAGTTCAACGGCCGGCAAATTCAATTACCTGTGCAGTTCGGCAATGCAAGTGCCGCGACTTTGGCAGCCAAATACAATCAGGGCAATGCTCCCATCCATACGATCGGACTGGAAGATGAGGGTAGCCAGAACCAGATGAAAAAGATCGCACGCGATAGCGGAGGAAGTTACAAATTTATTCCGCGCATCGAACCGCCACGCAACTAACGATTTTTGGACGTTCGTTTTTATGTGAGCCAGTCGTCAACCACTGAGACTGGCCAACAGGTAACTGCGACCCGGACTGAGCAAAGCTGAACGCTTGAGGACAGCTCGCCCTATTCCGTCTTGCACCGCTAACAATTCTTCTTCAACGTCCGTGCAACTCAGCACCCTAAACGTCTACACCCTCAACGTCTAATAACGGAACTGAGTACCCACTGTGAGAGCATTAAAGAACGGTGTGTTTCCGGTCTGAACGCCGGAACCAGCAGGCGTCAACAACTGGGCAGGTGCAACGGCAAGCCCGTCAATCCAAGTCGCTTCGTACCCAACGTAGGTTGACAGCGAATTTGAGAAAATGTCAACGTACAATCGAACACCGACTTCACCCAGGAACGAACCAGTTGATTTCCGCTCTGACGAAAGCGTCGGCGCTGTGTTGAAGTTCGTAAAACTTGAATTATTGACTTCCGTCGGATTCATGTAACCACCCGCCCGGACATAGGACTGGATGTACATGTCTTGAGAGATAGGCAAATTCAGTTCAAATCCAGATTGAAGGCCAAGCAAAATGTTCGTGGCTTCGGTGCTTTGCGTTGAAGCAACATTGACCAAGTTTCCGCCGCCAGCGTCAACATCCAGTGAACCGACAATGTTCACACGATCTTTTGTGGAGACAATTCGAGGACCGAACATCAGTACGATTCCGGGCGATACTGCTCGACGGGCCATCAATTCAACGCTGAAGAAATCTGACTCGTAACCGTAGTCAACGGTGGTCGGTTCCGAACCCGCAACTGGAAAGAAAGGTGAAACCAAGTCGTCACCAGTGATGCTGATGACGTCCTCATCCCAATCAGCAATGATTGTTCGGAATTCCAATTCACGTCCAAACTTTGATTGGAAATTGAATTTCACTTCAGCACCGGCAGCACCGCCGAGATCAGTCGCTTGCTGAGAATCAAACAGCGTCACGCCAGTCACCCGATCATTGATCAAAGGCAGCAACAAATCCGAACCAGGTCGGTCGTAGGCTTTGACTCCGATCTCAGCTGAGAAACGGGTATCTTTGAACGTGGTTTGAGGCCACTGGGCTTGAGTTTGGCCGACACATAACATCGATCCAAACAGCACGATTACAGCGGTAACAATTGTCAACTTGCTCACAGGAGCCTCCGACCTATCCGAACGCAATTACGGTATCTGAAAAATTGGATCGGTCCGTAGGTTAGGATTAATAAGCACGATTGCTACCGCCGGAAATCTTGACTTAAGCTCGCTGTACCTCCAAGCTTTCCTAGACTATGCGTGAAATCGACTTTTATTCAAACAGGAACGCCTTATCGTTGCGTTCAAGCACCCCCAAACAGGTAACAAAAGTCGTCAAGAATTTTGGTTAGCGACCAAGAGTGGAGCTTTTACAAACTCCGAGTCCAAGGATTTTTTGGGCAGACTGAGCTCGGACCACGCCCGAATCTGATAGTTGCGC
>CAZQQR010000290.1:2595-6874 GCA_964595515.1 uncultured Pirellulaceae bacterium
CTGCAGTGGAGACTGCCTTTCCGTGGCGGCTCCCTGAAGCGACTGGCCACCACCCAGCTGAGCACTGCCAATTGCACGACGATTGCCGCCAAACAAGAACGATTGCCGGGGAGCTTCGGTTTCAGTCGCGACATTGCGGACTGCTTGTGGACCGCCAAGCTGAATTCCATCTGCAGCGTAGACAGCAAAATCAAAAGGCGGTACTTCTTTTTCAAGCCGGATTGCTTTCGCCTGAAGCCTCAATACTCTTTCAAAGTAGATAAAAGGATAGTTGGTTCCAGGTCGTTTCTTTTGAATCCAATGATAAGACGTGCTAACGAGTTTCGATGGAAGTTTACCCGCTCGGATTTGCAATATCACTGCGGCAACGAACTGTTTTTCTTCTTCACGCGTCGTTTTTAGCAGTGCGTTCAGTTGCCGTTCGTACTCAATCGTTTGTTCCCGAGTGAATTTTTCCGGCAAAAAGTCTTGCCCAAACGACGTGCTGGAAGGCAGCGCAAAAGCCGAAAAAATCACAGCGATAGCGATCGTAGATCGAACGGATTTCAACCAAGTCATTTTGCGTCTTTCAAGCGAACGGAGATTAAGACATAAATTGCCGAAGCATATTTAGATTCATTTGGAGTTCCCCGAAATGGTAATTTTTTCAAAAACGATTTTCCTTGGCTGAGAAACACCGATAAATTTAGAGTTTTCATTGACCTCAAAACCAATACCGTTCAATAAAAAGTCTTTCATGGATGTATTCTCCCAGAGGCCCCTTTGGAGAATCGCCGTCTCAGCGGCGGAAAGGGTGTTGATTTAAGTCTAAAGAATCGTTGCCCGCAAAAGCCCTCCCCGTGCCTGAAGCACGATCCTCCTGCAAGCGAGAGGATTTGTTTTTGCAGGGTTACTTTCGGACATTCGCTGAACGACATTGCGTCTAAAACCATTTCGGAATTTACGATCTAATTTGCGGCTCCGTTTTTCTCGACTTATCAATGACCAGACGATTTTCCAATTTCAAAATTGCCGCGGTCACTTTTCTGATAACCGTTGGCTTCGTTTGGTTACTATCCAATGCTCAAAGAACGAGCGACTCCAATTCGAATTCGACTTTGCTTCCACGCCTAAACCCTGACGCTTCTATTCCGACAGGCCAAGTTTTGGATGGCTGGCGAACGGTCGAAGATTTCGAACTAGAGTTTGCTCAGTTTGAAACCGTGTTCTGGGATCCTCGCGACACGATCAGCCTGAGAGACTTGATCCGCCACAGCGATCTGGTTGCTGGAAGCACGGTAATGGAAATTGGATGCGGCACAGGGCTACTTGGACTGTGCTGTATCAAAGCAGGCGCAGAGAAATTGGTCGTCACCGACGTTAACCCCAACGCCATCGCCAACACTCGATTCAACGCAGCCAGACTCGGCTATCAAAATCAAATTGAAACAAGATTGGTTTCGCTCGACGATTTGTCGGCTTACTCAAGGCTCAAGCAAGATGAAAAGTTTGACCTCATCATTTCTAATCCACCTTGGGTCAACCAAAAACCAGACTCCATCGATGAGTACGCTTTGTATGACGAGAACTTTAAACTCATCGAATCATTGTTGGATGACGTCAAAGAACATCTTCAGCCCGGTGGGCGGGTGTGGCTTGCCTACGGCTGTGTTGACGCCATCCAAACGATCGAGAAACTCGCTCAGGAACGAGGCCTAGCCTACACGATTCTTGACGATCGAGAACTCAGCGAATTAACCGAAGAATTCCTGCCGGGAATGCTGATTGAGATCATTCCGTGACTCACTAGCACCGACTTTTTGACACTGAACTTTGCGATTGCTTGGTCGTCGCGAACAAAATTCACCCGGCTGAGTGAACTCACAACTTCGTTTACCTCGATTCCAATTGGTTTATAATTCGAGACGAGATCGGAGGGATAAAGGCGATGGAAACACTCTCATTTTCATGTCCAAATTGCAACAAAGTTTACAGCCGCGTCAAACCGGAGATGGTTGGAAGCAAAGTTCGCTGCGCCTGCGGATTCGTTTTTCGGCTTGGAACAAAGAACGAAAAAAACGATGAATTTGCCAAAACGCTTAAACAAAGACTGGCAGCCAAGGAACGAAAATCCGAGATGCATCGTAAGTCGAACGCAGGGCTTAGTGTACCATCAAATTCGGGTCGTTTAGATGGCTTGAATTTAAGTCGAGAACCGGCAAAGCAAGACGAGCTTTTTGCACCAAACAGTCCTCCGGCATCAAGTCATCATTCCACCAGCCAATCTGAATCTACCCCTCCAAGTTCTGTTTCCCCGACTGCTTTCGAAGACCTCCAAGTCGAATCATTCCAAACGAATTCTGCGAAACACACCAACAATCCGATGGTCGAATTGCTGGACGAGGCTTTGCCAGACGAAGTCAATGAACGAGTGGAGCGCGGGTTTTTTCCTCCACCAAAGGCTCCTCGCTCAGAAAGGTCGCAAAAAACGGTCATCGAGGAAGGTGACGAGCTAGAATCCTGGGGAGGACCTATCTGGGCGATTTTACTTTCGCTCGTCGCCCTTTTGCCACTTGGTTCAACCATCGGCAAATTTGTGTTCCTTGCCGTTGATTCAGTTCAAAGAGCGTTTGATCTCGGGGCTGCGGGAACGGCCGAAATCGCTGAGATGCTTGCCACTGGATTTCTCGCCCTGTGCTTTTTAGCTTTGCTAATTTCAACATTTGTCTTGATCGGAATTTCAGTAACGGAAATTGTTCAATCGCGTCGAATTCGATGGTCTTCCCGTTTAACAGCGGTTTTGGCAGCAACCTGCATCATGAGTGTCTGTCTCTATTTTATCCTGACGTGCTTTACTGCGATCGAGATCGCAAACGACCCTGATGATCCAATCGGAGCCCCGATAGCTGCCGGACTGACCATCGGAAAATTTGGTCTTTGTTTCAGTGTATCTATCACGCCTTTGGCCCTCGCGATTACGAGTTTCATCCGAAGCTGACTAACGCTTACCGGTCGACTCTTGAAGTTTCCAATCTCTGTTACAATTTCGATTCTGAAATCCCCAGGGACCGGATCGAACGCTCAAACATGTTCACGTCCCCGCCCAAACACCGATACCTTGCCAAACCAAACGACCATCATGAAAAGCCATTTTTTCAATTTCACAATCCTCGTTGCGTTGACCATCGTTGCATTTTCGGGCTGCAATCCTGAAACTCCAGCCGTTGCCAAAAAACCATCCGAGAGTTCTCTTGCTGAAAAGACACAAACGGAAGGTACGGACTCAGTAGCGACGCTAGAAGTGGCTCCAGATGAATCGATGCCGTCCGAGGAACCGGTGTTGCCTGAATCACAGGAACCGTTGCCCGTTGAAGAAAAGACGCCAACTCCAATTCTAGAGGGTCCACAGGATTCGGAAACCAATGAGCTTTCAGCGAAAAATGACACGGTCAATCACAACGACCCAACTTCTTATCCAGTAACAACACTGAAGCCGATCACGGCCAATCAGATCGGATTTTTGTCTTGGAACGTAGAATCCGACGGAGCAGACGGGGAGACGATCGGTCCAGAATTGACAGAGCTAAACAAAGGTGATCGGTACGACATCATCACTCTTACCGAAGTAAAACCTGAGTACTTGAAAGTTTTCAGACTGGCTTTGGGGATGCACTATAAGTATGCCTACTCGAAATCTGGCCGCGATGACCGAATGCAAATTCTCTACAACGAAAACAAGTATGAGAAGGTTCGGCATTTTGAGTTGAAAGAAATCAACATCAAAAATCGCTACCGCGCGCCGCTTGTCGTACATCTGAAACACAAACAGACGGAAACAGAATTCCTAGTGATGGTCAACCATCTTGCTCGCGGCAAAGCTGACCTTCGTCAGCAACAGGCAGCCATGCTGGTCGATTGGGCGAGAGATCAGACGCTGCCAATCTTTGCACTTGGCGACTACAACTTTGACTACGTTTTTGAAACAGACAAAGGCAATCCCGCATTCGTCAATTTTATGCGCGACGGGATTTATCGTTGGCTCAAGCCAGTAGAAATGATTGATACGAATTGGTACGACAACCCTCAAGAGCCGGACGGCAAAGACGATTATCCCGGCAGCATGCTCGATTTCGCTTTCGTTGCTGGCCCGGCAAAAAACTGGAATTCAGTTTGTACCGTGATCGTTCGCGAAGGCGATTTCCCAGACAATGAAAAGACGAGTGACCACCGGCCTTTTGAAGTTGTTGCGGAAAAAAAATAGTGCAGCGATGAGCGAACGGCGATGGCCGACTAGTTTGCC
>CAZQQR010000291.1:0-1871 GCA_964595515.1 uncultured Pirellulaceae bacterium
TCAACCAATCACGTTTTCGCCGCGGTTCTCAGTTTGCTTGATCGTCAATGGCCAACCGGGGAACTGATTGGATTCTTTGCCGTCAGTCGCGTCGATCGAGAATCGGAAAGCTTCCAAGTAGTACGTTTTGGCATCGGTATCGATGGTGACCATCCCAAACCCGCTGCCTTTTTGGTGTGCAAGCTCATAACGGTTCTTCTTTGAGCCAACTTCGGGATTTCCGACGCCGTAAACGTAAATTTTGTTGCCAAGCCCATCTGTGTACTCGCCCGTGTTTTTGATTCCATGGCTTGGGCGATTTTCGTGGGACATATCGACATCGTCTGGACGCCACCAACGGGGATAGCCGGCGGCGATTGCTGGCGTGCAAAAGACCCAATTGCTGTCCCGTTGTGTTTTGACGCCGTACTGAGAAACGGTGGCTAGATGTTGGTCGCCGCAGATATGCAGCGCCATCGACTCGCGAATAATATCAATCGCATTGTCGCGGGCGGTTTGAGGCCAACCGCCGGAATCAAGATCGGCCTTTAGATAACCATCGAATTTGCCGTGATGCGTCGCAACGCCTGCGAACACTGTCTGGCTGAGTAGAACTTTCATGGAATGCCCGTTCCAATCGCTCCCCCAATGCTTTAAGAACTTTTCTTGACGCTCGCCAAGTAAAACCAAGCCATCGAGATCCAGTTTGGAGCAATCGAAATTTTTATCGAGGACATGATCTGCCCGGCCGGATCCTGTTTCGACTCGCTCAGGCCCGCTTTTCCATTGACGGTCACCAAGGATCGCAAAGCTGACACCACCGTAAACCATGTCGCCAAAATAGACGCTAATTTCCTGCATGGACGCTGCTGGTTCAAAGAAATCAGGATGATGAGCGGCGCATGTCCTGTGGACGGCGTTAACCATTCGAGCGGGTTCCCGGTAGCCACCCTTGGAGGATGCTCCCTTTGCTTTGTCCGCCATCGCGGCGCCACCTTCGCCCCAGATGTTGCCTTGGAAAACGTCATGGTCATCAGGCAGAACGATGGTAGGACGGTCTTTCATCGCGTGCCGAAATGCCATGCCGAACATGTAATACTTGCGAAGGTAATTCAAGATCGCAGGTCCAGCTGGATCGCGAATCAAACCATAACCTCCATGGTTTTCATAAAGCTGATCCCCCGAAAAGTACAACATGTCGGGATCAAGCCGAATCAGGTTGTCCGCCACGGGGGCGTATGGGAATCCGTAGTCTTTCTGACAAGTCAGTGATCCAACTCGCAAAGGGCGTCCAACTGGGTTGGTTTTGATCTTGCCAGTCCATTCCTTGGCAGACTCTGATCCATCAAGCTGTTTCTCTCGGTAGACGAGTTTGTACGGTGTTTCTGTTTTTTCATCCCAATTGGCGATTCGGAATGTTGCGACCCAGGCGTCGGTGTCGAGTTTGGCTTCGCCAAGTGATTCCCAGTTACCATTTTTTTGAACGTGAAGTTCGACGGATTGGTTGTCTTTTTCACCCATTGGTCCGGTAAGTGCACTGATCTTCATCACGAACCCATCGTCGCCTCGCGAATCGCTTAGTGAGTACATTGACCAGAGAATCGGACCGAACTTGTTTTCATTCGAAATCGTGAACGCGGTACCGCCGACTTTCCAATCGGCGAATCGATATCGAGAACCTGAATTCTTCGTTTTCGGTTTGCCTTTTCCGCGAGCAGCCGGAGCCAAGTTGTTGACGATCGAAATGTTGCCCAAAAGCGAATCGGCGTCAAACTGCTGGCTCATCGAGCCTAATAATTTACCGTCATGGGATTTGGCGGTCAGTGTCAATTCACTTTGGTTGCCAGACGGTTTTCCAGACAATTCCAGAACGAAGTGCTCTGAGCCTTCTG
>CAZQQR010000291.1:1971-5283 GCA_964595515.1 uncultured Pirellulaceae bacterium
AACTCGGTTTCCTGATTGGAGGTTTCATGTTCACTTGGTTTTGTTTTTCGAACTAAACCGAGTGTTACACCGATCGAAACGAACTTTAATAAGAAACGACGGGTTATGTTTTTGATCGTCATGGTGTTCTGGTGTTCTCAATTGGAAGTGCTGTTACTTTTAGGTGATTCGATCACGAGGTATTACTTGAGTTTCGTGAGCGGTCGCTCGCCTTTGATTTTTTCGTTCAGGGTTCTAATTTTTTTATTCTTGGGAGACGGTTTGACCGAAGGCATCATTTTGGTCGGGACCAGTTTCTCCAATCGCTCTTTTTCTACTCTTTGTTGCGGCGTCAGTCTTGTGATCAGATTTTCCCATTCCATTGGGTCGCTTGTTCGATCGTAAAATTCTTCGACGCCATCGGTATATTTGAGGTAGTGATACCGCTCGCCATTGATTGAGGCATTTCCTTTTCCAAATACGGTCAACGTTGGTTGCCAAGCCAGATTCGGATCCAACAAAAGCGGCTTGAAGCTCCGTCCATCTAATTCAGATTTTGCAGGAAGCCCGCAAAGCTCGACTAGCGTCGGATAGAGATCAATCAGATTTACCGGTCGATCACAAGTCTGACCTTTGTCTCCAATGTTGTCGGGCAGGCGAAATACCAGAGGTACTCGAGTTGATTCAAACCATCCAGTTGTTTTTCTGTATCTGAGCTTCTCGCCCAAATGCCAACCGTGGTCACCCCAAACGACCACAATCGTATTGGATTTGTGGGGGCTTTTTTCCAAGGCATCAAAGATTACGCCCAAACACGAGTCGGCGTAACTGCAAGACGCCGCGTAGGCCAACGCGCACTCGTCAATCAAATTGTTTTGCTTTAGCCAAAGGTAATCGTTGGTTGGTTTGTGCTTGGGGCGTTTTCCATTGACCAAAATGTCATCAAGATCATCTTCTTTGATTTGAGGAGCTTTAAAAGTCGCCGGATCGTAGAGGTCAAAGAATTCTTGTGGCACGACGAATGGCAGGTGTGGCTTGGATAGGCCGACCGCCATAAAAAACGGTTTCTCGCGTGGCTTCGATAGCTCTTCAGCCGCCCACTGTGCTGTTTTGAAGTCTCTAGTTTCTTCTTTTTTTCTTAAGGACGGCCCCCAGCAAAATTCACTTCCACCACCAGCTGAATATTTCGTGGGTGGCCCCGGTTTACCGTGAATCAAATTTTTGTCGCGGGAAGTAAAACGGGTTTTGTCAGGCTCTAGTGATCCTCGGACGTTGACGTATTCATCGAAAGCCCAATGGCCAACATCGGCTCCATTTTTATCCGCGTGTTTGTGAAAGATCTTCCCGCTGGAAAGTGAATGGTACCCGTGTTTCGAAAAGTATTCCGGGAGTGTCGCATGTTGCTGGATCAACCCGCTATCTCGCATGTTTTGGCCGTTGCCATAGATTCCGGTTGTGTGCGGCATGAATCCGGAAAGCAAAGCAGAGCGTGATGATCCACAAACTGGACCCGGGCAATGCGCGTTCTGAAAAACGACTGAACCTTTTCTGGCGAACGAATCGAGGTTGGGTGTTTTGACTTGATCGTGTCCGCCAAATACCCCAACCCAATCGTTTAAATCATCGATTGAAATGAACAGCACATTCGGTTGCTGTGCATTGCTCATAGAACAATTGAATGCGATCGCGACTAATACGATCGATGTAAGAATGCGATTTCGGAGGGACTGTTGAATCATGCTTCAGATACCTGTCAAACGTCTCGGCGAATTTTGCTATCGAATGTCTTTGTCGGGCAGCCCGCTCTGAATGCCTTGGTCCATTGGCATCGTATCTGGTTTTCCGTCGCCGTGAACACGAATCAAACGATCAAGTTCTGCTCTTAACGAAGCAACGTTCTCAGATTGGGCCGGATCGTTGATCAGGTTCTTGCTCTCGCCAGGATCGGAAGTCAAATCGTAAAGTTCCGCCATATGTTTGTCCGGCGAGCCATCCCCATGCGGGTAACGAATGTACTTCCACCGGTCAGTCCGAAGCGCTCGAACGTTGGGAGTGTACGGGAATTGATGCTCGTAGTTGTATTCGTAGTAAAAACTGGTCCGCCAATCGGATTTGTCTCCACTGGCGAGTCGCTTCCAGCTGTACCCGTGAACTTTTTCTAGCGGAGCCGCACCACAGATGTCCAAAATGGTAGGCGCGAAATCAATGGTCGCTGTAATTTGCGGAACGACCTTGCCAGTGTTCTTTCCTGACAACTCTGGGTAGCGAACGACGAGCGGAACACGAATCGATGGTTCATGGCCGGTCCGTTTGTCGACCATGCCATGCTCTCCTTCGAGGAGGCCATTGTCCGATGTGAAAATGATCAAAGTGTTATCGAGTTCGCCGCGGTCTTTGAGGAATTGATAGATGCGACCAACGCTGTCATCGACAGAAATCAGTGTGCCCCAGTAGGCCCGAACCATTTTGGCAAAATCTTTGACGGCTTCAGGGCTCTTGTCTGGAAACTCTTTTCGCCAATCGAATAGTGGCCCATAAATCCCGTGCCAGGTATCAAGTCGTTTTTTAAACCAAGCCGGTTTGTCGTCGAGGTTGAACGCGCTTTCTGGATACTTGATTTCAACATCATCAAACGTGTGTTGGTATTTTTCTTCTGGAAAGTAAAAACTGTGCGGTGCCTTGTGGCCCACCATCAGGCACCAAGGTTTCTCGCTTTCACGATTCTTGATCCAGTCCATCGCCATGTCAGTCACGACGGTTGTGTAATATCCTTTGACGACTCGGCGGTCGTTACCGTTGAAGTTAAATGTGGTGTCAAAGTACTTTCCTTGGCCAGCATGAGTGACGAAGTGATCAAATCCAGGGCGTGGCATATCGTTTTTCTCCCCCATGTGCCACTTACCAACGTAAGCCGTTTCGTAACCAGATTTCTGAAGTCGCAATGGAAAGCTGATCATCTCCGCAGGATACTCAGTAAAGTTGTTGGAAACGCCGTGGGAGTGCGCGTACAAACCGCTGAGAATTGATGCACGACTGGGTGAGCAAAGACTGGTTGTGCAAAAGTGATTCTTGAACAAGAGGCCTTCGGTCGCCAACCGGTCAACGTGCGGCGTTTTCAAGTGAGGATGACCCATGCAGCTGAGCGCGTCGTACCGTTGGTCATCGGTCAGAATGAACAGCACATTGGGCTGTTTAACATTGTCATCAGATGTCGGAGTCGCCAAAGTTTCTGGTGACGAAAACGCTGATGTGATCACGCAAGCGATCACTGCAAAGAATTTTTTCATGGCCATGTTTCGAATCAATTATGTGACCGAAACATTGTATCATCCC
>CAZQQR010000291.1:5383-6837 GCA_964595515.1 uncultured Pirellulaceae bacterium
TTTTTGACTTTTTGAGTGAGCGGTGCCCCGTAGACCAATCGCTCGACGTCGTCGACTGAGTAGCCCTTATTCAATAGTTCGCGAATCATCGTTTGAGTCATTCTGGTTGTCGTAATCGATTTGACGGTCGACATCGTAAATCCAACGATGAAAATGACGGCAAAGAACGTCCCGATCGTTGCCAGAATAAAGATCACAGCAAGCGCATCGCGGTCGATTGATTCAAGTAATTGGAAAAGCGAATTGGACGATTGTGCAAGCATTTTTGACGCTCCGGCTATCTTGAATTTGAACTCAAGGTGGCAATTCGCTGCAGTTTTCTAAATCTTGGAACGAAATTTCTCAAAAGTACATTTTGAGACCGATCTGTCTTGATCGTTTGTCGGGAGACCGTTAACTACTACCGGGTATGCAAGCGTTTTCGCCGCTATGCACGCGTTTTCTTGTTTCATCTTATTCAAACCCGTGAAAAGATTGCTTCCTGAAATCCGTCGTTTGCTGACACTTTTTCTTCCGACGTTGTTGATTGCAACGCTTGGGTGTTCGCAATGGAAACAGGTCGACAATCAAACCTCGCTCGCTTTTCCCAAAACCCGAATTGCACCAGATGCTGTGGGACTGGAATTGGCGGTTGCCCAAATCGATTCTGACCAAGCTGAGTTGTTCGAATCGTTTTGGAATCTGTTGGATTCACAAGAGCTTCCGTTGGCTGTCCGTCAACGGCTTGATCAGAACGGTATTCGAGCGGCGGTGATGGCTTCTCATCCGCCAAGCATGTTCCACGAGATTGTTGGTGACCGCGTCATTGACGTGGAGACGTTGTCAAGTTTCGAAAAACAGCTGCACGCAAAGGGTTTGTTGAAATCACCCAGCAGGATGATTGAGCACGCCAGGATTTCTAATCGGGAAGGGCAGGGGCATCCAATTCAGACGTCTGCTGTGCACCCCGAAATCAGTTGGGTTGTTCGCAGTGGAACCAAGCAAACGGTTGGGTCGGCAAAATCAGTGCTTGGCGTGATGACGGTGACGACTTATCCCCAAGGCGACGGTTCGGTTCGTTTAGTGCTGCGTCCAGAAATTCACCATGGTCAATCGCGAACGAGAATCGGAGTTGCAGAGCGATCTTTCTTGGTTGAAGAAAGCCAATCCGTGACGCCCGTTGATGAACTCAAGTTGGATGTGACGCTACGATCAGGCGAATCCATCGTGCTTGCCCCGACTTCAGACGTTGGCGATGTTGGGAAAGTGATGTTCGGGGTGGGTGAGGAGGCGTTAGGGGTCGAAAAGAAGCCATATCATGCGCTGCACCGGATGCTTTTAATCAGGGTTGTGCAAACACAGATGGATGACTTGTTTAGTAATTCCAATCTGGGCGAAAAGTTGACGACGACGCCAAGGTATTAGTGCCAAAAGTCAGTTGTATCGAAGCGATGGTGTTGAAGCCAACGTGTCGC
>CAZQQR010000292.1:0-3782 GCA_964595515.1 uncultured Pirellulaceae bacterium
TGCCGCTGGAACGTTTTGACCAATGGGATTCGCTTGGTTCTCAAGCGATGAATCTTTGCGCGATGCAATCGACGGCGAAGTGTCGAGGTTTTCGCGCCTCGATGCTCCGCCGCCTTTTTCAGGCCGCCCATTTGCTGCGTCAGAAATTTTTGAAGGAACTGTTTTGGCGGGATCGACTTTGGCAACGGGATTCGATGAAGGAACAAGGACTTGTGTCATCCACCACCCGCCTAGCGCGAGGATTGGCAAAGCCACCAAAACCAATCCGCCGATCAAAAGGTGCCTTGGACGTCTAGCAGAACTTTGGCTTACGCTGGCCGACTTGGCAGCGTCACTTTTGATTTCGTTGAATTCAACGGTTGAGGCTTTTGGAATTTGTGGGGCTTTGAGTTCACAAACCGCCGCAGGTTTCAGCCGCTGACGTAGCGCCGAATCGTACTTATCTTTCAGCTCTGGTTTAAGCAAAACGGACCGAGCTTTGGCCAGCCGATTCAAAACGTCCTGGCACAAATCCCCGTTGGGCCCCAATTGAAAGGATCGCACATGAGCCATCTGCCGATCAGCGGCATTTTGGATGACTGTTCGATCTGCTTCATAGTTGTCGAGACCGAGCAAACGATAATGAGTGGGGTGTTTTTCTCGAACGCCCAGCCATTTTAAATAAGGATCAAATGTCACGAGTCGCCATCATTGATGAACATGTTGTTACTGCGTTCAACAAATTGTACGGCGTGCATTTGGCGGACGCTTGAAGATTCCACAAATGGAGACTTAGAATCTGCACTTTTAGAATCCGAGCTCCTGAGGTTAGTCCATAAAAAAAGCCCATCCGAAGATGGGCCAAAGTGGAGACGATCGGGCTCGAACCGACAACCCCCAGCTTGCAAAGCTGGTGCTCTTCCAATTGAGCTACGTCCCCGTTTTGTGTTGCAATCTAAATTTTTTAAGTGGGCGTGCCAGAATTCGAATCTGGGACCTCGTCGTTATCAGCGACGCGCTCTAACCAGCTGAGCTACACGCCCTCATTTGAATATGGAGATCGGATGACCTTCCAAGGTTCAGTAAATATCCCTTTTTGACATACTTCCGTCGTAAGGAAACGGACATTCTAGGAACTCCGCCGAATGTGTCAAACCGTATTCAGAACATTCGTGTGGACCTCAAAATCCCACCGTGGATACCAAGTTTCCTTTGATTCGCGAACATAGCAAACTTCTGCGACACTTAGACGCTCAATCGCATTCCGAAGCCTCCTGAAACAGCTTGGGCATCCAACTCCACCGCCTCACTGCGGCCAGCCGTTCAATGATCTGCTCCCAGAGCTCCATTACAGCATCGGTAAGACCATCGCGATCATTGAGCTGCAATCAGCCGATTCATCCGAAAGTCTTGCCTATTGATCTCACATGAATTGCTTAAACCTCACAAACTACCAAACGGCACTTTCAAAACGATTCAAATAGCGACACCATACCTTTAAGGATCCGAAACAAAGCGGTAACTTTTATCAAAGGATCATCAGTTTTCAATTGGCAAGATTGATTAGCCGATACGACTGCAGGCTTCGAGTGAAGTTCGTGCGATTCGCCCCCCAAACATAAAACTAGCTCACACCGAGAGTTGGTTTAACCAAGATTTTTGAAACAGGTTTCTGTCATGACTTTTCGACAACTCAACTTACTCGTACGAGCCGGCATCGCAGCCAGCTTCATTTTGGCGATTGCGACGATGACTGGTAATACGGCGTCGGCTCAGGGGCTTTCGCAAGCCATGTCGATTACGCCAAAACAAACTGTCGACTATGAGAAACCTGGCGTCGCAGTCCTTAAGGATTGCAAGTTCACTCAAACCAAGGACCCCTCCGGTTTTGTAGTCCATCACTCCAGCGGCCGTTTACTCCGCCGGTTTATCGACAACAACAAAGATGGCAAGCTTGACCAATGGTCGTACTACGACCATGGCCAGGAAGTCTACCGAGACGTTGACATTAACTATGACGGAAAAACCGATCAGTATCGATGGATCGGAGAAGCCGGAACGAGATGGGGAATCGACAACGATCAAAATGGAATCATTGATTCGTGGAAAGTCATCTCGGCCGAAGAAGTCGCCTATGAGTGTTTCCAAGCGATCAAGAATCGTGACCAAGATCGCTTTAACCGTCTCTTAATCACGCCAGCGGAATTTTCAGCGTTGAAATTGAATTCGGAAATCGCTTCCGATATCAAGGAACGCTGGACGAAAGCTCGGTCAAACTTTTTGACTATGTCACGAGCTCAAAAGTCAATCAGCTCGAAATCGAAATGGGTTTACGCTGGTAATGGCTGGCCTTCGATGATGCCAGCTGGTCAAAATGGCGGCACCGATCTTTCCATTTACAACCACGGCGCAGGTTTTTACGAAAACAGTGATGGTAGTTCCGCCGAGCAACTCGCGATTGGATCGATGGTCAAGGTAGGTGACGTTTGGAGATTGATTGAGTTGCCAGAAGTCTACGACGGTAAAGCTCTCAACAACGGGGGCGCGTTTTTCCCGCTTCCAGATTTCGGAGTTGAATCCGCCAGCCCAATCAACAAAGAACTTGTTCAGTTGCACGAACAGCTTGCCGACGTCGAAACCAAATTAAAGGACGCCACCAAACCCGCCGAAGCCGAGCGTTTGGAGAAAGTCAAATCTGAGATTCTTAAAAAGTTTGTAACTGCAACCAAGGACGAAAAGAACAGAACCCAATGGGTCGAGACTTTTGCCGATGCAGTCGCCAGTGCTTATCAGGGCGATCGTTTCGAGGGCGGTGTCAAATATCTCAATGATTACGCCAAAGCCAATCCAAATCAGGTAGCAATCGACTATGTCGTTTGGCGAGCCATTTTTGCTGAGTATGGCTGGGCCAACATGAACCTTGGTCGTCAAGAACGCGAAAAAGCTCATCAAAAATTGATCGTGCAGCTAAAGAGCTTTGTTCAGAAATATCCCAAAAGTAAATACACACCAAAGGCCTTGGTTCAGATCGCAGTCAGCTACGAGGTAAGCGATCCAGATGATTCTTCCAAATCACTAGAGTGGTACGATCGCTGCAAGCGAGCTTTCCCAGCTACTCGTTTTGGAAAACGATCTGCTGGAGCAATCGTCCGCCTCAACGCTTCAGGAAAGACGTTTCCATTTGTTGGCAAAACAACCAGGGGTCAACCGTTTGAACTGCGAAGCAAGCAAGGCAAGATCGTCATTTTGCATTTTTGGCAAACCTGGTGTGATGACGGTATTGATGACCTTGTAAAAGTCGCCGAAAAATTCGGTGATGATGTTGTCATCGTCAGCTGTAATATCGAAGGCGTAGTTACCGAAGAAGGCGTTGACGTTGCGGCCTCCACCAAAAAGTTCAGAGACTACATGCAAACCAAGGGCAGCAAGATGAAATGGATTCATCTTCATAGCCCTGGCGGTGTCGAATACAGCGAGTTGTCACACCAATTAGGTGTCTCGACCGAGCCAATGGTTGCTTTGATTGATCGCAAAGGTCGATTGATCGAGACGAATTTGGCGTTCGGTTCTCTCGAACGAGAGATCGAATTGGAACGACGCCGGAAAGACTGATTGAGTCCGTTTCGGCAAAAGTCAGTTCCTTCGTTAGACTCGTAGCGGAACTTGTCAAAAGTTCCGTCGTTCGTTCTTGTTCGTTTCCGCATTTTTCTACAAAGGTCCGTCTTGAAATGATCCGATTTTGGATCCGATCAAAAGTCTTGACGACTTCTGCTACAGGTTTACGAGCGAATTCTAGGGAACGA
>CAZQQR010000292.1:3882-6802 GCA_964595515.1 uncultured Pirellulaceae bacterium
TGTTCTATGAAAACGCTCCCTCGAAAGAATGGGTGAGTTGTTTCTCGACTTGGTTCCCCACTCAACGGCTGCACAAAATTTGTTTTCAAGTGTAAGTTAATGGCGTTTTCGTTCGCCAACTTTGAATTTCCATCAGCATGATTCCACCAGTGGATGATCTCTCCAACGTTTTTCGCCCGCGATCTCTTGGCTGCCTGATACTTACGCTCATCTGCGTTGGCGGTCTTTGCTCCAATGCGACTGCTCAACTGCAAAACGGTGAGTTGGATGATGGTACTAATTGGTGGTACGGGCATGGTGGTGCGCTAATCGAGTCAGTTTCGGCTGATTTTTATCAATCTGGAAACGCGGCAAAGGTTTCCGGTCGGACTGCCTACTGGAACGGATTGGCTCAAGATCTGAATGGCGATTTGCAAGTCGGAACGGACTACCATTTTCAATGTTGGGTAAAACTTCTTGATGTTCCATCCGGTGAACTCCGTCTTGAAATCCAACAAACAGATGATCGTGGCGAACGTTCACTGAAAATAGGTGGTGTCAAAGCTTCTGACTCTGAGTGGACGTTGCTTGAGGGCGGATTTCAGTTGATGGTGAATGGTGACCTCGACAATTTGCTTTTTTTCGTAAACGGGGATGCGAAAGATCCTCGTGAATTCGATTTTCTAGTCGACTCACTGACGATCACCGAAAACGACTGGCGAGCAGCAGCTAACGCACGAATCGAGCTTCATCGAAAACGTGACGTGGAGCTTCAATTCAGAAACCTTTCAGGCGATCCAGTTTCCAATGTTGAAATTGAAGTCGAACAAGTCGGACATCATTTTGGATTTGGATCGACACTGAACGATGTTTTTACTACCGATCCGGTCTATGCAGATTTCTTCAAGAACAATTTTGCTTGGGCTACCATCGAGTGGTTCGCCCAATGGAAGGCCGTGGAAAATACGCAGGGCGAACCGAATTACGATTTGGCGGATGCTACCGTTGAGTTCGCGCAGCAGAACGGGATCCAGCTCCGAGGACACGCACTCGCATGGGGCGATCCGACTTTTATTCCGTCCTGGATTCCCGAACTGACGGACATAGAGATCCAAACCAATTTGGAGCAGCGAATCGAAGATGTAGTTTCCCGCTATGCCGGTCAACTACCCCATTGGGACGTCAACAACGAACAACTCAGGAACTCGTTTTTTAAAGATCGGTTGGGGGACGCGATTCGCGTGCAAATGTTTGACGCCGCCCAATCAGCCGACCCCAAAGTCAAACTGTTCACCAACGAGGTTAACGTCATCAACGGAGCGGCTGAATCTCAGGCTTATCGCGAGATGATTCAGGGTTTGCAAGCTGGCGGCGCAAACGTCGGAGGAATTGGTCTTCAATCACACTTTTTCGAAGGCTGGGTTTCACCCAAAGCCATGGAGATTGCGCTTTCGAAATTAACGGACCTTGGTCCAGAGATTTGGTTTTCGGAATTCGACGTGGTCAATCCAGATGTCGCTGAACGTGCGAAGGCATTGGAGATCTTTTACCGCTACGCGTTCAGTGTTCCCGAGACCAGCGGAATTATCATGTGGGGGTTCTGGGAAGCCACCCATTGGCTCGACGATGCACATTTGGTCGACCTCGACTGGACAATCAACGAAGCGGGTCAGCAGTATTTTGATTTGATCGAAGAGTGGACGACGAACGTATCCGCGTCAGCTTCATCTGAAAACAGTTCGCTAGAGTTCCGGGGTTTTCATGGCAATTACCTCATTAAGACAACCGTCAAACCATCCAACGTGGTCAATTATCACTTGGTAAGAGTCGAACCCGGAACGGGAACGCAGAATGTCGAGCTGTCCTTGGCAGGCCGAGCTCCCGGCACACTGATGATTTACGGAACGTCAGGCGATGATTTGTTTGAGTACGACTTTTCTAGTCCTGAAATGCTAAAAATCAATGGAACGGTATCGCCTTTTCCGGCAGACACTAACGTCACCACGTTTCGGCTTGATGGAGGAGCAGGAGACGACACACTGGTCGTCACGGGCAGCGCTGAATTCCAACGTTTTGTGATGCGTCCTGAACGCATGACATTTATCGGGCAACCGTTTTCAATTTACCATGATGGTTTTGAATCTGTTGAAGCTGTCGCTGGTTCGAATTTGGACACTGTCGCTGTTCTGGATAGCGTTGGCGACGACACGCTCAATTCTTATCCCGATAAAACAACCATGGAAATTAATGGATCGGAATTGGTCGCTAGGAATTTCCAAACGGTTTATGGAATTTCTACTCAGGGTGATGACACGGCGAATCTGTTCGACTCGCCAGAAACAGACACGGTGTCTTCGGCTATCTCAAATTACGTGAATGTGCGGCAAGCCGATAAGCTTCGCCGGATCACGAACTTCAAAGAAAGTCATTTCTATTCGACAGAAGGCGAAGATTGGTTTTCTTGTGTTCCAAGCGTGGCAGTCCGAACGATGGACCTTACTGCCGATTCAGCCAGTTTCGAAAATGAAACGAACTCATTTCACTTTCATGATCTCGCCTTTACGGTCATTCGGGAAAAGCAAGCAAACTCGAATCCAATCTACTTCGACAGCACAGCGAACGAATCCGACGACTATCTGAACATCAATCCTGATCGGACTTTGATTTACGACGCCGACCGTTTGCGTTACACCATTTTCGATGTGAAAAATACAATTCTCACCGGTGACGCCGCGGACTCAGTTACGTTTCGTGATAGCGAAGGTGATGATTCCGCGTCGGCGATCGCCGATCAATTTTCGTTGGACGGCGGGCCAGACTACGTTCACACCGTCGCGGGTTTTGGCCAAGTCGTCGCATTCAGCGTCAATGGTGGAACCAATACGATCACCGAAGACGAGCCGAATTTCTCGCTGATTACCATTGGTGATTGGCAAGAGTA